>JAICEW010000366.1 GCA_025923995.1 Vicinamibacteria bacterium | reverse complement strand
GCGGAACGCGCGCCCGGCCGCGCGGCCGGCGTCGGCAGCGCCGCGAACACGCCCTTCCCCGCGTCGGGAGGTGCGATGGGCACCGGCAGCAGCCGGCGCTCGAACGCGAGCGCCGCGGGAGGGATCGGCGTCGCGGCGCGGCCGAAGTCCCACTCGGGCCCGGCCCGGCGCAGGTTCCAGAAGTCGAGCGCGATCACGGGGACTGCCAGGCGTTCGAGGAAGCCCAGGTCCACCCCGATGGGATCGAGCGTGAGATACACCGACGCGACGTCCACGAGCGTCAGGCTCGCGCAACGCTCGCGCTCGATCAGGCGCGGCACGAACCGCTCCAGGCTCAGCACGTCCGCGTCGACCGGCCGGTGCGTGACGCCGGTTCCCTCGAACAGCAGCGCCACGTCCGCGCCGGCCAGGAAGACCACGCGGTCGCCCTGGGCGACCAGCTCCCTCGCGATGCGCAGCCCCGTCGAGACCTCGCCGAACGCGGCCGCGGGCGCGGCCAGGAACAGGTGCGTGGCGCTCATGTGACGGTCGGCGAAGCCGTCACAAGGGCCCGCGCGGCTCTCGCATCCGTATCCTCATCGGATGCTCATCCTGCAGAACGCCGAAGCCGCGATCAAGCGCGCCCTGGACATGCTCGAGCTGGCGGGCCCGGGCGAAGCACCCGCGCACATGCACTGGATCGAGGCGCGCATCCTCCTGAGCCGCGCCTGGGAGGAGGTCCGGCTGGCCCTCTCGGCTGCCACGCCGCAGGGGCCGGCCCGCTTCGCGACCGACTGACGACCACGGCCGGTGCGAGCCGAGCCCGCACCGGCCGTCCACGAGCTACCGCCGGCCGGGCCGGACCGGCCCCTCGAGCGCCACCGACGGACGCGAGGCCAGCGACTCGAGCGACGCCGACGGCGGCGCCACCTCGGCGGGACACGCGAGCCCTTCCTTCGGAAGCTCGAGGTCGAAGATGTAGGCGTCCACCGCGTCCGCGATGCAGGGCTGCTCGCGGTCGATGACGCCGTGACCTCCGCCCTGGTAGCGGACGATGTGCCGGTCGTTCCCCATCGCCTGGCCCAGACGCTGGCTCCACGCGAACGGCGCGTCCGAGTCGAACTCGGAGTGGAACGTGAGCGCCGGCACCGCGAGCTTCGCGTTCCGGATGATCGGCGGGTCGGCCGGCGGCCAGGACGCGCACATGGCGGCGTCGAACCGCAGGAACTGCCGGTCGAAGAACCGCGGATGCTCCGTGCCCGCCGCCTCCGTGATGGGCAGGTAGTCGGCGGCGTCGCGGCGCGTGCCGTAGTCGTTGCACAGGCGCGCGACGACGCCGTCGTCCCCCTCCCCGCCCAACTGGAAGATGCCGATGAACGGCGAGAGGTCGCCGTCCAGGGCCCCCGCCAGCGCGTTCACGGTCGGCGCCCAGGCCTGCTCGCGCGGCATCAGGAAGAAGAACGTGGACGCGAAGTCCTCCGCGGTGAACACGCCGCCGCCGGGCAGCGGCAGCGGGTTCGCCTCGAGGCGTGCTGCGATCTGGTCGAACGCGTTCCGCACGCCGACGTCCACCAGCGGACAGTCGGGGATGCGCTGGCAGAGCTGGTCCACGCGCTGCAGCGTGCGCTCGTAGCTGCCCCCCTGCTCGATGCGCCGGTCGATCCAGTAGTCGCGGTGCTCGGGTCCCACGGGCGAGTCGAGGATCATCGCGCGCACGCGCTTGGGGAAGAGAGTGGCATACACCGCCGCGACGGGACCGCTGTTCGAGGCCATCGCGAAGCTGAGCTGGTCCTCGTGCAGGGCCGCGCGCAGCGTCTCGATGTCGCGCGCGAAGTTGTTGCCCGTGATCGAGCGGACGAAGGCGGGGTCCCTGTCCAGGCACTGTGCGGCCACGCGGCGGCCGTAGTCGTCGAAGTACGCGATCTGGGTCGCGTCGTCCTCGGCCTTCGGCGGCGGGAGAAGATCGAAGTCGCAGTGGAGCGGGTTGCTGCGCCCGGTCCCGCGCGGGTCGAGGCTCACGACGTCGAACCGCTCGCCCACCTCCAGGAAGCGCGGGATGAGCGGCACCACGTCGCGCAGGAACGCGACGCCCGACTCGTGCCCGCCCGGGTGCACGAACAGCACGCCGATGCGGCGCGAGGGGTCGGCCGCGCGGAGGCGCGCGACGGCCAGCTTCACGGTGCGGCCGTCCGCCGCGTAGCTCAGCGGCACCTCGAGCGCCCCGCAGTCCAGCCAGGGCGCGTCCGCGCAGGGCGAGAACACGAGCCCGGTCTGCGGGTCCGCGGGGTCGGCGGGCTGCGCGAGCGCGGCCGCCGTGCCGGTGAGTGCCAGCGGCAGGACAAGGGTGCGGAAGGCGCGGGCCAGGGCGCGCGCGGCGATCAGCATGAACATCGGCAGTCTCATCGTTTCGGCTCCATCTCTCTTCGCACGCGGCGCGCGACGCGCGCGCCGTCGGCCGATGAGTACGAGCCGCTCGCCCGGCGGTTCGGGCGCTGCGGTCAGGACGGGGGCGGAATCGGGTCGGGACGTGCCCGGCCCTGACGAAAGTCAGGCCGCGCGGACCAGCCATCGTCGGATCCACTTCCGGTCTGCGGAGACTGGCGGCGCCCGGCGCGCATTCCGTACATTGGGGTGTTCGACGAGGCTGATGATGGCGTCAATGGTGGTTGCGTCCTCGGCCGCTCACGACTTCTACCGCATGGTTCCTGCGTCCACGCTCACGTTCGGTCCGTTCCGTCTCGACCCCTCCGGCGGCCAGCTCCACGGCCCTTCCGGTACCGTCCCGCTCACGCCGAAGGCGTTCGCGGTGCTGCACCACCTGGCGGCCCACCCCGGCCGGCTGGTCTCCAAGCGGCAGCTGCTGGACGAGGTGTGGCCGGGCCTCTACGTCGGCGACGGTGCCCTCAAGTCGTGCATCCGCGAGGTGCGGCGCGCGCTGGGCGACGACGCGGGCGCGCCCCGCTTCATCGCCACCGCGCACCGGCGCGGCTACCGCTTCGTGGCGCCCGTGGCCCCGGCCGTGGCCTCGCCGGTCCCGCCGCGAGACGAGCGCGTCCTCCCCATGACCCCGCGCGTGCACTACGCGCGGAGCGGCGAGGTGAACATCGCGTACCAGGTCGTGGGCGACGGCCCGCTCGACCTCGTGTTCGTGATGGGCTGGGTCTCGCACCTCGAGTACTTCTGGAAGGAGCCCAGCTTCGCGCGCTTCCTCCTGCGGCTCGCGTCCTTCTCCCGGCTGATCCTGCTGGACAAGCGCGGGACCGGCCTCAGCGACCGCGTGGGCGAGCTGCCGACGCTCGAGCAGCGCATGGACGACGTGCGCGCGGTGATGGACGCGGTCGGCTCGCCCCGGGCCGCGCTGCTCGGCGTGTCCGAGGGCGGGCCCATGTGCAGCCTCTTCGCGGCCACCTACCCCGAGCGCACCGAGGCGCTGGTGATGGTCGGCAGCTACGCGAAGCGTCTGCGCGACACCGGGTACCCCTGGGGCACGACGCGCGAGGAGCGCGACGCCTTCGGCGGCGCCATCGCGCGCGGCTGGGGCGGGCCGGTCGGGCTCGAGGAGCGCGCGCCCAGCCGGGCCGACGATCCCGCGTTCCGCCAGTGGTGGGCGTCGTACCTGCGCATGGGCGCGAGCCCCGGCGCCGCGCTCGGCCTCACGCACATGAACGCGGAGATCGACGTGCGGCACGTGCTGCCGACCATCCGGGTGCCCACGCTGGTGCTCCACCGCACGCACGACCGCTGCCTGAGCGTCGAGGAGGGCCGCTTCCTGTCCCGCCAGGTCCCGGGCGCGCGATGGATCGAGGTCCCTGGCGAGGACCACCTGCCGTTCGTGGGCGACCAGGAGTCGCTGCTGGCCCCCATCCAGCACTTCCTGACGGGACTCGCCGGCCGCGTCCAGGCCGACCGCGTGCTGGCCACCATCCTGTGCGCGAGCCTGGACGAGACGACCGGCGGCCCCGGGCGGCTGGCCGCCATCCGCTCGTTCCAGGCCGCGGTCGCGCGCGAGGTGGAGCGCTTCCGCGGGCGGTCGCTGCTGGTCACCGCCGACCGCGTGTCCGTGCTGTTCGACGGACCCGCCCGCGCGGTGCGCTGCGCCCTCCGCTTGTCCGAGACGGCGGAGCGGCTGGGCCTGCGGCTGCGAGCGGGGCTGCACACCGGCGAGTGCGAGCCCCTGCTGGCCGAGCCGCGCGGCCTGGTGGTGGAGATGGGCGCGCAGCTCGCGGACGAGGCGGAGCCCGGCAGCGTGCTGGTGTCGCGGACGGTCGTGGACCTGGTCGCCGGCTCCGGCCTGCGCTTCTCCGAGCACGGGGTCCGGACGTTCGAGGGCGCGCCGGGCGAGTGGCCGGTGTTCGTGGTGGCCGGCGACAGCGGAGCGGACGGCTAGGCCAGCGCGGTGCGCGGCTCGATGCGCGCGGCGCGCCGCGCGGGGATCGCGCTGGCGGCCAGTCCGACGGCGAGCAGCACGAGCGAGACGAACACCAGCGTCCCCAGGTCGCGCCCGGCCACGCCGAACAGCAGGCGCTCCAGCAGCGGGGCCTGCAGGAGGCACCCGACCGCGCCCAGCCCGACTCCCAGCAGCACGGACCGGAGCCCCTCGCGCAGGCCCAGCATCACGACGTCCCTCCGCGTCGCGCCCAGCGCCAGGCGCACGCCGATCTCCTGCGTGCGCTGGCCGACCAGGTACGCGATGACGCCGTAGAGCCCGATCGCGGCCAGGAAGAGGCCGGTCGCTCCCAGCGCCGCCAGCAGCGACGCGCTGAACCGTGCGGGCGCCAGCGTGCGCGCGTACCGCTCGTCCATCGTCGCCACGTCGAAGAGCGGCAGCCGGGGGTCCTCGGCCTGCAGGGCGGCGCGGACCTGGCCCACCAGGGACTCGGGCGCGCCCTCGCGCGCGCGCAGGAGCAGGGCCACGTTGCGGTCGGTGGCGTCGAAGGCCCGCTGCGGAGCCTGGGCCATCGGCAGGAAGACCTCCACCGCGCCGTCCTCGGCCGGGCCGCGCGACCGCGTCGCCGCCACCACGCCGACGACCTCCTTCCAGGAGGGACCGGTCTCGAGCCGCTCGCAGCACGCCACGCGCTTGCCGATCGCGTCCTGGCCGGGCCACGCGGCGCGCGCGAACGCGTCGCTGACGACCATCACGCGCGGCGCGCCGCGACGGTCGGACTCCCCGAACGAGCGCCCCTCCACGACGCGCATGCGCATGGCCTCGACGTAGCCGGGCGTCACCAGCTGCACGCGCGTG
This sequence comes from Vicinamibacteria bacterium, assembly GCA_025923995.1. Classification (GTDB taxonomy): domain Bacteria; phylum Acidobacteriota; class Vicinamibacteria; order Fen-336; family Fen-336; genus JAICEW01. The sequence continues at coordinate 1,071 of JAICEW010000366.1, read as the reverse complement.
TCGATGCGGCTGCTGGGCTCGTCCGGGCGGCCCTCGGGCAGCATCCCGTAGCTCACCTCGCCGACCAGCGGCGGGCGCGAGGACGCCGCCGCCTCCGCGATGCCCGGCGCGACGCGCAGGCGCTCGAGGACGCGCTCGAACAACGCCGCGGGCGCCTCGTCGCCCGGATACTCCTTCGAAGGCAAGGCGACGCGCACCGACAGCAGGCCCGCGGGCTCGAACCCGGTGGGGACCCGCTCCAGATTGTGCGCGCTGCGCAGGACCAGCGCGGCGCCGTTGAGCAGCATGACCGCGACCGCCACCTCCGCGATCACCAGCCCGCGGCGCAGACGGTCGCGCACGAAGGTCGCGCCCGTGCGCCCGTTCAGGCCGAGCTGGGCCACGTCCGTGCGCGCGGCGCGCACCGCGGGCGCGAGCCCGGCCAGCAGCGTCGCGACCACCGTGAGGGAGAAGGCCACCGCGAGCGCCGCGCCGTCGAGGCGCGCCTCCGAGAGCCGCGGGACGTCCTGCGGCCCGTGCGTCACGATCGCGCGCACGAGCGCGCCCGCCAGCGCGACGCCGGTCACCCCGCCCAGGGCGGCCAGCACGGCGGTCTCCGCCAGGAGCTGCCGGACCAGCCGTCGCCCGCCGGCGCCCAGCGCGGACCGCACCGCCAGCTCCCGCGTGCGCGCGGCGCCACGGGCCAGCAGGAGGCTGGCCACGTTGACGCACGCGATCAGCAGCACCAGGCCGACCGCCGCCAGCAGCAGGAGCAGCCGGCGGCGATGGTCGCCCACGACGCTGTCGAGCAGGCTCTCGCCCCGCAGCTGGCGGTCCTCGTTCTCCCGCGGCCGGAGGCGCTCGAGGATCGGCCCCAGGCGGGCGAGGTCGGCCGCCAGCTCCCGCGGCCCGGCGCCCGGAGCCAGGCGCCCGAACACGGTGAGGTAGTGCGCATCGAACTCCAGGCGCTCGCGCGGAGAGAACGCGGTCGGTACCCACAGCTCGTCCGGCACCAGCGGGATCTCGAACGCCGGCGGCATCACGCCGATCACCTGGTGGGGCACGCCGCCCAGGCGGACGCTGCGGCCCACG
>JAICEW010000365.1 GCA_025923995.1 Vicinamibacteria bacterium | reverse complement strand
CAGACCGCGCAGGCGTTCCTGGAGGCCGAGGCCTACCCCGGCCCGTCGCTCATCATCGCGTACAGCCACTGCATCGCGCACGGGTACGACATGGCCCAGGGCGCCTCCCAGCAGAAGCTGGCGGTGGACTCGGGCGTGTGGCCGCTCTATCGCTTCGATCCCGCCCGCATCGCGAAGGGCGAGGCGCCGCTGCACCTCGACTACGGCGCGCCCAAGGCCAAGGTCGGCGACTACATGCGCAACGAGTCCCGCTTCCGGGTGGTCGAGCGGGCCGACCCCGCGCGCTTCAAGCAGTTCGTGGCGGACTCCGAGGAGGCGGCGCGGCGCCGCTACTCCGTCTACCAGCAGCTGGCCGGGATCAAGGTCGCGCCGCCCGAGACCGCGGCCGTCGCGGCGGCGCCCGAGGCGCCGGCCCCGCCCCCCGCGAAGGAGGACGCATGAGCCTCGCGACGACCTACCTCGGCCTTCCGCTCGGGAGCCCGCTGGTGGTGGGATCGGGGCCGCTCACCGACGACCTCGACACCGTCCGCCGGCTCGAGGACGCGGGCGCTTCCGCCTTCGTGCTGCGCTCGCTCTACGAGGAACAAGTCAAGGGCGAGCAGATGGACGCCTTCTTCAACTCGGAGAACCACGAGGACTCGTCCGGCGAGGCCATGAGCTACGCGCCCGACCCGGAGATCCCCTTCGGTCCGGACGAGTACCTCGAGCACCTGCGCCGCGTGAAGCAGGCCGTGGGGGTGCCGGTCCTCGCCTCCCTCGACGGGTCGACCCCCGGGGGATGGACGTCGTTCGCGCGCCTGATGGAGCAGGCCGGGGCCGACGCGCTGGAGCTGGACCTGTACCACGCCGCCAGCGACCCCGACCGCAGCGCGGCCGAGGTCGAGAGCGGGATGATCGAGCTGGTGCGCGCGGTGAAGCGCACGGTGCGCATCCCCGTCGCCGTCAAGCTGGCGCCGCTGTTCACGGCCTTCGCCCACTTCGCCCGCCAGCTCGACGCGGCGGGCGCCGACGGCCTCACCCTGTTCACGCGCTTCCACCACGTCGACATCGACGTCGTGGAGCTGGAGGTCGTCCGGACGTTCCCGCCCTCGGACGGCCGGGACCTCTCGCTCCGGCTGCGTGGCGTCGCCGCCCTCACCGGCCGGGTCAAGGCCTCGCTCGCGGTGACGGGAGGCGTGCAGACCGGGCTCGACGTCGTCAAGGCGACCATGACCGGCGCCCACGTCACGCAGCTGGTGGGAGCGCTCCTCCGCCACGGCCCGGCCCACCTCGCCACCCTGCGGGCCGAGATCGAGGCCTGGATGCGCGAGAACGACTGGCCGTCCCTCGACGAGATGCGCGGCAACATGGGCTTCGGCCGGGTCGCCGACCCCGCGGCCTTCGAGCGGGCGAACTTCATGCTGTCGCGATAGGAGCAGGCACCATGTCATCGACCACGTCGCCCGACACGAAGACCGCGAAGGCCGCGCAGGCCGCCAGCGCCTGGCGCGGGTTCCGCGGCGGGCTCTGGCAGAAGCGGATCGACGTGCGCGACTTCATCCAGCAGACCTACACGCCGTACGGGGGCGACGAGTCGTTCCTGGCCCCCGCGACCGCGCGCACGCTCGGCATCTGGGCGAAGCTCAACGACCTGTTCGTCGAGGAGAGGCGCAAGGGCGTGCTGGACGTCTCCCAGGTGCCCACCTCGATCACCGCGCACGGGCCCGGCTACATCGACAAGGACAACGAGATCATCGTGGGCCTGCAGACGGAAGCGCCGCTCAAGCGCGCCATCATGCCCAACGGCGGCTTCCGCATGATCCTGGGCGCGCTCAAGACGTACGGCTACACGCCCGACCCCCACGTGGTCGAGGCCTTCACGAAGTACCGCAAGACGCACAACGATGCCGTCTTCGACGCCTACACCGCCGACATCCGGCGCTGCCGCAGCTCGCACATCCTCACGGGCCTGCCCGACGCGTACGGCCGCGGCCGCATCATCGGCGACTACCGGCGCGTGGCCCTGTACGGCGTCGACCGGCTGATCGAGCGCAAGAAGCAGGAGAAGGAGGAGCTCGACGGCCAGCACTCGACCGACGCGATCATCCGCGACCGCGAGGAGCTGTCCGAGCAGATCCGAGCCCTGGCCGAGCTCAAGGAGATGGCCGCGAAGTACGGCTGCGACATCTCGGGCCCGGCCGGGAGCGCGCGCGAAGCCGTCCAGTGGCTCTACTTCGCGTACCTGGCGGCCGTGAAGGAGCAGAACGGCGCGGCCATGTCCCTGGGCCGCACCAGCACCTTCCTGGACGTCTACTTCGAGCGGGACCTGGCCGAGGGCCTGATCACCGAGTCCCAGGCCCAGGAGATCGTCGACGACTTCGTGATCAAGCTGCGCATCGTGCGCTTCCTGCGCACGCCCGAGTACGACGAGCTGTTCGCCGGGGACCCCACCTGGGTGACGGAGTCGATCGGCGGCATGGGCGACGACGGTCGGTCACTGGTCACCAAGACCAGCTTCCGCCTGCTGCAGACGCTCTACAACCTGGGGCCCGCGCCCGAGCCCAACCTCACGATCTGGTACTCCCCCCGGCTCCCCGACGGGTTCCGCCGCTTCGCGTCCAAGGTCGCGATCGACACCAGCTCCATCCAGTTCGAGAGCGACGAGATCATGCGCAGCGCCTGGGGCGACGACGGCGCGATCGCCTGCTGCGTCTCCCCCATGCTCATGGGCCGCCAGATGCAGTTCTTCGGCGCGCGCGCCAACCTGGCCAAGTGCCTGCTCTACGCCATCAACGGCGGCCGGGACGAGATCAGCGGCGACCAGGTGGCGCCCGCTTTCGAGCCCGTGAAGGGCGACACGCTCGACTTCGACGACGTCGTGGCGCGGCTCGAGCGGATGATGGACTGGCTGGCGGGCGTCTACGTGAACGCCATGAACGTCATCCACTACATGCACGACAAGTACGCCTACGAGCGGATCGAGATGGCGCTGCACGACTACGCGCCGGTGCGCACGATGGCGTTCGGCATGGCGGGGCTCTCGGTGGTGGCCGACAGCCTGTCCGCCATCAAGCACGCGCAGGTGCACGTCGTGCGCGACGAGCGGGGCCTGGTGACCGACTACCGGACCGAAGGCGAGTTCCCCGTCTTCGGGAACAACGACAACCGCGTGGACCACCTCGCGTCGTGGGCGGTCAGCACCTTCATGGGCAAGCTGCGCAAGCACCCGACCTACCGCAACGCGCTGCACACCCAGTCCATCCTGACCATCACGTCGAACGTGGTCTACGGCAAGGCCACCGGCAACACTCCCGACGGGAGGCGCAAGGGCGAGCCGTTCGCGCCCGGAGCCAACCCCATGCACGGGCGCGACACGCACGGACTGCAAGCCTCCGCGGCCTCGGTGGCCAAGATCCCCTACCGGGACGCGGCGGACGGCATCTCGCTCACCGCTTCGCTGGTGCCCGGCGGCCTGGGGCGCGTGGCCGAGGACCGGGTCACCAACCTCAGGGGCATGCTCGACGCCTTCTTCGGCTCGACCGGCTACCACATGAACGTGAACGTGCTGAACCGCGAGATGCTGGTCGATGCCATGGACCATCCCGAGAAGTACCCGCACCTCACCATCCGCGTCTCGGGGTACGCGGTGAACTTCGTGCGCCTCTCGCGCGAGCAGCAGATGGACGTGATCAACCGCACGTTCCACGGGTAGCGCGTGGCGCCCACTCCCCTGGCCGCGAAGAGCCCGTACGAGCTGCGCGTGCACCTCGGCCGGGGCGTCCCGGAGACGGACGTGCGGACCGCGCTCGCGACCGGCGACATGGGCTTCCTGCACTCGTTCACTACGGGCTCGACCGTCGACGGGCCGGGCGTCCGCGTGGTGGCCTGGACGGCCGGCTGCATGTGGCGCTGCCTGTACTGCCACAACCCCGATACCTGGACGCTGACGAACGGCATCCCGGTCACGCTGGCCCAGGCCGCCGAGGAGCTCGGACGGTACCGGCACGGACTGAAGACGATGGGCGGCGGCTTCACGCTCAGCGGCGGCGAAGCGCTGATGCAGGACCGCTTCGCGGTGAAGCTCTTCGCCGCGGCCAAGGCGATGGGGATCCATACGGCGCTCGACACGAACGGCTACCTGGGCAGCCGCCTGAGCGACGCGGAGCTGCAGACCATCGACCTGGTCCTGCTGGACCTCAAGGGCTGGGACCCCGAGCGTCACCGCCACCTCACCGGCATGGACGTGGCGCCGACGCTCGAGTTCGCGCGCCGCCTGGCCGCGCTGGGCCGCCCGATCTGGGTGCGCTTCGTGCTGGTGCCCGGTCTGACGGACGACCCCGCGGACGTCGACGCGATCGCGCGGTTCGCCGCGGGGCTGGGAACGGTCCGGCGCGTGGACGTCCTCCCGTTCCACCAGATGGGGCGGTTCAAGTGGAAGGAGCTGGGCCTCGACTACGCGCTGGACCACGTCGAGCCGCCGAGCGCGGAGCAGGTCGCGCGGACCTGCGCCGCGTTCCATGCGGCCGGGCTCGAGGCATACTGAGCGCGCCGCGTCCCGGCGGCGCGTGCGGGCATGCCGCGCTGCGGAGCTGCGCCGCCGTGCTGCTCCTCGTCGGCGCCGTCTCCGGAGTCGGGGCCCAGGACCTGTCGCCACGGGCCTACGTCATCACGCCCCTGCGCACGAACGGCGTGACCGTGAGCGACGTGTTCAACGACGGCGAGCTGCTCTTCGAGGGCACCGTGCCCATCACGGACTCGACGGGCCGGCTCAACATGTCGGCGGTGACGCTCTACCACTCGTTCGGCCTGCTGGGACGATCGGCCAACGCCACCGCCACGCTCGCCTACGGCGTCGGCACGTTCAAGGGCACCGTCAACACGGCGGAGATGGAGGCGCGCCGGTCCGGGCTCTTCGACTCCGTGTACCGCTTCTCGGTGAACCTGGTGGGCGCGCCGTCGATGGACCTGGGCGAGTTCCGGCAGTGGCGGCAGCGCACGCTCGTCGGCGCCAGCCTCAAGATCGTGGCGCCCACGGGGCAGTACGACCCCACCAAGCTCATCAACCTGGGCGCCAACCGATGGGCGTTCAAGCCGGAGGTCGGCCTCTCGCGCCGCTGGGGCCGGTTCATCGTGGACGCGTACGCCGCGGTGTGGTTCTTCACACGCAACCCCGAGTTCTTCTCGCGCAACGCCTTCGTGCCCGGCACGCAGGCCCAGACGCAGGAGCCGATCACGGCATTCGAGACGCACCTGAGCTACGACATCAAGCCGCGGCTCTGGGTCTCGCTGGACGCCAACTTCTGGAACGGCGGCCGCACCAGCCTCAATGGCGTCGAGAACCCCCTGACGGAGCAGCGCAGCTCCCGCATCGGCATCACGGCCTCGGTGCCCCTGACCCGCCGCCAGTCGATCAAGGCCGGGTACGCCGACGGGGCGTACGTGCGGTTCGGGGGGGACTACAAGATCGCGTCCATCGCCTGGCAGTACTCCTGGGTCGGCAGGCCATGATCGTTTTGCGTATACAAGACAGCGCAGTCGGGGTAGTCTCCGCGGGCGCCCGGACAACAGGGCGATCGAGGGGAGCGATATGACAGAACGAGTTACGATGGGTCGGCACGGACCGGCCTTTGCCGTGCTGTCCTTTCTTCTTATATGTGTGCCTGGCGCGGCGCCGGCGCAGCCGGCCAGCCCGCCGCCCCCACCGCCTCCCTACTCCCTTCCCTGGCTCCTGCGGCCGGTCGTGCCGACCACCGTGGTGCGGGTCGACGAGACGCTCGCGTTCCTCGAGGACCCCGCGTCGGGTAGCGGCGGCGCGACGTACGTGACCAGCCTGATCGCGACGTGGCGCGCCAGCCCCCGCTGGGTGCCGATCTTCCGGCAGACGTTCATCCACAACGACCCGGCGACGTCGGCCAACCCGTCCGCGAGCGCCTTCTCGAACCCGCTTCTCGGCCTCACCCACATGCGCCCGCTGGGGCGCGACTGGCGCTTCTCCGGCTTCTTCGCGAGCACGATCCCGATCGGCTCGGGAGGCGGGGACGACCCCGATCCCGGCCGCTCCGCGGCGCAGAGCGCGGCCATCCCGGCCCGCTCGTCGATGGACAACGCGCTGTTTGCGGTGAACTACTGGACCGTGATCGGCGGGCTCGGCGTCGCGCGCGTCACCCGGGGGCTGACGCTGCAGGGCGAGGTCACGGTGCTCCAGCTCTTCCGCGTGCGCGGGCCGGACTCGCAGGACGAGAACCGGACCAACTTCACCGCCGGGCTTCACGCGGGCCATTTCTTCTCCCCGCGCGTGTCCCTGGGCGGCGAGGTCCGGATGCAGCGCTGGCT
>JAICEW010000364.1 GCA_025923995.1 Vicinamibacteria bacterium | reverse complement strand
GCCGCGTACCGCGGGTCGGTGTAGTCCGCGCAGCCGAACGTCATCAGGTGGCAGACGGTGACGTCGCGCAGCTCGGGCGCGCGGCCGACCATGGCCCGCACCAGCTCCTCGGGGTTGTTGCAGCCCGCGTGCACCCAGACGTGCGTGCCGGAGGCGATGGCGCGGACGGCGTTTTCGGCGCTGGTGACCCGGCTGCGGTACGACTCTGCCCAGCTCACGAAGCGGCCGGCGCCGCGCCGTCCTCCAGGCCGAACGTCCGGGCCAGCGACAGCCGCGCGATGTGGCCGTCGCGCAGGTAGACGCCGCGGCGCAGCGCGGGCAGGGTCTCCAGCGCGGACGCGAGCCCCTGCGACGCCACGGCCTCCAGGTAGGGCATGGCCGCGTTGGTGAGCGCCAGGGTCGCGGAGCGGGCGGCGGTCGAGGTGAGGTTGGGGACGCAGAAGTGGAGGATGCCGTCCACCTCGTAGGTCGGGTTGGGGAACTGCGTCGGCCGCGACGTCTCGAAGCAGCCGCCCATGTCGATCGAAAGGTCCAGCACGACCGTGCGCGGCCGCATCGCGCGCAGCAGATCGCGCGTCATCACCACCGGCGAGCGGCGTCCGTGGATGGCCACCGCTCCCAGCACCAGGTCCGCGAACGCGACCGCCTTGGCCACGTTGGGCGGGCTGGCCAGCATGGTGGTGAGGGGGCGCCCCAGCTCGGCCGCGGCCACGCGCAGGGGCTCGACACGCGTGTCCAGCAGGCTCACCTGCGCGCCCATGCCCAGCGCGGCGCGCGCCGCCGACCGGCCCGCGACGCCCGCGCCCAGCACGACCAGGTGCGCCGGCGGGATGCCTGGCGCGCCGCCGAGCAGGATGCCTTTGCCGCCGAACGCGTTCAGCAGGAGCCCGGCGCCGATGGTGACCGCGAGGCCGCCCGCGATCTCCGACATGCTCGTGAGCACGGGCGCGTCGCCGCGCTCGTCCTCGATGGCCTCGAGCCCCACCGCCGAGACGCCGCGGTCGAGCAGCGCCTGCAGGTCCTCCGGCCGCGCCGCCGGCAGGTGCCAGAAGGCGAACACCACCTGGCCCGAGTGCAGCAGCTCGTACTCGCGCGCGTCGGGCGCGGCCACCGCCGCGACCAGCGCGCCGCGCGCGAACGCCTCGGCGCGGCCGAACGCGACCGTGGCGCCCGCGGACTGGTAGTCCGCGTCGGGGTGGCCCGCGGCGTCGCCCGCCCCGCTCTCCACCCATACGCGATGACCCCGTTGGGTGAGCACCTTCACGCCCGAGGGCGTGAGCGCGACGCGGTGCTCGTTGGGGCGCGTCTCCTTCGGAATGCCGATGTCCACGACCGCTGATGCGGCAAGCCCGGTGCCAGCCGAGCCGAGCCGCCAAGTGCGGGGAAACGCGGGCCGGCCTTGCGCGACAACGCAATTCCTTCGCGTCGCCGGGCGCCTCTTCCGCAGGACTTGCGCGCGGGACGGCCATCGTCGCGCCTCGGAAGCACTTCGGGGGCGGCGCGTGGCTTGCAATCGAGGGGCGCGGAGGCCCTTGCATGGCGATGAAGATCCTCGGCACGTGCATCGACTGCGGCGCGTGCATCGAAGAGTGCCCGAACGAAGCGATCGTGACCGGTGAGGGCATCCACGTCATCGTGCCCGACCGTTGCACGGAGTGCGTGGGAGCCTTCGAGACGCCGCAGTGCCAGGACCGCTGTCCGATCGACGACTGCATCGTCGCCGATCCCGAGCGCAGCGAGCCGCGCGAGGAGCTGGCGCTGCGCTACGCGCGCCTCCACGCCTGCTAGGCGCGGAAGGGCGTCAGCCCTTGAGGCGCAGCCGCCGGGCGATCTCCTCGATGCGCGGGTCCCCGACCAGGCGGTCCATCGCGGGGTCGTGCATCACGAAGCGCACGCCGCCCTCCCGCGCGTCGATCGCGCGCCGCAGCGCCTCGAACGCCTCGTCGGAGCGGCCCACCTGCCCGAGCACGGCCGCGCGGTCGTAGAAGCCGTACCGGCCCTCCCGCCACGCGTCGTTCGCCATCAGCGCCTCGAGCGAGCGGCGGGCCTCCTCGGGGCGCCCGGCCGCCGCCAGCGCGCGCGAGCGGAAGATCGTCACGCGCGGACGGTCCTCCGCGTTGATGGCGGCGGCCCGGTCGAAGGCCTGGAGCGCCGCCTCCGCCTGCCCCTGCATCAGCAGCGCCTCGCCGCGGATCAGGTGGCCGCGCGCGTAGTCGGGCTGGAGCTCGATCGCCGTCTCGGCCTGCGTGAGCGCCTCGGCCGGCCGGCCCGACACGAGCAGCATCCCGGCCAGGTTGTTGGCCATCACCGGTGACGCGGGGTCGCTCGCGTACGCGCGGCGGGCCTCCTCGATCGATTCCTCCTGCCGGCCCTGGATGCAGAGCATCAGGCTGTACCACTGGTGGGCGACGGCGTCGCTGGGGTTGAGCTCGAGCGCGCGGCGATAACCGCGCTCGGCGGCCGCCCAGTCGTAGCCGTCGATCGCGTCGAGCGCGGCGCGCATGGCGTGCGCCTCGGCCAGGTCCTGGTCCAGCTCGAGCGCGCGCAGCACCGCCTCGCGCCCGCGGCGGTACGCCTCGGGCGGCGAGACGCCGCGCGTGCCGGCCAGGCCGATCCACGACTGCGCGATGCCAGCGAACGCGGCCGCCGAGGTGGGGTCGCGGCGCGAGGCCTCCTCGAAGAGCGCCAGCGCCTTCCGGAACCCTTCGGGCGTGCGCCGGTGCCAGAAGTAGCGCCCCTGCACCAGCAACCGGTACACCTCGGGATCGACCGGGCGCGCGGCCCGCCGCAGGGTCTCTCCCGCCGTGAGCGTGCCCTGCACCGAGCGCGCGACGTCGTCCGCCACGCGCGCCCGCAGCGCCAGCACGTCCTTGAGGTCGCGGTCGTAGGTGCGCGCCCAGATCTGCGCGCGGTCGGCCACGCGCACCAGCCGCGCCGTCACGCGGACGCGGCCCTCTTCGCTGCGCACGGTGCCCTCGAGCACGTGGCTCACGCCCAGGTCGCGGCCCAGCGCCTCCAGGTCGGGGCGGGCGTGCTTGTAGCGCATGGCCGAGCCGCGCGAGATGACGCCGATGCGCTCCGGGCTGATGTGGCCGATCTCCGTGATCATCTCCTCGGTCATGCCGTCCCCGAGGTGGTCGGCGGCGGCGGCGGTGCCCAGGTCCTCGAAGGGCAGCACGACCATGAGCGTGCGCGCGTTGCCGGACGCGGGCGTGGGCAGCGAGCGGACGGTCACCAGCGCGGCCAGCGCCGCACCCATCGCGCAGGCGGTGAGCAGCACGCGCCGCCGGCGCGGGCGCGTCGCGGCCGCGACGGGCGCGGCCATCCGCGGGACGGGGCCGGAGTCGCGCGCGACGGCGGTCACCGGCGCGATGAAGCGATAGCCGCGCCGGGGCAGTGTCTGGATGTACTGGTGCGCCTGCGCCTGCTCGCCCAGCGCGCCGCGGATCTGGTTCAGGCAGTACGCGAGCCCCTGGTCGAAGTTGACGAACGTGTCCTGGCCCCAGACCTCGAGGCGGATCTCGTCGCGCGTCACGACCTGCCCCGCGCGGCGGGCGAGCAGGGCGAGCACCTTGAACGGCTGGGGCTGGAGCTTGACCGGCGTGCCGTCGCGGCTGAGCAGGCCCGCGTCCAGGTCGGCCTCGAAGCGGCCGAAGCGCAGCCGCCGCGGCTCGTCGGGCGCGGGCAGGAGTGGCTGGCTCGTGTGTGGAGAGGTCAATGGGATCGGATCCGGAACGATTTCGGGATCGAGCATAACAAGGAACCGGTGGGTGGGCCTCCGAACCATTGAACGCGATGCGCGCCACCCCCGTTCCTGAGTTGCCCCTGAGCGGCACTTGAGGACGCAAGTCCCGGGACATCAGCGGGATGCCTGCGTGCTTGAGGAACCCGCGGTCCGGGCGAACGCGCGCGAGAGCGCAGCGGCGCGTCGACTCCAGGCAGGACTCAGCCCTGAACGGTAGCCGCCTCAGGCGCCGGATCGCAGGTTCGGGCGCATGGCGCCACTCCCCGAGTTCGAATGGCAACCGGACCCGCCATACATCCGACCCGTCCCGCCGCGCCCGACCGGCGACAAAGGCGGTGACGCGGGCCCTCGTCCAGTGCCGCCGCGGCGCTCTCCGATGGAGACCGCTCTCGACCTGCTCGAGAGCCGCCGCCGGCCGCTCCTCGTCTGGCACCTCTTCTGGGGCCCGCGGGCCTTCGGAGAGCTGCTGCGCCTCAGCGTGGGGATGACCAAGCGCGTCCTCCGCCAGGAGCTCCAGGCCCTGGAAACATGTGGCCTCCTCTGCAAGGACCAGCGAACACGGGACGGCCGGCGCGCCGACTACCGGCTGACCCCGTTCGGCGAGACGCTCAAGCCCGTCCTGGGCTCGCTCTACGCCTGGGGTCTCTTCGTACAGACCTCCCGCCCGTTCGCAGCCATCGGCGCGGGCGGCCCGAGCGGGCCGCCCGACGAGAGCCAACCAACCAAGAGGCCAGGGTACAAGGCGCGTTCGGCCGCCCGTGCCCCTGAACAAGGACGTGCGGAGGAGATCCCATGAGACGCAAATCGATCGGGCCCACGGTCTGGGCCGTCATGGCGCTCGTCGTGTGCGTGCCGGGCCTCGCCCAGGCCCAGGAGACCACGACGGGCTCCATCACCGGCAACGTCGTGGACGCGCAGAACGCGCCGATCCCCGGCGCGAGCGTCGTCCTCTCGTCCGACCAGGGCGAGAAGGGCTTCCTGACCGACCAGGGCGGCCGGTTCTTCGCGCCGTTCCTCACCCCTGGACGCTACACGGTGCGCGTCGAGCTGTCCGGCTTCTCGACGCTCGAGCAGAAGAACGTCGAGGTGAGGCTGGGCCAGCGCATCGAGCTGGCGGACCTCGTGCTGAAGGTGGGCGGCGTCGAGGAGGTCGTGGACGTGCTGGGCTCGGCGCCGGTGGTCGACACCACCTCGACGACGGCCGGCGGCGTGCTGGGCAGCGAGCAGATCAAGAGCCTGCCCATCGGCCGCCAGATGACCGACACGCTCTACATGGTGCCGGGCGTCCAGATGAGCGGCATGAACGGCACCTCCAACCCGTCGATGAGCGGCGGGTCCGGCCTCGAGAACAACTACGTCGTGGACGGCGTCAACATCACGAACAGCGGCTACGGCGCGGTGGGCTCGTACTCGATCATCTTCGGCTCGCTGGGCTCGGGCGTGACCACCGACTTCATCCAGGAGACGCAGGTCAAGACGGCCGGCTTCGAGGCCGAGTACGGCCAGGCCACCGGCGGCGTCGTCAACGTGGTCACCAAGGGCGGCAGCAACCACCTGCACGGCAGCCTCTACGGCTACTTCGCCGAGGACGCTCTGGAGAGCGACTGGCGCCAGCTGCGGACGGTGAACGGCTCGGTCAACACCGTCGGCCGCACCAACCGCGACTTCGGCGCCACCATCGGCGGACCGGTCGTGAAGGACCGGCTGTTCTTCTTCGGCGCCTTCAACCCGCAGTACCAGACGCGCACCATCGTCGCGCCGCCCGACAAGCCGGCGGCCGCCCTGGGCGACGTCGACCAGAAGCGCCGCACCCTGTCCTACGCGGGCAAGCTCACGTTCCAGGCCTCGAACAACCACCGGGTGGACGTTTCCGCGTTCGGGGATCCCTCGCACGGAGAGCTGGGGCCGCAGCGCGCGAACGTCCTGCGCGAGGACACGGCCGCGGGCCAGAACTTCAGCACGCTCGACACCTACGGCGGGCACAACCAGACGGTGCGCTACGACGGCATCCTCAGCCGCAGCTGGCTGATCGAGGCCTCCATCGCGCGCGCGACCAACGAGCTGGTCGAGATCCCGCTCATCAACGAGCACCGGGTGACCGACGCCACGGTCAGCCCGTCCCGCATCTCGGGCGGCATCGGCGCCTACGAGCAGGGCAACAACGGCAAGAACCTCCAGTTCAGCCTGAAGTCCACGAACATCTTCGACGCGGGCGGCAACCACCAGCTCCGCTACGGCGCCGCCTACGAGGACATCCAGTACTCGAACGTCAACCTGCGCACCGGCCCGTCCTTCACGCTGCCCGACGGCGTCGAGACCAACTCGGGAGCGAGCCTCACGATCGTGCCCGACCCGGTGTACGGCCGGATCTACCGCGTCACCCGCGCGAACTACGACCACGGACGCGTCACCGACCAGAAGTACCTGAACTTCTTCGTGCAGGACACCTGGCAGATCGGACGCAAGCTGACGCTGCGGCCCGGCCTGCGCTGGGAGCGCCAGCGGCTGGTGGGCGGCGACAACCCGCCGCTGTGCCGCGTGGGCGACAGCCGTCCAGGGGCCGGCGACGGCTCCGGCGAGGCGATGCCCT
>JAICEW010000363.1 GCA_025923995.1 Vicinamibacteria bacterium | reverse complement strand
GGTCCGGTCATCTGGCCACCTTCCGTGTCGACCGCGTGACAGCGGCCGATACGGACGATGGTACTCCGCGTCAGTTCGGCAGGAGGGCCCGGATCCTCGCGTCGGTGTCCGCGTGGAGCGTGGGAGGCGCGCCGTAGTACGCGGCCGCGGTCTTGCCCCTGGGATCGAACAGGAACAGCGTGGGCACGGCGCTCACGTCGCCGAACGCGCGCGCCAGCTCCGGCGTGCCCATGGCGAATCGCAGGCCGCCCACCGCGCCGGCCATGCGCCGCACGTCGGCCTCGTCGGACTCGATGGCGACCGCCAGCACGGCGATGCGGTCGCCGTAGCGCTTCTGCAGCTCGGCCAGGTGCCGCAGCGTTCCCTGGCAGGGCGGGCACCAGGTGGCCCAGAACTCGACGAGCACCACCCGGCCCTCGAGGTCCTCGCGCGCGACCTCCTTGCCGTCGAGGTCCTTGAGCGTGAACGTGGGCAGCGCCTTGATCTCGGCCGCGTCCGCCGGCGGAGCCTGCGCGCGCGCGTCGTCGCGCCGGCCCTGCAGCACCAGGTCGATCATTCGCGTGAGATCGGCACGGAACCGGTCGTGCGAGCCCGCGCTCTTGAGGGGCGTGTAGCGGCCGTCGCCGGCGCCCTCGCCCTTGCCGTAGAAACCGAAGTCCTTCGGCTTGGCCACCAGGATGTCGTCCACGAAGATCGCGGGGTAGCGCGTCACTCCGTACCGCCTGGCGAGCTCGGACTCGCCGTAGTTCTCGACGACGAACCGGGCCTTGCCCCCGAACCCGCGCGCGACGCTCTCGGCCAGCAGACCTGCTGGGTCCGACAGGTTTCAGGTGTAGGGCCAGCGCACGAGCGTGACGGTGACGCTCGGCCGGGGCCCGTCGGGCCGCGGGCGCTCGGGCTCGAGCGCGGCGAAGTAGCGGGGCAGCGCGTCGGAGGCGATGGCCGCCGCGATCAGGGCCTGCCCGTCGGCCGCGTGCTCGGCCAGGTCCGCCTGCGCCCACTCGAGCAGCAGCCGGCCGATCGAGTGGTCGGCGCCGTCGAGCCGCGGTGCCATGGCCTTGAGCGTGTCGGCCAGCGCCACATCGGGCGCGGTCGCGCCGGCGCGCAGCGGCGCCACGCGGACGGCGGCCTGCAGATAGCGCAGCAGCGCGCCGTGACGCAGGCCGAGGGCCTGCAGCTCGCGTGCTTCCTTGAGCGTCGAGTTGGCGACGATGAACTCGCGATGGCGATCGACCGACGCCGGCGGCCGGTACGCGGCCAGCAGGTCGTCCTGGAGAGCTTCCAGCTCGCCGGACACGTCGCGCACCGGTGGCGCCGGCGCCGCGGGCGCCTCCGCGAGGGTGCGCACGAAGGCGCCGAAGTCGCGCTGGCCCTGCGCCGCGCCCAGGTAGTACAGGCCGCTGTCCGGCGTGGTGCTGCGGCCGTACTCGACGCTCGCGTGGTAGAAGACGCCCGCCTGCGGGAGCGACGCCTCTCCGATCGCGCGCAGGACGGCCGGGCGCACGCCGTCGAACGCGGCGGGCGAGGGCGCCTTCAGGCCGGGCGCCAGCACGCCACCCAGTCGCGTCCACTCCACCTCGAAGGCGGCGACGTCCTGGCGCTGCTGGGGCGGCCGCTCCTTCAGGTAGCGCAGCGCGGCGACGTCGTTCGCGACCGACGACATGCGCAGGAGCGCGAGGGAGCGACGGCCTTCCTTCAGTGCCTGCTCGATGTGCGCGAGCCCCGCGGTGGCGCCGTCCCTCACCTGCTTCGAGAGGTCGTCCGTCGCGCGGTCATCGCGCACGATCGCCGTCCAGCCGTCCACCTCGGCGCGCATCGGATCCGTGGCGGCGCTCGCGCGCGACACCAGGGCGCCCGCGAGGAGCGCCGCGGCCCAGGCTCGTTGGCGCATCATCGGCGAGCTTGGCACAGCCCGCCGTCCAAGTGCTTGGAGGGGGCGCTACCTCCGCCCGCGCAGCTCCGGCGGCAGCTCCCAGCCGCGGCGCCGCAGCTCCGCGACCGCGTCATGGCCGGCCCGTGCGCGCTCCCACAGCAGCGCCTTGCGCTTGGCGTCGTGACCCGGCGCGAACTCGCTGGACGTCTTCTCGCGGCAGTCGGGCGTATCGCAGGCGCACGGGCTGAGGCCCGGCAGGTTCATCTGGTGGTCCGTGCCCTGCGCGCGGGCGCGGGGATAGGGGCGGCCGGGAAGCTCGCGCGCGGGCACGACGATGGTGCCCTCGTCCGCCTCGCCCAGCGCCGTGAACGCGCCGCGCAGCGCGAGCAGGCCGGTGAGCGCGGCCAGCGCGGCGTCCACCAGGTCGATCGTCGCCAGCAGGGCCATCTCGACGCCGTGCGCGCGGAGCACGGCGGCGCGGAAGTCCTTCTTGCTGGCGCCGGACGGCGGCAGGGCCTGCGAGAGGACGACACTGGTCGCGTGCGGGAACACCTCGAACGCGGTCCCGCGGATCGCGCCGGCGCGGTAGCGCGGATAGCCGGCCTTCTCGCATGCGGCGAACGCGGCGATCCCGCTCTTCATCCAGCCGAAGAAGCGGTGCTCCTGCTTCTGCGGGTCGGAAGGCGTGCCGTAGGACTGGATCCCGAGCCGGCGCAGCGCCTTCTCCGCCTGGCGGCTGCCGCCCGACACCCCCCAGGCGGGCGGGGAGTCGATCGCGACCACGTCGGGGCGCCACTCCGCGAGACGCTCCGTGAGCTGCGCCAGCGTGGCGCCGCCGTGCACGCGGGGACGCAAGGACTCGTCGAGGAGCACCAGGTCGAGGCCGCGCTTCTCCGAGACGTCGACACCCAGCGCACGCATGGCCGCGCCCTAGGAGGACTCCCTGAGTCCCGTGAAGAACCGCATGACGCGCTCCGCCGCCCAGAAGCGGCCCGGCGCGCGGGTGCGCCCCACGAAGCCCACGTGCCCGCCCGTCGGCGTCATCTCGCGCACGACCACGCCCGATGCGGGCAGCGGCCACCGCGCCACGGACGGGCCCGGCACCAGCGGGTCGTCCTCCGCGGCCAGCACGAGCGCGGGCCGCGTGATCGCCTGCAGGTGGGGGCCCGCGCTGCTCGCCGCGTAGTACTCGGCGGCGTCCGCGAAGCCGTTGTACGGCGCGGTGATCGCCTCGTCGTACTCGCGCACCGAGCGCAGGCCGCGCTCGCGTCCTGGCGCGTACAGGTCGGGCAGGCGGCGCTGGCGCTCGGCGTACGACTCGCGCAGCGACGTCATGAAGTAGCGCTGGTAGATCCGGTTCCCGGGCTCGTCGATCGCCGCGGCGCACAGGGCGAGGTCGGCCGGCGGCGACACCGCGGCGGCTCCCAGCAGCCCCTGGGGGAGCGTGTCGCCCGCGCGCCCGAGCGCCAGCAGCGCCTGGTTCCCGCCGAGCGAGAAGCCCAGCAGGGCGACGCGCGGGACCACTCGGGCGAGCGCGTGGACGGCGGCGCGCACGTCGGCGTCGAGGCCCGCGTGGTAGAGGCGGGCGCACAGGTCGATCGACTCGCCCGCGCCGCGCATGTTCATGCGCACCACGTGCCAGCCCTGAGCGAACGCGAGCAGGCCCGTCGCCGCGACGTAGCTCGCCGCGTCCGCTCCCCCCAGCCCGTGCACGATCAGCAGCGCCGGCCGCGCCTCGCGCGGGCCGGCCTGCCAGGAGGCCCGCAACAGGATGTGCACGTCGTCGCCGGCGTCCACCACGATCCGCTCCGCCTCCTGGCCGAAGGCGAGGTGGCGCCGGCACCAGAAGCCGAGCAGCGTCTGGCGATGGCCTCCGCTCGTCCCCGTGAGGGGCCGGAACGGGAGGGCGTCCGGCCGGGACCGTTCACCCGACAGCGAAGGGGCCAGGGTGGTCACGGCGTGAGGACGATCTTCCCGAAGTGCTGCGAGGCTTCCATCGTCTCGTGCGCGCGTCGCGCCTCCGCGAGCGGCAGGGCCTCGTGGACGACGGTGCGCAGCCTGCCGGCGAAGAACAGAGGCGCCGCCTCCAGCAGCTCCGCCTTCCCCCCCATGTACGAGCCGAGCAGCGAGAGCTGCTTCGAGAAGAGATAGCGCAGCTCGGTCCGTCCCATCGGCCCGGTGGTGGCGCCGCAGGTGACGAGGCGCCCGCGATGGGCGAGGCACTGGATCGAGCGCTCCCAGGTGGCCTCGCCCACGTGCTCGATCACGACCTCGACCCCCTTCTTGCCGGTCAGGCGGCGCACCTCCGCCGGGACGTCGGCCGCGTAGTGGTCGATCGTCTCGTCCGCCCCCAGCGCGCGCGCCTGCTCGAGCTTGGCCGCGCCACCCGCCGTCGCGATCACGCGCGCGCCACGGGCCTTCGCGACCTGCACCGCCGCCATGCCCACGCCGCTGCCAGCGGCCCAGACCAGCACGTCCTCGCCCGGCTTCACCTGCGCGCGGGTGACCAGCATCCGCCAGGCGGTGAGGAACACCAGCGGGAACGCGGCCGCGTGGGCGAAGTCGACGTGGTCCGGGATGGGGATCACGTTGGCGGCGGGGGAGACCACGCGCTCGGCGTACCCGCCGTGGATCTGGTAGCCGAAGATCCGGTAGTGCCGGCAGGAGTTGTCCTCGCCCGACAGGCACATCGCGCACCGCCCGCAGGAGGTGCCGGGCGAGAGCATGACGCGCTGACCCACCGCCAGCCCCTCGACGGGCGCGGGCAGCTCCTCCACCTCGCCCGCGATGTCGTTGCCCAGGACGTGCGGGAACGCGATCGTTCGTCCCGGCAGCCCGCGGCGCGCCCACAGGTCGAGATGGTTGAGCGCGCAGGCCCGCACGCGCACGCGCACCTGGCCTGGCGACGCGGGCGGGTCGGCGAGCTCTTCCGGCTGCAGCACCTCGGGGCCGCCGTGGGCCCGCATCACGATGGCTCTCATGTCGTCACTATAATCTGCCAATCGTGCACCAGCCCGACTCGAACCACGGACCGCGAGCGCAGCCGAATTCACTTCGGCGGAGCGAGCGGGGGGTCTGGGGGGTGCGGCGCAGCACCCCCCAGCTCAACCGATGATCCAGGCCTTTCACGTCTACAAGCAGTACGACCGGGAGAGCTCGGCCCTCTCGGACATCACCCTGCACATCCGCAAGGGCGAGTTCTGCTTCCTGACCGGCCCCTCGGGCGCGGGCAAGACGACCTTCCTGAAGCTGGTCTTCCGCGAGGAGCTGCCGTCGCAGGGCCAGATCCTGGTGGGCGGCCGGAACGTCACCGCCATCCCCGACAGCCAGATCCCGGAGCTGCGCCGCTCGATCGGCGTCGTGTTCCAGGACTTCAAGCTGCTCAAGCGCAAGACCATCCTGGAGAACGTGGCCTTCGTGCTGCGCATCCTGTCGGTCCCGGCCAAGGAGCAGCGCCGGCGCGCCTTCGCGGCGCTGAAGGCGGTCGGCCTCCACCACAAGATGCACGCCTACCCCCTGCAGCTCTCGGGCGGCGAGCAGCAGCGGGTGGCCATCGCCCGCGCGCTCATCAACGACCCGATGCTGCTGCTGGCCGACGAGCCCACCGGCAACCTGGATCCCGAGATGGCGCAGGAGATCATGACGCTGTTCCAGGAGGTCAACGCCCGAGGGACGACCGTGGTGGTGGCCACACACGACCGCGAGATGATCCAGCGCATGGGCAAGCGGGTCATCGGTTTGGAGAGGGGGCGGGTGGCCAGCGGCTGACCCGGCCGGGCTTTCACGTTCCTTGACAACCGGGGCGGTTCCCGTATGCTTGCGATCGCCGGGAGCCGGCCCTGCGGCGCGCGCGGGCGGCTGGAACAGGGCCACCGGGCACGCCGGTTGGGCCGAGCAGGAGCGAGTCATGAGATTTGAGCGGCCATCTCTCGTCCCGGGGATGCTCCTGGGGCTCTTCGCACTCATCCCTCTCACCGCGGAGGCCGGTCCCGTCCGCACCGTCGCGAGCGGGGCCTGCACCGTGGCCTGCTTCGACCAGAGCTTCCTGCCGCGGAACGACGACGGCTCCTCGGCGACGGCCGAGCCGATCGGGTTCCCGATCAACTTCTTCGGCCAGACCTTCACCACCACGTTCGTGAACAACAACGGCAACATCACCCTCGAGGCCCCGCTCGGGACCTACACGCCCTTCCCGATCAACACCACCGCCGAGAAGATCATCGCGCCCTTCTTCGCGGACGTGGACACACGCAACGCCCAGTCCGGCCTGACGCGGTACGGGCCCGGCCTGGTGAACGGCCTGCCGGCCTGGGGCGTGACCTGGATCGACGTCGGCTACTACTCCTCGAAGATCGACAAGAAGAACTCGTTCCAGCTGGTGCTCATCAACATGGCGCCGGTGACGGGCGTGTCGGGCGACTTCGACATCGAGTTCAACTACGACAAGGTCCAGTGGGAGACGGGCGAGGCCAGCGGCGGCGTGGGCGG
>JAICEW010000362.1 GCA_025923995.1 Vicinamibacteria bacterium | reverse complement strand
CCCGCCGCCCTCGCCGAAGACGATCGCGGGCCGGCCGCAGGCCATGGCCTCCAGCGGGACGATCCCGAAGTCCTCCACTCCCGCCATGATGACGGATCGGCAGCCGCGGTACAGAGCCAGCAGCTCCTCGTCCCCGACCGGCCCCAGGAACTGCGCCTCGGACGGGGCGCGCCCGCGCAGGCGTGCGTCGTCGGGACCGCCGCCCACGACCTTGAGCGGCCGCCCCGTCCCGCGGTAGGCGTCGAGCACGAGCTCGATCCGCTTGTAGGGCACGAGCGCGGAGATCACCAGGTCGTACGTGCCCGGCGCGTCGCCGTCGGGCGTGAAGAACTCCGCGTCCACGGGCGGCGGGATCACCTCGGCCTCGCGGCCGTAGTAGCGCCGGATGCGCGCCGCGACGTACGCGCTGTTGGCGACGTAGCGGTCCACGCGCCCCGCGGTCGCGACGTCCCACGCGCGCAGCCCCTCGGCGATCACGCCCACCACCGGCCGCGCGACCGCCGGGACGCGCCCGGGCCCGAAGTAGTCGTCGTAGCGGTCCCAGACGTAGCGCATCGGCGTGTGGCAGTAGCACAGGTGCAGCGCGCCCGGCGCGGGGCGCACGCCCTTGGCCACGCAGTGCGAGCTGGAGATCACGAGCTCGTAGCCGCCCAGGTCCAGGCGCTCCGCGGCGGCGGGGAAGAGCGGCAGGTAGTGCCGGTAGCGCGTGGCCGCGGCGGGGAGGCCCTGGATGAAGGAGGTGCGGATGGGCCGCGCCTCCAGCTCGGGATGGACCGATCCCTTGACGTGCAGCAGCGTGAAGATGGGCGCGTCGGGGAAGAGCCTGGCCAGCGAGAGGAGGACCTTCTCACCCCCTCGCATCCCGGTCAGCCAGTCGTGGACGAGCGCGACCCTCAGGATGGCTGCTCGGCGGCGACGGTCGCGGGGGAGAGGCCCAGCGCGCGCAGGTACCCGGCGTGGATGGCCCGCACCGAGCGCTCCCAGCTGAAGGCCTGGACGCGCTCGAGCCCGCGCGCCACCAGCGCCTGGCGCAGCGAGGCGTCGCCCAGCACGCGCTCCAGGCCGTCCGCGATGGAGGCCACGTCGTAGGGGTCGACCAGCAGCGCCGCGTCGCCCACCACCTCGGGGATCGACGACATGTTCGAGGTCACGACCGGCGTGCCGCAGGCCATCGCCTCCAGCGGCGGCAGCCCGAACCCCTCGTAGAGGGACGGGAAGGCGAAGACCGACGCCAGGCGGTAGAGCGCTGCCAGCGTCTGCTCGGGCACGAAGCCGAAGAAGCGCACGTCCTGCCGCACGCCCGCCCCCTCCACGCGGCGCCGCAGCGAGGGGTACTTGGCGATCTCGTCGCCGATGATCAGCAGCTTCACGTCCTCGTGGCCGCCGCGCTGCTTGAGCAGGCCGAAGGCGGAGATCAGCCGGTCGAGGTTCTTGTGGGGCTTGATGTTCCCCGCATAGAGCACGACCCGGCCGCGGATCTGGTAGCGCTCCTTCACGCGCTCCATCTCCTCCTCGCCCGGGTCGGCCAGCATCGTCTCGTCGATCGCGTTGGGCACGACCTGGATCCGCTCGGGGTCGGCGTCGGGATAGAACTGCAGGATGTCGCGCCGCGAGGCCTCGGAGACCGTGAACACCAGGCTGCTGCGGCGCACCGCGCTCCCCATCATGAACTTCGCGTAGCGGTACGCGAGGCGCGTGGGCAGGTACTCGGGGAAGAGCAGGTGGATGCAGTCGTGGATGGTCACCACGGACTTGCGCCGGCAGAGCAGGGGCAGCACGTAGTGCGGCGAGTGGAACAGGTCGACGCCGCGCCGCTGCAGCTTGCGCGGGATGGAGACGTGCTCCTGCAGGCCGTAGCCCGTCGAGTCGTCCACGACCGGCACGAAGTTGGCGGCCAGGTCGCGCAGGACCGCTTCGTCCGCGCGGTCACAGAGGAGGAAGTAGGTGGTCTCGCGATCGAGGTGCGCCAGATGGCGCACGAGGTTCCGCACGTAGGTGCCGATGCCGTAGTCCCGCCATTTGCGGGCGTCGATCGCGATCTTCATGGCCCACGTCGGCTCGCGCGCCCCTGCTCCTGGAGGTCGATCCCCACCCCCGGGTTTGCTCTCCCGAGACCAGGGGCCCGATCCGTTTCTGAAGTGACGTCATTGATGCAGGAAGGAGTCCCGGCGCCGCGAGTCTCAAGTCCCGTCCGGACAATAACATGAGCGGCGGAACGGCCGCAATCACTTTCGTCCGTGGTCGGGGGGCGCCGGGGACCGGAACAGGCTCGAGAGCAGCCGCAGCGCCATCGCGGCGCGCAGGACCGCCGTCGCCAGCGCTCCGTTGTGCTTGCGGTAGTAGTGCAGGTGGCTGCGGTGGTACTCGAGGCGGGCGCGGGCCGGGTTCCGCGCCATGCTGCGTCCGAGCGCGTGCCGGACGACGGCACGTGGCTCGAAGCGCACGCGCCAGCCCGCCGCCCGCACGCGGAGGCACAGGTCGACGTCCTCTTCGTAGAGGAAGAACGCTTCGTCGAACCCGCCCACCCGCTCGAACGCGCTGCGGCGGATGAGCAGGCACGAGCCCGAGACCCAGTCCGGCTCTCCCGCGGCCGCGGTCATCGCCTCGACGCGCCGGAGGACCTCCGGGTCGCGTTCCCGCACGCCGCGCACGAGGCGGCGCTGGCGCCACTCGGCCACGAGCCCCAGCGCGGGCCCGAACGAGAGCTGGGGCGTGCCGTCGTCGCTCAGCGTCCGCGGTCCCACGACGCCGACGCCGGGGTCCTCGTCGAGCGCGCGCAGCAGCGCGTCGAGCGCGCCGGGGGTGAGCCGGGCGTCGGGGTTGAGGAACAGGAGGTCCGGCGCGCTCGCGAGCGCCGCGCCCTGGTTGCAGGCGCGCCCGAAGCCCGCGTTCGTGGCGTTGCGGACCAGCCGGGCCTCGGGATGCGCGCGGGCGACGAGGTCGGCCGAGCCGTCGCGGCTCGCGTTGTCCACGACGATCGTCTCCAGTCCCGGCCCGCCGTGGTCTCGCAGCGAGGCCAGGCAGGCGCCCAGATGGTCCTGCGCCTCGTAGGACACGACGATCGCGGAGACGCGGGGACTCATCGCTCGCGGGCCGCGGCCGCCAGGACGGCGCGTGTCTGCATCGCCGCGAGGGTCCAGGAGTAGCGTGCGGCCAGGTTGCGGCCCCGGTGGACCCGCTCGACGTGCAGGGCCTGGTCGGACAGCAGGCGCGCGATGGCGTCGGCGATCGCCACCTCGTCCTCCAGCGGGGCCACGAGCGCCGCCTCGCCGAAGATCTCGTTCAGGGCCGGGCGGTCGCTGACGACGACGGGGACGCCCCGCGCCATCGCCTCCAGCGCGGGCAGGCCGAAGCCTTCGTAGGCGGACAGGAACACCGCGGCGTCGGCGCTCGCGTAGCGGTCCGCGAGCCCCGCCTCGTCCACGAAGCCGGTGAAGGACACGCAGTCCGCGAGCCCCAGCCGGCGCGCGAGCGCGGGCCCGTCGAACGGGGCATGCGCGCGCACGTCGCCGACGACGTCGAGACGAACGCCGGGGAAGCGCGTCCGCACGCGCCCGATCGCGCGCAGGAGGACGGGCAGGCGCCTCCGTCCGAACACGGTGCCCACCGTCAGCACGAGCGGACCGCGCAGGCCCAGGCGCGCGCGCGCCTCGTCGCGCCGCGGCGGCTCGGGCAGGTCGTCGTCCGCGCCGTGCGGGATGGTGACGACGCGATCGGCCTCGGCCGGGAAGCGGGACGTGATCTCGCGCCGCGTGAAGTCGGAGACCGCGATCACGCGAGCCGAGGCGCGGATGCTGGCCGCCACGGTGAGGCGGCGGCGCAGGCCCTCCTGCCAGGCGAAGTCCTCGGGCAGCGCGAAGAACGACAGGTCGTGCACGGTCGTGACGCACGGGATGCCGAGCGACCAGGGGCACGTGTAGGCGGGCGCGAAGAACACGTCGAGCCGGCTGGCGCGAGCCGAGGGAGGCAGGCTGAGCTGCTGCCAGGCGAGGCCTGGACGCAGCCGGCGGAGCGGGCGCACCTCGACGAGCGGGTGCTCGAGGACGGGATCGGCGGGCGGGCGGCCGACGACGTACGCGACGACCGTGTCGCCCAGGTCGCGCGTGAAGCCCCGGATCAGGTTGCGGAGGTAGCGGCCGACGCCCGTGGGGCGTCCCTGGAGCTCCCTGGCGTCGACGCCGATGCGCAGCGGGCGATCCGACCCGCCCGCGACCGGGACGTCCGTCACCCGGTGGCGACCCGCTTGTAGAAGTCGAGCGTGAGGCGCGCAGCCGCGTCCCAGTCGAAGCGGCGGCTGCGCTCGAGGCCGGCGGCGCGCTGCCGCTCCGCCTGCGCCTTGTCGTCCAGCAGCGACTCGATGCCGTCCGCGAGCGAGCGGGTGTTGAGCGGGTCCACGAGCGTGGCCGCGCCGCCCGCGACCTCCTCCAGCGCGGAGCCGCGCGAGCACACGACGGGCAGCCCCGCGGCCATCGCCTCGGCCACGGGCAGCCCGAAGCCCTCCTCCAGCGACGGCAGCACGAGCATCGAGGAGCCGGCCATGAGCGCGCGGATCTCGCGCGTCTCCAGGTACCCCGTCGCGTGGATGCGCGGCGACGCCAGCGCGCCGCCCGAGGCCCAGTGCGACCCCGGCCCCACCAGCACCAGCGGCGGCAGCACGCGGCCCCGGCGGGCCAGGCCCATGTAGGCCATGGCCAGGTTCACCAGGTTCTTCCGCTTCTCCTCGCTGCCGATGTAGAGCAGGCCCCCGCGCGGCAGGCGGCGCCTGGCGAGCACGGCGTCCACCTCGGCCGGCGCGATCGGCTCGCGGTAGGCCGGGTCCACGCCGTTCGGGATCACGGCGATCTTCTCCCGCGGCACCTCCAGCAACAGGTGCGCCTCGGACGCGGTGTACTCGGAGACGCAGATGACGCCGTCGGCCCGCTTCACGTGCTCGCGCACGAGCGGCGCGTAGTCGCGACGCACCTCGGCGCCCGTGAGCTCGGGGTGCTTGTAGAAGAACAGGTCGTGGATGGTGACGACGTGCCGCGCCTTCCTGCCGGGCACGATCAGGGGGTGCGGCGAGTGCACGACGTCGAGCGGCGCCCCCACCAGCCGGTCCAGGGCGGGCGCGCCCAGGCGGTTCCAGGCGTAGTTGAGGGCGGTGACCGGCAGGCGACGGTCGACCATCTTCACGTTGGGCGGCCACTCGCGCTCGGGATAGCGGTCCTTGAACGAGGCCGAGAAGTAGAAGAAGCGGTCGTCGGGAGCCAGGCCGGGGAGGCGCTGGGCGAGGGCCAGCACGTACGATCCGACGCCGGTCGGTCGGAAGAGCGAAGGCCTCAGGTCCAGGCCGATGTTCATTCGGCAGGATTCTACCTTCATCCTCGCGGCCGGCCGATCCGTCGGGCCTTGACGGAGGGGGCTATGTAGCGGTACTACTGACGTCGTGCGCAGGCTCAGCGTGACCGCGGTCGGCGTCCTGCAGGCGGTGGCCAACGGCTACGAGTACGGCTTCGACGTGATCGAGGCGACCGGCCTGCCCAGCGGCACCGTGTATCCGGCGCTGGGCCGGCTGGAGCGGGACGGCCTGCTGCGCTCGGCCTGGGAGGACGAGGCGGAGGCCTTCGCGCAGGGCCGCCCGGCGCGGCGCTACTACCGCGTCACCGCGGCGGGGCAGCGGGCGCTGGCCGAGGCCCGCGAGTACCTGCTGGCGCTGCTGCCGCCGGCGCGTCCGGCACGGGCCAGGGGATGAGCGTGCAGCCGCCCGCCCTGTGCCGCGCGCTGATCGCCGCCGCGGCTGCGCTGGTGCCGGCCGACCGGCGGGCCGACTGGACGCGCGAATGGCGCACGGAGGCCGCCTGCGCGCGGCTGCCTTCGTCCCGGCTCGCCCTGCGCTGCCTGGGCGCGTTCGTGCACGCCGCCTGGCTGCGCTGGGATCGATGGAGGTCGGAGATGCTCACGCAGGACCTGAAGCACGCGCTGCGCGCGCTGGGGCGCCGCCCCCTGTACGTCGCCATCACCGTGCTGACGCTGGCGCTGGGCATCGGCGCCAACGCGGCGATGTTCGGCGCGGTGCAGGCGGTGCTGCTGCGGCCGCTGCCGTTCCCGGAGCCCGAGCGGCTGGTCGAGGTCTTCACGACGACGCTCACCAGCCAGGCCCGCATCCACGGCTCCAACTCGCCCTCGGACTTCGCGGACTGGCGCGAGGACAGCCGCTCGTTCGACGCGCTGGCCGCGTTCGCGTCCGACTCCTTCGCGCTGACCGGCGACGTGGCAGCCGAGCAGCTTCCGGGCGCGGCGGTCACGGGCCGGTTCTTCGACGTGCTGGACGTCCCGGCGTTGGTGGGCCGCCGCCTGGGCGCGTCCGACGAGACGGTGGGCGAAGCCGAGGTCGT
>JAICEW010000361.1 GCA_025923995.1 Vicinamibacteria bacterium | reverse complement strand
TACGGCCCGTGGGCGAGTCGCTCCTGGGGGCGGGGCGCGGCCGCGTGGCCGCGATGGCGTTCGGGCGCGTGCTGCTTCAGCACCCCCCCCACGCCGAGGCCAGGCACGGGCTGGAGCGGGCGCGCCTCGTGGTCACCGAAGCGGAGCGGCGGAGCGAGGACCATCTGGGCGAAGCCGACCGCGCGCTCGACGCGGGCGACCTGGAGAGCGCGCGCCGGCACCTGGAGGAGGCGCTCGCCGCCGGCGCGTCCGGCCCGCGCGCGCTCGCGCTCGCGGATCGCCTCGACGGGCGGAGCGGGCGGCTCTCGCCCATCGTCGCCCCCGACCCTGCGCAGCAGGCGCCGCTCCCCCGGGCGCGGGGGCCGCACTGGTCGCGCCGCGCGTTCGTGGCCAGCTGCGGGCTCGCCTTCGCCACCCTCACCATCGGCGTCGTGGCCCGCTGGGACGACCTGCTGGGACGGCTGACGAGCGCGCCGCGGCCGTCGCAGGCGGTCACGCCGCCGACGATCGGCCCGCCCGCGGCGTCCCCGGCCGGTCGCGCCGTGTCGGACGCCCAGAAACGTCTCGAGCACGGTGACCCGGCGGGCGCCCTGGAGGCGCTCGAGCGGGTGCGTCCCGAAGACCCCCTCTATCCGTACGCGCAACAGCTCCGGCTGCAGTCGGAGGCCGCGCGTCGAGGAGCGGACGCCCGATGAACTGTCCCTCGTGCGGCCGCGGGCTGCCTCCCGGCCCGCTGGATCGTTGTCCGTTCTGCGCGGCCGTGCTGGCCGCGCCGCAGCAGGGTGCGCTCGCCCCCGACCTCTCGCGCGGCCCCTTCGAGCCGATGCGCGAGCTGCCCGGCGCGCGCAAGCGCGAGCGCACCTGGAAGGACGAGGTGCGCGACCGCGTCCGGCACCGCAAGCAGCAGCGCGGGGGCGAGCTGCCCCTCTTCCAGGACGAGCCGGCCGAGGAGCTGGACGAGCCGGCTCCGACCGACGCGGCGGGGGCGGACGTGCGCGAGCGGGAGGACGAGCCGCGCGCCGCGCTCACGGATGCCGCGGACGAGATGCCCGCGGAGTCCGGGCTGCGCGAGCTGGGCGACGAGGACGACGTCGAGCCGCGCGCGTTCGACGACGAGGAGGACCTGCCCCTGCGCGCGGACGACGCGGACGCGCTGGCGGACGACGCCGACGCGCTTCCGCCCGCGCTGCGCGAGCCCGAGGAGGAAGCGGTCCTCCACTGGTCGCTGGGTCCGCGGCCGGTCGCCGGCCAGGAGCCCGCTCCCGTCGAGCGTCCCGCGCCGCTGCTGGCGCGGCTGGAGGCGGCGCTGCTCGACGCGCTGGTGCTGGGCGTGCTGGGCGCGGGGGTCGTCGCCTTGACCGCGCGCGCGGCGGAGGTGCCGCTGGCCGGCCTGCTGCCGTCGTGGCCGTGGCTGTCGGGATACCTGGCCGCGCTGGGCCTGCTCTACGCGGGCTACTTCACGGGCGGCACGGGGCGCACGCTGGGCAAGATCGCGTTCGGCCTCCACGTGGTGGACGCGGCGGGACAGCGCCCCGGGTTCCTGCGGGCGCTCGGACGCGCGGCGTTGGGCACGCTGGGGGTCCTGCTCGCCGGGGGCGGGCTGGTCCCGATGCTGCTCGACCCCGCGCGCCGCGCCTTCCACGACCGGCTCTTCGGCACCCGCGTCATCCAGGCCTAGCCCGGCCCGCGGGGCTCCCGATGGACGCGGTCACGCTGGACCACCTGCTCGGCGAGATCCTGCCGCGCGTGCGGGGCAGCGCGGTGCGCCGCGTGCGTGCGGCGGGTCCAGACGCGCTGCTGCTCGAGGTCCAGCGGTGCGTCGTCTGGCTCGACGTCGGACGCGAGACGGCCGGGCTGTACCCGCTCGGCCGCGCCGCGGCCGATCGGCTCCGCGCGGGCGCCGGCGGCGCGCCCGACGCCCGTTCGCGCCACGCGCTGCTCCTCGTCAAGAAGCACCTCGAAGGGCGCCGGCTGGAGGGCGTGCGCCGGATCCCCGGGGAGCGGGCCGTGGAGATGGACGTGGGGCCCGTGCGGCTGTGGCTCCGCCTCGCGCGTCCCGCGGTGGTGACTCTCGCCGTCGAGGGCGAGCCGGTCGCGGCGTTCGGTGGGGACCCCGCGTGGCCTCCACCCGCGCCCGACCGCGGCCGCGCCTGGACAAGCCTGCCGGTCGAGGCGGTGGTGGCGGCCGCGTCCGCGGGAGAACGCGGGACGGGCGCGCTGCTGGCGGCCTGTCCCGAGCTGGGCGCGGCCATCGCGCGGCGGCTCGTGCGCGATCCCTCGTCGTGGCCGCGGGTCAGGGACGCGCTCGTCTCTCCGCGGCCGGTGGTCGCGCTGCCGGGCCCGCTCGACCGGCTGGCCGATGCCGAGCTGGGATCGGTCGAGCTGTGGCCCTGCGTCCTCGAGACCCCGCGCGAGACCGTCACGCCTCCGACGTGGTCCGAGGCGGCGGCGCTTGTCCTCGAGCTGCGGCTGCGTCACGCCCGCTTCGCGAGCCGTCTCCGGCCCCTGCGGGATGCCGCGCGGGCCAGGGTGCGCCGTCTGCAGCAGCTCGCGCGGCATCTCGAGAGCGACCTCGCGGGCCTGCCCGCCGAGGACACGCTGCGCCGTCACGCCGAGGCATTGCTCGCTTCGGGATCGGACGCGCCGGGCGCGACCACGATCGAGGTGGCCGATCCGTACGACCCCGCGGTTCGCCTGCAGGTGCGGCTGGATCCGAGGCTCTCGGTTCCCGCCAACGCGGACCGCCTGTTCGACAAGGCGCGCCGGGCCGCGCGCGCCCGCGTGCAGGTGGCGTCGCGCCTGCAGGAGACGACAGACGCGCTGGGGGCGGCGAGTGGTGCGGAATCGCGGCTCCATGCCGCCCGGAGCGTGGCCGACCTTCCCTCCGAGCCGGCGAGCCCGGCGGCCGATCGGCCGTCCGCCGGTCCGCGCCGGTTCCTGACCTCGCGCGGCCTCCTCCTCCTGGTCGGCCGCGGGGCGCGCGAGAACCACGAGCTGACGTTCAAGGTGGCGCGTCCCGACGACTTCTGGCTCCACGCGCGCGACGTCCCGGGAGCGCACGTGATCCTGCGCGACCCCGAGCGGCGCGCGGGGGCCGACGACCTGCGCGAGGCGGCGGAGGTGGCGGCCTTCTTCAGCGGCGCGCGCGGGAGCGCGCAGGTGGACGTGCACGTGACGCGCCGCAAGCACCTCAAGCCCGCCGGCGGCCCCGGCCGCGTGCGCGTCTCGCACTCGGAGACCGAGCGCGTGGCGCCGCGCGATCCCGAGGGACGCCTGCGCAAGCGCTGACATATGATCGCCGCATGACTTCGTCCGCGGCGGCGGTCACCGAGCGCCCGAACCTGGTCGCCCGCATGATCGCGACCGGCCTCGGCTCCGGCTACTCGCCGGTGGCGCCCGGCACCGCGGGGTCGGCCGTCGGCCTGCTGCTGTTCTGGCCGCTCGCCCGCCTGCACCCGGCCGCGCAGGTGGCGTTCACGCTCGCGCTGGTCGTCGCCGGCGTCGCCGCCGCCTCGCACGTCGCGCGGCGACTCGGGATCGAGGACCCCGGCGTGGTGGTGGTCGACGAGGTCGCGGGCATGTGGGTCACGCTCCTCTTCCTCCCCCTGACGCCGTTCACCGCCATCCTCGGCTTCTTCGCGTTCCGCGTGATGGACGTGTTCAAGCCGTACCCCGCCCGCCAGCTCGAGCAGCTGCACGGCGGCTGGGGGATCATGGCCGACGACCTGATGGCCGCCGTCTACGCGAACCTCCTCGTGCGCATCGCGCTCATGGTCTTCCCGGCCGCATGAAGGCCGCGATCCTCGCGGTCGGCAGCGAGCTGCTCGACCCGCTCCGCCGCGAGACCAACGGCGCCTACGTCACGGGACGGTTGCGCGAGATCGGCGTCGACGTCTTCGCGCGGGCCTGCATCGCCGACGACCGCGACTGGCTGGAGGCGGCGTTCCGCGAGGCGCTCGCGCGCGCGGACGTTGTGATCTCGACCGGCGGCCTCGGGCCCACGGAGGACGACCTGACGCGGGACTCGGCCGCGCGCGCGGTCGGCCGGTCGCTGCGGCGCGACGAGGGGATCCTCGAATGGCTGCGCGCCCGCTTCGCCCGCTTCAACCGCGTGATGGCTCCGGTCAACGAGAAGCAGGCGGACGTGATCGAGGGAGCCTCGGTCCTGCCCAACCCGCGCGGCACCGCGCCGGGACAATGGCTGGACCTGGGCGGACGCCTGCTGTTCCTGCTGCCCGGTCCGCCCGGCGAGATGCAGCCGATGTTCGAGGACCAGGTGATGCCGATCCTGCGCGAGCGGGCCGGCGGCCGAGTGCTGAAGACGCGCGTGCTGAAGATCGCCTCGATGGGGGAGAGCGACGTCGAGCAGGTGGTGGCGCCGCTCTACAAGACGTTCGAGAACCCGCGCACCACGATCCTGGGAGGAGCGGGTCAGACCGAGCTGCACCTGACCGCGGAGGGCGCTTCCGAGGCAGGGGTGGAGGCGCTCCTGGAGGAGCTGGCCGCCGGGCTCCGCGGGCTGCTGCCCGGGCGCATCTACAGTGAAGACGGACGCGAGCTGGCCGAGGTGGTGGCGTCGCTGCTGCGCGAGCGGCGGTTGACCCTCGCGCTGGCCGAGTCCTGCACGGGCGGGCTGGTGGCCGCGCGGCTCACGGCCATCCCCGGCGCCAGCGACTTCCTCGACCGCGCGTACGTGACGTACA
Source organism: Vicinamibacteria bacterium (assembly GCA_025923995.1). Taxonomy (GTDB): domain Bacteria; phylum Acidobacteriota; class Vicinamibacteria; order Fen-336; family Fen-336; genus JAICEW01. Next base: position 1,673 of record JAICEW010000361.1, on the reverse strand, counting down.
CCAACCAGGCCAAGGTCGAGCTGCTGGGGGTCGACCCGACGCTGATCGAGGCGCACGGGGCCGTCTCCGAGGAGGTCGCGCGCGCGATGGCGGAGGGCGCGCGCCGAGCGGCGGGGACCGACCTCGCGGTCGCGATCACCGGCATCGCGGGGCCCAGCGGCGCGACGCCGGAGAAGCCGGTGGGGCTCGTGCACCTCGCCCTCTCCGGCACGGTGGGCGAGCGGGCGCGCCGGGCGCAGTTCCCGGGCGATCGCCAGCGCGTGCAGGGGCAGGCGGCCCAGGCCGCGCTCGAGATGGTCCGGCGCGCCGTGCTGGGGTTGTCGGCGGGCTGAGCGGAGAGCGCAGGGAACGAGGCGGTGTCGGCAGCGGATGAGGTGCGTGCCTTCGTCGCGCTGGAGCTGGACGCCGTGCTGCACGGGTACCTGGCGCGGATCGTCGAGGACCTGCGGCCGCGCCTGCCGGGCCTGCGCTTCTCGCCGGTGGGCAACGCGCACCTGACGCTCCGGTTCCTGGGGCCCTCGAGTCCCGCGGCACTGGCGCGCGTCGCGGATGCGATCGGTCCCGCAGCCGCCGCCTGTCCCGCGGCGGACGTGCCGCTCGCCGGTCTGGGCGCCTTCCCGCCCCACGGCGCCCCGCGGATCCTCTGGCTGGGGCTCGACCTGCCCGCGAGCATGCTCGCGCTCCAGGCCGCGTGCGAGCGCGCGGCGCGCGCGGCGGGCTTCGAGCCGGAGACGCGCGCGTTCCGGGCGCACCTCACGCTGGGGCGCTGGCGCGAGAGGGCGGCGCGACCGACGCTGCCCGACGTCGAGCCGCGCTCGACGCGCATCGAGCGGCTCGTCGTCTTCCGCAGCGACCTCAAGCCCACGGGCGCGGTGCACACGCCCCTGCACGTCCTGCCGCTGGGGACGAAGGACGCGCGCGGCACGGCTATACTCCCGCCATCTCCATGACTTTCGCGCTCGTGCTGGCCGCGTCCTACCTGCTGGGCTCCATCCCGTTCAGCTACCTGGTGGCCCGCCAGCGCGGCGTCGACGTGCGCACCGTCGGCAGCGGCAACGTGGGCGCGACGAACGTGATGCGCAGCGTCGGCAAGGGCGCGGGCCTGGTCGCGTTCGTGCTCGACGCGGCGAAGGGCGCCGTCGCCGCCCTGATCGCCCAGCGATCGGGCCTGGGCATCGCGGTGGCGTCGCTGGCCGCGGTGTCGGCCATCGTGGGCCACATGTACCCCGTATGGCTCGGGTTCAAGGGTGGCAAGGGCGTCGCGACCGGCGCCGGCGCGTTCCTGCCGCTCGCACCTCTCGCGACGGCGGTGGCGCTCGTCGTGTTCGTGGCCACGCTGGCGGTCACGCGGTACGTGTCGCTCGGCTCCATGCTGGGGGCGGTGTCGCTCGCCGTCGCGGCCGCGCTCGGGGGAGCGCCGCCGCCGGTCTGGGCCGCGGCCGCGTCGATGGCGCTCCTCATCGTCTGGAAGCACCGCGCCAACATCCAGCGCCTGGCCGCGGGCACCGAGAGCCGGATCGGCCGCCGCGCGCCGGCGGGAGGCTGACGGACGCCCATGCGTCTAGCCGTGATCGGGGCCGGTGCCTGGGGCACCGCGCTCGGCGCCCATCTCGCTTCCGCCGCCCACGAGGTGAGGCTGTGGGCGCGCGCGGCCGCCTCGGCCGAGGAGATCG
>JAICEW010000360.1 GCA_025923995.1 Vicinamibacteria bacterium | reverse complement strand
GGAAGAGGTTCTGCCCGGGGCTGATCCCGCCGGTCGGAGCCTCCTGCGGCCCCCAGCGCACCCGGATGCGCGTCACCTCTTCCGGCAGGACGCGCACCGTGTCCTTCCAGCCCGTCTCGTAGGGCAGTGGTGGCTCCGGGTCGCCGATCAGGTACGGCGTCGGATCGAGCGGGATCTGCCGCGTCACGGGCCGGTGGCCGTTGATGAGGTTCCACTGCTGGAGGTACGCCGTGCGGTCGAACGCCTGGCGGCTCACGACCTGGAACTCGATCAGGTGGAGATGGATCATGTGCGTGCCGAGGTCGGCGTCCGGCTCCTCGCCCGGCTCGATCTCCTCCTCCTCGCCCGTGTGGACCAGCACCCACTCCTCGGTGGAGCCCACCAGCGGGAACTCCGTGGTCGGACGGTCGAACTGCAGGCCGTCGATGGAACGCTGGCGGTTGGTCTCGGCCTCGTCGCGGAAGCGGATCAGCGTCTTGATGCGCGCCGGCGCGTTGGTGGGCAGGGCTGGCCGGGGCGGGAACAGCGACGGCGACAGCGACGGCGGAGGAACGGCGGAGCTGTTCACGACCGTGAAGCGCATCAGGATGCCCGTGGTGTCCTCGGTGACGCCGGGCGTGGTGTTCCGCAGGATGATCTGCGTCCCGGGCGCGAACGAGGAGAAGTCGACGAGGACGTCGGCGCGCTCGGTGATGCCGAGCGTCAGCTCGTCCACGACCTGCGGCGCCGGCAGGTAGCCGCCGTCCGATCCGATGATGGTGAAGGGCAGGAACGTGCCGCCGTGGTCGAACTGGAAGTTGAAGACGCGCGTGTTGTCCGCCGCCAGCATCCGGAAGCGGTACTGCCGCCTCTGCACGTTGAGGTTGGGCCACACCTTGCCGTTCACCAGCGAGACGTCGGCGCCGTCCTCGGCCTGCCAGTACGGCAGCAGGTCCGTATCGTCGCTCTCCCGCGGGAAGTTCAGCTCCCCGTCCGTGAAGAAGGACCGGTCGAAGAAGACGAGCGGGATCTCGAACTGTCCCTTCGGGAGGGGTGAGCTCGGCTTGTCGAGCGGGTTGTCGGGATCGCGGATGAAGTAGGCCGCCCCCACGCTGCCCGCGTACACGCCCAGCCGCGTCGCCCCCATCACGTGGTCGTGGTAGAAGAGCTGCGTCGACGGCTGCTCGTTGGGCATGTCGTAGTCGCGGCTCACGAAGCTGGGGCCGCGCGGCCCGAAGGGCGTGAACCACTCCTCGGCCGTGCCGTCGAAGTGGGGCTTCACGACCAGCCCGTGCGTGTGCGTGACGTGCGCGACCGGGAACTGCGCGGCGTCGTAACCCGGCGGGAAGGGCGTGAACGGCGGCGTCGGCGGCTCGAGCGTCAGCGGGTTCGCCCAGTGCAGGACCGGGTCCACCGGCATGAAGGTCGGCTCGAGGATCTCGTCACGCCACCGCAACAGCGTGGGGATGCCGCGGGTGTTCTCGAAGACAGGCCCCGGCGTGGTGCGGACGAACTCGGTGTGCGACGAGCCCGGGATCTTGACCCGGCCGCCGAAGGCACGCACCGTCGTCCTCGGGAAGCCGGGCGGCAGCATCTGCGCCAGGGTGTGTGCGACCGACACCGTGTACTCGTGCCGGATGACCTGGCCCTGTGAGTTCTTGATGACTGTCGGCGCGAAGACGCGCGGGATGGGCAGCTCGTGGGCGAACTTCGGGATCGACAGCGGATCGAGTGGCTGCTGATCGGGCGAAGGGCCTCCCGTGGAGGCGCCGCCCTTTCCACCGGCGGTCCAGACCGCCAGCCCGACGACGACGACCGTGCCGACGGCCCGGAGCACGGTGGAACGCTTGTGCTTCATGGTTCCCTCCTCGGGGGGACGGAGTGGGCCCCTCCCGAGGCCATCGGGCTGACGCGCGCGTTCGTGTCAAGGCCTGGAGACGCACACGCGCGAGGAACAGCCAGGGCGCATGCGCGAATGACCGCTTCCAGAAGGGGAACGGACCCGGAAGCGCTACCGCCGAGCTGGGGAGGGGCCAGCATGCGGACCATCACTTCGTCGTGCTTTGTACCCGGTCGAGGATTAGATGGACGTTAGCCGTGCATTAGAAGTCCATGAGAGCCGTGGAAGCCGCTGTGAGTGGGGCGGCCTGGCTGGCCGACGCGGGAAAGATGGCCTCCGCCCTGCCCCTCCGCAGTGCGGAGGCCACACGGCACCCTGGACGGGATTCGCACCTGCTCGCAGCAGACACGCTACGCCGCCGGCGATGAGACGGACGTTAGGCGAGGATTAGAACTCCATGAGCGAGCATCAGGCTGCGTTCAGGACGGCCCGGCCCGGGGAAGCACGACGCGGAAGATGCTCCCTCCCCGCGGGGCGTCGGCCAGCTCGACCCGCCCACCGTGGGCCTGGGCGATTCCCATCACGATCGCCAACCCCAGGCCGTTCCCGTCGTCCGTCCCGGCCGCCGCGGGTCTGGGCAGCCGATAGAACCGCTGGAAGACCCGTTCTCGCTCCTCCGCCGGAATTCCCGGGCCGGTGTCCTCCACCGACAGCACCGCCTCGCCGTTCGCGCTCGTCGAGACCACGACCAGGCCCCCCCGAGGCGTGCAGCGGATCGCGTTGTGTATGAGGTTGAGGAGGGCCTCGACGAGCAGCGCCCGGCTCCCCGGGACGCGGGCCAGACCGGTGGCGCCCCGGCGCAGGCCCACGCCGTGGTCCTGCGCCAGGGGTCGGAGCTGTTCGAGCACGTCGCTCGCCATTTCCGCCAGGTCGACGCGCTCGTCGAAGAGGGCGGCGCTGCCCGCGTGTTGATCGAGCCGAGCCAGGAGCAGGAGCCGCCCGCAGAGCCGGCTCATCCCGTCGACCTCCTCCCGGACCTTCTCGAGCTGGCTCCGCGACGGCTCGGATGCGTCGCGCCGAAGCACGAGGTCGAGCTCCCCCCGGATCCGGGTCAGGGGCGTGCGGAGCTGGTGCGCCGCGTCGGACGAGAACTGCTCCATCTGCCGAAGCGACGCCGCCAGCCGATCCAACATCTCGTTGAGAACCCTCGCCAGCTCGTCCAGTTCGTCGCTTCTCCCCGCCAAAGGCAGCCTCTCGCGTAGCCTGGTGGCCGTGATCTGCGAGGCCTTGCGCGTGATGGCGGCGACCGGCTGCAGGGCCCGCGAGGTCACGAACCAGAGGAGGAAGAAGACGGCCGCGAGGCCGACCCCGGCGGCGGCGAGCGCGTCCCGCAAGGTCTGCCGCACCGTGGACTCGAAGGTCGCGAGGGACACGGCGACCTGGACCACCGCCGTGCCGGGCGCATGGCCTGCAGGAGAGAGCCGGATGCGTTCGCTCCGCAGCCGGATCCGATCGGCCGCCGGCGAGATCGGGTGTGGCTCCGTCCGGATGGTGGCGGCTGTCGTCGCGTCGCCACCCCCCCAATCGGCCGGCATCGGGAGTCCGGCCGCACCGAGGTTCGGGCTGCGGCCGAGGACCCGGCCCTGGTCGTCGCGGATGTCGTAGAAGTACGTGTCGAGGTCTTTCGTCTCGACGAGCAGGAACTGCTCGAGAGTGGGGTAGGAGGGCCCGCCCTGGAGCACGGTGATCACCTCGTCCGCCCTCGTCTCCAGCGTCTTCTCGAGCTGCTGGAGGAGCTGCCGCTGCGTCCGGAGGTGGAGGAGGGCGGTGAGGACGAGCGCCGTGCCGAGGGCGAGGGACCAGGAGAAGAGAGTGAGCCTCCAGCGCAGGGAGATCTTCGTCGTCACTTCACGGCGCGTCCTGGGAGAGGACGTACCCCACCCCTCGGACGGTGTGGATCAGCTTCGTGGGGAAGGCGTCGTCGATCTTGAGGCGCAGGTAGCGGACGTAGACGTCGATGACGTTGGTGAAGCTGTCAAAATGCTGGTCCCACACGTGCTCGGCGATCATCGTCCGGGTGACCACGGTCCCGTGGTTGCGGGCGAAGTACTCGAGCAGCGAGAACTCCTTCGGCGTCAGGCCGATCCTCTTTCCGCTCCGCGTCACCTTTCGCGCGGCCAGGTCCACCTCGAGGTCTCCCACGCGCACGCAGGACTGCTCGATGTCCGAGCGGCGCCGCAGGAGGGCGCGGATGCGAGCCGTCAACTCGGCGAAGTTGAACGGCTTGACCAGGTAGTCGTCGGCCCCCTCGTTGAGCCCGCGGATGCGATCCTCGACGCCGTCCTTCGCCGACAGGATCAGCACCGGCACCCGGCAGCCCTGCCTGCGGATCTCTTCCAGGACCTCGAACCCATCCATGAGGGGGATGAGGATGTCGAGGACCATCACGTCGTACGACTCGTGCAGCACCTGGTGGAACGCGTCAGGTCCATCGCGGCTGAGGTCGACCGAGAAGCCTTCCTCGACCAACCCGCGGCGGACGAAGCTGGCCACCCTGTCGTCGTCTTCGACCAGGAGGACCCGCAATGCGACCTCTGCGAGGCGCCCTCGAGGGGAGGGAGAAGACGGCCTACGCGCTCACCACCCTGGCCAACCGCCGAGGGTGGTGCCGTGGACGGATGCTCCAGCAGGAAGCCGCGCCCGATTCGCCGACACCTGCTGGCGCGGTCCGAGAAGCTACTCCCTTTGCGGGGCGAGCGTCAACAGGGAGCACGTTGACGGCCCGTCCCCGGATCCCCTAGCCTCCCCGAGACGTTCCCGAGCGAGAGGTCCCGCTGGCGACTCCGGGTTGGCAGCGACTGAAGGACGTGTTCCAGGAGGCGCTCGCGCGCGCGCCCGAGTCGCGCGGCGCCTTCCTGGACGAGGCCTGCAAAGGCGACGACGCGCTGCGCCGCGAGATCGACGGCCTCCTGGCCGCCAGCGAGGACGCCGGCGGCTTCCTGTCGACGCCGATCGGCCTGGAGACGGCCGGAATGGACCAGGCGGTGGAGCCCGCCGCCGTCCCGCAACGGATCGGAGCCTACCGGGTGCTCGACACGATCGCGCATGGGGGCATGGGCACCGTCTACCGGGCCGTGCGGGACGACGACGCGTTCCGCAAGACGGTCGCGCTGAAGCTGGTCCGCAGCGGGCGCTCCTCCGACGAGTTCGAGCGGCGCTTCCGCCGGGAGCGGCAGATCCTGGCGGGACTCCAGCATCCCCACATCGCGACGGTGCTCGACGGCGGCACGACCGAGGACGGCCGTCCCTACCTCGTCATGGAGTACGTGGACGGGCAGCGCATCACGGACTTCTGCGCCGCGCGGGAGATGGGGACCCGCGAGCGACTGGCCCTGTTCCGTACGGTGTGCGGAGCCGTCCAGCACGCGCACCAGAACCTGGTGGTCCACCGCGACATCAAGCCGGCGAACGTGCTGGTGGACGGCCAGGGCGTCGTCAAGCTGCTCGACTTCGGCATCGCCAAGCTCCTCGCCCCCGAAGGCGAAGGCGACCTGGCGCCCACCGCCACCGCGCTCCCGGTGATGACGCCGGAGTACGCGAGCCCCGAGCAGGTCAAGGGCCAGGCGGTCACGACCGCGAGCGACGTCTACTCGCTGGGCGTCCTCCTCTACGAGCTGCTGGCGGGCCGGCGCCCCTACGAGGTGAAGGCGGACTCGCTGGAGGCGATCGTGCAGGCCGTCTGCCGGACGGAAGCCAGGGCGCCCAGCGAGGCCGTCACCGCACCGGCCTCGGGGGCGCGGACGTTCCCCGCCGCGTCCGAGCTGCGCGGCGACGTGGACACGATCGTCCTCAAGGCGCTGCGCAAGGAGCCCGAGCGGCGGTATCGCACCGCCCACGAGCTGTCCGAGGACATCAGGCGCCACCTGGAGGGGCTCCCGGTCACGGCCAGGGCGGACACGATCCGCTACCGTGCGGGCAAGTTCGTGCGCCGGCACCGCACCGCCGTGGCCGCGGCGGTCCTGGTGGCGGCGAGCCTCGTGGGCGGGATCGTCACCACCACGCGGCAGGCCCGCCTGGCCCAGCGGCGCTTCGACGAGGCCCGCCGGCTCATCCACACGCTCATCTTCGACATCCAGCCCAAGATGGGCGCGATCTCCGGCACCACGCCACTCCGCAAGGAGCTCATCGAGAGCACGCTCAAGTACCTGGAGGCCCTGGCTCGTGACGCCGGCGACAACCCGGCGCTCCTCCGGGAGCTGGCCGCTTCGTACGTGCAGCTCGCCCGCGTCCAGGGCCTTCAGGGAGAGGCCAACGTGGGCGACCCCAAGGCCGCCCGCAAGACGCTGGGCGAGGCGCAGAAGCTCGTCGAGCGGCTGTTGACGCTGGACCCCAAGGGACCCGAGTCCCTGCACGAGGCGGTGCTGGTCGAGCGCGCCCTCGCCCTCAGCTTCCTCTACGAGGGCGCGTACACCACGGCGCAGCAGCATGCCCGGCGCGCCGTGGCGCTGGCCGAGCGTCGGGTGGCGGTGCGGTCGGACTTCCCGGCGCGCGAGGACCTG
>JAICEW010000359.1 GCA_025923995.1 Vicinamibacteria bacterium | reverse complement strand
GGCTGGTGAGCTACGAGGCGCGCCAGGGTCCGTTCCTGGTCAGCGACGACCGGACGCGGCTGGACCTGGGCGTGATCCACGGCTTCCTGCGCACCGCCTACTGGTCGACCGACGTTCCGCCGGACGTCGTGGCGCGCGCGATCGAGGGATCGCTCTGCTTCGGGCTGTTCGAGCACGAGCGGCAGGTCGGCTTCGCGCGGACGATCACCGACCGCGCGACGTACGCCTACCTGGCCGACGTCTTCGTGCTGCCGTCGCACCGCGGGCGCGGGCTCGGGCGCTGGCTGATGGAGTGCGTGATGGCGCACCCCGACCTGCAGGGGCTGCGCCGGTTCACGCTCGTGACGCGCGACGCGCACGAGCTGTACCGCACGTTCGGGTTCGAGGCCCTGTCGAACCCCGACCGCTACATGGAGCGCTTCGCGCCGGACGTGTACGCGCGCCGCGAGGCGTCGTGACGGCGGTCGGCGTCCTCGCGCTGCAGGGCGGGTTCGAGGCCCACCTGCACGCGCTGGCCCGGGCCGGCGCCCAGGCGCGCGACGTACGGCGGGTCGGCCACCTGGCCGCCCTCGACGCGCTCGTCATGCCGGGCGGCGAGAGCACCACGCTGCTCAACCTGATGGCGGACGAGCCGTGGTTCGACGCGATCCGCGCGTTCCACGCGCGCGGCGGCTCGCTGTTCGGCACCTGCGCCGGCGCCATCCTCCTCGCGCGCGAAGTGCGCCGTCCGTCCCAGCCGTCGCTGGGCCTCCTCGACGTCGCGGCCGAGCGCAACGCCTACGGGCGCCAGGTCGACTCGTTCGAGACGCTGCTGGAGGCGCCGGCGCTGGGCGGGCTCGTGCCGGGTGTGTTCATCCGCGCGCCGCGCCTGACCGACCTCGGTCGCTCGATCGAGGTGCTCGCGTCGCGCGACGGCGAGCCGGTCCTGGTCCGCGACGGCCGCGTCTGGGCCGCGACGTTCCATCCGGAGCTCACGAACGATCCGCGGATCCACCGCGCGTTCGTGGAGTCCGTGTCCCGAGTCAGGGCCGCATGATTGTCGTCAGGAGGGCATTCTTCGAGGTCGTGGCACAAGACAGTTCAGAAGAAGGTGGACGTCATGAGCAGGCATTTCGGCGTCTGGAGGACTCTCGGATACTCGTCGGGAGCAGCACTCGGCGCGTCACTCGTCGTTCTCCTCATCGGGATGTGGTTGTTGGGGTTCGATCCGGCTCAGTGGGGTGAGTCCCAGGGGAGATGGGTGGGGGTGGCTGGAACGATCGCCGGCGTGGGCGGCGCGATCGCGGGCCTGTTGATCGGCCAACGCGCCGAGCGACGCGCGGCCAGTTGAAGCCGTCCGGTTTCGGCGCCGCCTGACGACGCTGGCGATCAGGCCGGCGCGCCCGAGTCCCGCGACATGCGCAGCGCGATCGCGCGGGGGCTCACCGTCACCTCGCGCTCGCGGCAGATCAGGCTCTGCAGCGTGAGCTGGCCCAGCACGTCGTCGATCGCGTTCTGGATCGTGCGCAGCACGGGCCGGATGGAGCAGTCGCGCAGGTGGGTGCACAGCGAGGCCACGCCGGCGTGCGTGTCGCAGAAGGCCGAGTCGAACAGCCGTCCGCCCAGCACCGCCAGCACGTCGCCCACCGCGATCTGGTCGGCCGGGCGCGCCAGCGTGTAGCCGCCCGCCTGGCCGCGGGTGGCGGTGAGGAACCCGCCGCGGCGCAGCACGCGCAGGATCTTGGCGACGTTCGGGCTCGAGATGCCTTCCAGGCGGCTCAGCTCGCCGATGGTGAGGCTCTCGCCGCTGCGCGCGACCTGGAGCAGGCAGCGCAGGCCGTACTCTTCCTGCGAAGACAGCTTCACATCAACCCCAGCTGGAGGCGGGCGGCGTCGGACATGCGGCTCTGGTCCCACGGCGGGTCGAGCGCCACGTCCACGTCCGTCTCGGTCACGCCGGGCAGCGACGCCATCTTGCCCTGGATGTCCGCCTTCAGGACGTCGCCCATGCCGCAGCCGGGCGCGGTCAGCGAGAAGCGCACCGTGACCTTCTGCCCGCCGGCCTCGTTCGGCGCGACGTCGCACGAGTACACCAGGCCCAGGTCGACGATGTTCACCGGGATCTCGGGGTCGTAGCAGGTCTTGAGCTGGTCCCAGGCCAGCTCCACCAGCGGCTTCGCCGCCAGCTCTTCCGCGCTGGGCCCGGCCATCACGGCCTCGCCGATCGCGTCGGCGTCCTTGCCCTCGATGCGGACCATGTAGCCCATGTCCGTCATCGCGGTGTGCGAGCCGCCCAGCGACTGCGTGATGTAGACCGTCGACCCCTGCTTGAGCGGGATCTTCTCGCCGTAGGGGATCACGGTGACGTCGAGGTCGCGTGAGACCGTCCGTGCTTCTCTCATTCCGTTGACACCGTCGCGCCCGCTCCCTGCAGCGCCGCCTTCAGCGTGTGCCAGGGGAGCGAGGCGCACTTGACCCGCACCGGGAACTCGCAGACGCCCGCGAACACCGCGAGCTTGCCCAGCTCCGGGTGCGCGCCGCCCGCCTGGTCCGGAGGCGCCGTGATGAGGGCGTGGAAGCGCTGGAACAGCTCCTCGGCCTCCGCCGCGCTCTTGCCCTTCACGGCCTCCGTCATCATCGACGCCGACGCGGTCGAGATCGAGCACCCGCTGCCGACGAAGCTCGCGTCCTTGACCGTGCCGTCCTGCAGGTCCACGAACACGGTGGCGCGATCGCCGCAGAGCGGGTTGAACCCCTCCGCCTGGCTCGCCTCGGGCAGCGCGCGGAAATTCCGCGGCCGCTTCGAGTGGTCCAGGATCACCTCCTGGTAGAGCTCCCTCAGCTCCTCGCTCACGCGAACATCTCCCGGACCTTGTGCAGGCCCGCAACCAGCGCGTCCACCTCGCCCCGCGTGTTGTAGAGTGCCAACGACGCTCGCGCGGTGGCGGGCACGCGGAAGCGCTCCATCACCGGCTGCGCGCAGTGGTGGCCGGTGCGGATGGCGACGCCCTCGTAGTCCAGCACGGTGCCCATGTCGTGCGGGTGCACGCCCTCCAGCACGAACGAGACGACGCCGGCCTTCTCGCGCGCCGTGCCGATGAAGCGCAGGCCCGGCACCTCGCGCAGCGCGTCGTGCGCGTAGGCCAGCAGCTCGTGCTCGTACGCGGCGATGCGGTCCATCCCGATGCCCGCGAGGTACTCGAGCGCGGCTCCCAGCGCGATGGTGCCCGCGATGTTGGGCGTGCCCGCCTCGAACTTGTAAGGGATCACGTTGTAGGTGGTCTTCTCGAACGTGACCGAGAGGATCATGTCCCCGCCGCCGTGGAAGGGCGGCATGGCCTCGAGCAGCGACGCGCGGCCCCAGAGCGCCCCGATCCCCGACGGCCCGAAGGCCTTGTGGCCCGAGAACGCGTAGAAGTCGCAGCCGAGCGCCTGTACGTCCACCGGCAGGTGCGGCACCCCCTGCGCGCCGTCCACCAGCACCGGCACGCCCTGCGCGTGGGCCATCTCGACGATGCGTCGCACCGGATTCACGGTGCCCAGCGCGTTCGAGACGTGGCCGACGGACACCAGCCGCGTGCGCGGCGAGAGCAGCCGCTCCAGCTCGTCCAGGCGGATCTCGCCCTCGTCCGTGATCGGAGCCACCTTCAGCACGCCGCCCGTCTGCTCGCACAGGAGCTGCCAGGGCACGATGTTCGAGTGGTGCTCGAGCCCCGAGATGAGGATCTCGTCGCCCGGCTTCACGCGCTGGCGCCCGAAGGTGTGCGCGACCAGGTTGATCGCTTCCGTCGTCCCGCGCAGGAAGACGATCTCGCGCGCCTCGGGCGCGTTCAGGAAGCGCTGGACGGTGTGCCGCGCCCCCTCGAACGCCTTCTCGGCCTTCATCGACAGGTCGTAGACGCCGCGGTGCACGTTCGCGTAGATCTCGCGGTAGACGCGCGACTCCGCGTCGATCACCGCCTGCGGCTTCTGGGCCGTGTTCGCGCTGTCCAGGTAGACGAGCGGCTTGCCGTGCACCTGCTGGCGCAGGATCGGGAAGTCCGCGCGGATCCGCTCGACGTCGAAGGGCGCGTCCGGCGCGGACGCCGGAGCGGGTGCGACCTTGGGGGTGCTCATGCGACCGCCTCCTGCGGCGCCGCGGGCAGGCGGTGGTGCAGGAACGCCTCCAGGGCGACCCGCACCGGCTGCACGGTGATCCGCGAGACCAGGTCCGATGCGAACGCGTACGTGAGCAGGCTGCGCGCGGCGTCCTCGCCGATGCCGCGCGAGCGGAGGTAGAAGAGCGCCAGCGGGTCCAGCTGGCCCGTGGTCGAGCCGTGCTTGCACTTCACGTCGTCCGCGTGGATCTCCAGGGCGGGCGTGCTGTTGACCAGCGCCTCCTTCGAGAGCAGCAGGTTCTGGTTGGCCTGGTAGGCGTTCGTCTTCTGCGCGTCCTGGCGCACCAGCACCTTGCCGTGGAAGACGCCGCGCGAGCGGCCGCCCAGGATGCCCTTGTACAGCTCGCGGCTGGTGCAGTGCGGGACCGCGTGGTCCACCAGCGTGCGCGTGTCGTGGTGCTGCGCGCCGTCGCCCACGAACAGGCCGAACAGGGCGCAGTCGCCGCCCTGGCCGGCGAAGCGGGCCTCGACGTGCTGGCGCACCAGCGCGCCGCCCACGCACACGTTGTGGTCCGAGAACGTCGCGTCGCGCCCCAGCTCCACCGCCAGCGTCGAGACGTGGAACGCGCCCTCGCTCTCGCGCTGCAGCTTGTAGTGGTCCACGCGCGCGCCCGCCTCCACCACGATCTCGGTGACCGCGTTCGTGAGGTAGGCGCCCCCCTCGGCGCCGGCGTACGTCTCCACGACCGTCGCGTGGCTCCCGCCGCCCGCGACCACCAGCGTCCGCGGGTGCGTGACGGTCGGCCGTCCCGCGTCGCCGGTCGAGAAGAAGATGAGGTGGACGGGCGCGGTCGGCGCGACGCCGGGCGCCAGCTCGATGAAGCCCCCGTCCTCCAGCAGCGCGGCGTTCAGCCCGCGGAACGGATCCGTGTCGTCGGGCGGGGCCAGGCGCGCCAGGTGCGGGCGCAGCCGCTCGGGCTCGTCCCGCAGCGCGTCGGCCAGGCTGCCGATGCGCACGCCCTCGGCTCCGGAGGGAGACGAGAGCTCGCGCGAGAAGTGGCCGTCCACGAACACGATCTCCCAGCCCGTGAAGGCGCCTCCGAAGTCGAGGCGGCTCAGCCGCTCCGCGGGAACCGTGCGGCCGGGCTCGGGCAGCGCGAACGTCGCGCGCGCGATGGGCGCGACGTTCGTGTGCCGCCAGGCCTCCTCGCGCGGTCCCGGGAACCCGCGGGAGGCGAAGTGCGCGAACCCGTCGCGCCGCAGCGCGCCGAGCCAGCCGGGCCCGGTCCCGTCCTGCGTCAGCGCCTCGTACTGCGCGCGGAAGACGCCCGACTCGGCCGCCGTCACCGCGCCGCCACCTGCCCTTCCAGCCACTCGTAGCCCTTCGACTCCAGCTCCAGCGCCAGGTCCTTGTCGCCGGAGCGCGCGATGCGGCCGTCCATCAGCACGTGGACGCGGTCGGGCACGATGAAGTTGAGGAGCCGCTGGTAGTGCGTGACCACGATCATGGCCCGGTCCTTCGAGCGGAGCTGGTTCACGCCGCCCGCCACCACGCGCAGCGCGTCGATGTCGAGCCCCGAGTCCGTCTCGTCCAGGATGGCCAGCGCGGGATCGAGGATCGCCATCTGGAAGATCTCGTTGCGCTTCTTCTCGCCGCCCGAGAAGCCCTCGTTCACGGGCCGCTTCACGAGAGACTCGTCGATGTCCACGACCTTGGCCTTCTCCTTGACCAGCGCCAGGAAGTCCATGGCGTCCAGCTCCGGCTCCCCGCGGTGCTTGCGGACCGCGTTGAGCGCGGCCTTCAGGAAGTAGACGTTGCTGACGCCGGGGATCTCGACCGGGTACTGGAACGCCAGGAACACGCCCTCGCGCGCCCGCTCCTCGGGCGACAGCGCCAGCAGGTCGCGCCCCCTGTAGGTGACGGACCCGCCCGTGACCTCGTATCCCGGCCGCCCCGCCAGCACGTGCGCGAGCGTCGACTTCCCCGACCCGTTCGGGCCCATGACCGCGTGCACTTCGCCCGCGTTCACCGTGAGGTCCAGCCCCTTCAGGATCTCGTTGCCGCCCACCCGGGCACGGAGCCCCCTGATCTCAAGCATGCCGTTCTCTTGTCCTCTGTGCCTCTGTGGCGTCGCCTAGCCGACCGATCCTTCGAGCGAGACCCCGAGCAGCTTCTGCGCCTCGACCGCGAACTCCATGGGGAGCTCCTTGAAGACCTCCTTGCAGAAGCCGTTCACGATCATGTTGACCGCGTCCTCGGTCGAGATGCCGCGCTGCTGGAAGTAGAAGACCTGGTCCTCGCCGATCTT
>JAICEW010000358.1 GCA_025923995.1 Vicinamibacteria bacterium | reverse complement strand
CGCCTGTTCTGCTGGCGTCCGGCCGCGGTGTCGTTGCTCGCGACCGGCCGCGTCTCGCCGAAGCCCGCCACCGTCCCGATGCGGTCGGGCGGGATGCCGGCCGAGCGGATGTACGTCGCCACGCTCTGTGCGCGGCCCTGCGAGAGCGCCTCGTTGTACTGCGGCGTGCCCACCGAGTCCGTGTGGCCCTCGATGTCGACGCGGTAGGTGCCCGGGTACGCAATCAGGATGCCGGCCAGCTTGCTGAGCTTCTCGCGCGCGCCCGGGGTGAGGGACGCGCGGTCGAAGTCGAACAGCACGTCCGACAGGTTCACGATCAGGCCGCGCGCCTCGCGGCGCGTCTCCAGGATGGCCGACAGCGACAGGTACAGCTGCTCCTGTGCCTTGGCCTGGTCCTGTCGGGCCTGCTGCGCCTCCAGGCGCGCGCGCTCCGCCTCGGTCTGCGCCTCCATCACGCTGGCCTTCGCCTTCGCCGTCTCCAGCATGGCGTCGTCCGCCTGCGCGCGCGCCTGGTCCGCCTGCGCGCGCTCGACCTCGGCCCGCGCCTGGGCCTGGGCCGCCTCGGCCTGCGCGCGCTGCGCCTCGTCCTGCGCGGACTCTGCGGCGCTGCGGGCCTGGCTCACGGCTGCGCGCGCAGCGCGTCGCTCGCGGGCCAGGCCGGCCGCGGCCTGTCGCTCCGCGGTCACGGTTCGCGCGTGCTCGCCCAGCCGCATGGCCTCGCGCGCGGCCATGTCCGCATCCTTCGACAGCTTGTCGCGGCCGCCCCACAGCTGCTCGGCCACCGCCAGCTTCGCCTGCGCCTGGCCGAGCTCCTCTTCCGCGAACCGGTCCGCGCCGGCGGCCCGCGCCAGGTCCACCGCGCGGCGCGCGCCCAGCAGCGGCAGCGGCGTCTCCAGGTCAGGCCCGCCGCGCACCACGAGGGCACGCTCGCTGGCCGTCTCGTACTCGACCTTGCCCGTCTGCACGCGTCCCTTCGTGTCGTCGTTCATCGCGTTCTGGGCGACCAGGCGCGGTCCCGGCCGTGTCACGGCCGAGTTCGGCTCCGCGGTCACGATCAGCCCGAAAGTGGGCAGCGCGGTGGTGGCCTCGACGTCGAAGCCCTTCGAGTGGGGCAGCTCGGCCAGGTTCTCCGCGCGCCCCTCGGGCGCGACCGCCCACAGCACGTACGTCGTGTAGAGCGCGCCCAGCGACTGCGGGTGCGGCAGGTCGTCCAGCTTCAGCTTCACGCGCGTGCGTCCGTCGCTGCGCTTCACGTCGGCCTTGCCGAGCGTGCCGGCCATGGCGCCCGTGCCGACCATGTCCACCTGCGTGCCCGAGCCCTCGCGATACGTGAGTGCGAGCGTGCTCCTCGTATCCACTTCCGCGCCGGATCCCGTGCCCGCGGCGAGCGCGAGCGCGAATGAAGAAACGACAACGGCCGTGCGGGAACTCCAGAGCTTCATGGCAAGACCTCCTGGGCGAGGACCTCCCGTTGCTGCGGAAGTCGCGCCACCGAAAGGGGAGGAAGAGACGAGGCGCGAGCGTGTCCCCGACCAGGACTGAACAGTGCAAGCGGGGTGCCACTGGGCGAGGTGTGCGGGACGGCACTTGATGGCACACTTCGCGTCGCGGAGAGGGGTGCGATGAGACGATCGATCGGCGGCGTGGTCCTGTGGCTCGTTGGCGCGGCGTCGGCGGCCGCCGCGGTCGCGGTCCCGCCCAGGCCCGAGCGCTACGCGACGGACCTCGCCGGCGTCGTCGACGCGACGCGCCTGGCCGCGCTCAACGAGCGGCTCGCGCAGTTCGAGCGCGAGACCTCGAACCAGGTCCTCGTCTACGTGGACCGGCGCCTGCCGCCCGGCACGACGCTCGAGGAGTGGAGCACGGCCGCGTTCAACAGGTGGGGCGTGGGCCAGAAGGGCAAGGACAACGGCGTCGCGCTGTTCGTGTTCGTCGACGACCGCAAGGTCCGCTTCGAGGTCGGATACGGCCTCGAGGGCGCGATCCCCGACGTGCGCACCGTGCGCATCCGCGAGGAGTACCTGGCGCCACGGTTCCGCGCGGGCGACTTCACGGGCGGCATCGAGCAGGCCGCCGACCAGCTCGTGAAGGCCGCGCGGGGCGAGCCCTACCAGGGCACGGGGAAGACGGTGGCCGAGGGCCCGCCGCCGCCCACCGGGCCCCCGGCCTGGTGGTTCTGGCTCATCCCGCTGGTCGCAGGCGCGATCGGCTGGCGCGTCGCGCGCGGTGCGGAGGACTCGACCGCGAAGCTCGTCCGCGGCGGCGGGACGTTCGTCTTCGCGACCGGGTTCCTGTCGATGGTGGCCGCGCCCGTCTCCGGCGACACGCGGGCGCTCGCCGTCGGCTTCGCGGTCATCCTGATCGGCCTGGCCGTGGCCGTCGCGTGGATGATCGGCCGCAACACGGCGCACACGGGGCGGCGCCGCATCGGTCTGGCTTTCCTGCAGGCGGGGGCGGGGCTGATCATCGGCGGCTTCGGCCTGCTGTGCCTGGCGGCCCTCTGGATCTCGTTCGCGGGATGGGGCGGGCGCGCCATGTTCTACGGGGTCCTGGTCCTGATCCTGGGCGGGTTCGTGCACGCCAAGGAGCCGCTCCGCACGCTGACCCTGTTCTTCGGGAGGCTCGGCTTCTTCGTGCTGGCGATCAGCGTGATCGCGCTGGTCCTGATCCGTGTCTTCACCGGGTCCTTCTCGCAGGCGGCGATCGACTGGGTGGTCGTCTCCGGGCTGCTCTGGCTCATGATCTGGCTGTTCGCGCGCTCGCGCGGCTACGCGCTCTACGAGGCGCCCCAGGGTGGATGGTCGTACTCGGGCGGCGGGCGCTCCAGTGGCTGGTCGTCGAGCGGCTCCTCCTCGTGGAGCTCGTCCTCGCGCTCGAGCGGCAGCAGCTTCTCGGGCGGCGGCGGCCGCAGCGGCGGCGGCGGATCGAGCGGGAGCTGGTAGCGGCACCCGAGGCAACGGACTCTCCACCGACTCCGAAACCCTCGGCGCGCGATGTCCGCTCGATTCGCCGCGCCGGCGGCGAGGGTCATGGGGGACTCGCTCCGCCGCCGCTCGAGGGCTTCATTCAGCACCGCGGGCGTCCCAGCGTCCGCGGTGCCTCTCCGAAGTGCAGTCGCGGGGTTCCGCGAGTCAAGCTGTGTCACTCGCGGCGCTCCGCTCACCCCCATGACAGCCTCGCCGCCATCCGTCTGCGCTTCGTTCGAACACGCGCGAACGTTCGATCACTCCCGCCAAGGTTGCGCGCCAGGCACTCAACACGTTCCAGAACATGTTGAGTGCTCGCGACTCAACCGGCCGCGCGGCCGGTGCGACATTGGCGCCAGCGATCGGCGCCGTGGTCGGGCCTAGGGATTCTTCTTCTGCCGGTCGGCCAGCGCCGCCAGGTCGACGCCCGTCGCGGCCTTGATCTGCTCGGCCGCGCGGATGGCGGCCTTGGCGAAGGCGCCCCCGGCCTCGCCGTCGGGCGGCAGGACCGAGACCTTGTTGATCTCGAGCGTGCGCCCGCTGCCCGACACCTGCGCGAGCAGCGGGATGACCTGCTGCAGCGCCATCACCTCGCGCGCGCCGGTGCCGGCGGAGGCGTAGGCCGCGCACATCTTCTGCAGCGCCTCGGCCTCGGCCTTGCCCCGCTCGATCACGATCGCGGCCTCGCCCCGGGCCGCCTCCTCGCGCGCCTTGCGATCGGCCTCGGCCGGCTGCACGACGTCCGCCTGCAGCTGGCGCTCCACCTGCAGCACGCGCGCCTTCTGGCGCTCGATCTCCGCGGTGACCTGCGCGATCTGCGCCTGCACCTGGCCCTCCGACTCGGCGATCATGGCCGCCCGCCGGGTCTGCGCGTCCACGATGCGCTTCTGCGTCTCCTGCTGCGCGATGGCCAGGTCCGCGTCCACCTTCGCGATCTGCGAGGCGCACCAGTTGAGCGACTGCTGGGCGCTCGCGTCCGCGACCGCGCGCGCCTCGGCGATGGCGGCCTCCATGCGCACGCGCGCACCCTGGATGCGCCCGATCGAGTTCAGGTACCCGACGTCGTCCGTGATGTTCTGGATCTTGAGCGTGTCGAGCACGAGGCCCATGCGGTTGAGGTCGTGCTCGGCCTCCTCCAGCAGCTTCTCCGCGAAGCGGGTCTTGTCCTGGTTCACCTCCTCCGGCGTCAGCTGGGCCAGCACGCCGCGCAGGTTGCCCTCCAGCGTCTCCTTGGCCACGCGCATGATCTCGGGGCGGATGCGGCCCAGGAAACGCTCGATCGCGTTGTTGAGCAGCGGCTCCTCGCCCGGCAGCTTGACGTTGGCCACGCCGTGCACGTTGAGGGGGATGCCGCCCTTGGAATACGCGCCCTTCACCTCGATGTCGATCGCGATGTTGGTGAGGTCCACGCTGTCGATCAGCTCGAACAGCGGCATGCGCAGCGCGCGGCCGCCGCGCACCACGCGGTAGCCGACCTCGCGCTGCCCCACGTGGCGCACGCGGCCCGACAGGATGAGCGCCTCGTTGGGGGCGCTCACGTACAGCAGCCGCTTGACGACCGACGACAGCACGATCGCAACGACGATGGCGGTGGCGAGGATCAGCAGGGCGGCGGTCATCGCGTCACCTCCACCATCGGCGCGCCGCCGAGCAGGGCGCGCACGTCCACGCCGACCGCGCGCGCGGTCTCGGCCATGACCCGCGCCACCGCGGCGGGGAAGTTGGCGACGAACGCGGCGTAGGCCTCGCCGTCGCCGCCGTCCACGATGCTGAGCTCGCCCACCTGCGTCTGCGCCACGCGGGCCACCGCCGCCTCCACGAACGGGCGGAGCTGCTGCAGCAGGTAGACCTCGCGTCCGCCGGCGCCCGCGGCCTGCCACTGCGCGGCCAGCAGCTTGAGCGCCTCGGCCGCGGCCTTGCCGTTCTCGACCAGCGGGGCCGCGTCGCCGCGGGCGCGCGCCTCGGCCGCCTGGCGGGCCGCCTCGGCCGGCAGCACGATGTCGCACTGCAGGCGCAGCTTCTCCAGCTCGGCCCGGAGCCGCTGCATCTCCTGCTCGGCCGAGGCGCGCGCGGTCTCGGCCGCGATCTGCGCCTCGTTCTCGACCGACTTGGCCTGCGCCTCCATCTTGGCCAGCTCGGCCCGCAGCTGGTTCCCCTTCTGCAGGACCGTGGCCTCCGCCTTCTTCTGGGCCGACTGCGCGCGCTGCCGCGCTGCCGCCTCCTCCTCGGCGATCTTCTGGTTGGCCTCGTTCTCCGCGTTCTGCGCGTCCCGGATCATGAGCGCGATGCGGGCGCGGCCCAGGTTCTGCAGGTACTTCTGCTCGTCGGAGACGTGCTGCACCTTGAGCACGTCCAGCTCCAGGCCCAGCTTGTCGAAGTCGTCCTTGGCGTTGACGCGCAGGTGCTCGGCGAACTTGAGGCGGTCCTCGTTCACCTCCTCGGGTGTGAGCTGCGCCAGCACCTCGCGCAGCACGCCCTCGAGCGTCTGCCGCGCCACCTGCGCGATCTGCTTGGGGTCCATGCCCAGGAAGCGCTCGACCGCGTTGCGCACCAGGTTGGGGTGGCTGGAGATCTTGACGTTCGCGATGGCGGCCACCGTCAGCGGGATGCCGCCCTTCGAGTAGGCGTTCGCGACCGAGACCTCGACCATGAACAGCCGCATGTCCATGCGCGACACGGTCTGCAGCAGCGGCGTGCGCACCGCCCACCCGCGGCGCACCACGCGGTAGCCGACCTCGGTGCCGTCGGGCAGCCGGTGCTTGCGGCCCGAGAAGATGAGGGCCTCGTTGGGGCGGCAGATGAAGAGCAGCCCGCGCACGATCGCGAGCGCCACGGTGATGGCGACCACCGTCCCCAGCGCCCCGCAGACCAGACCGACGGCCGTCGTGGGATCGACACCGTCCAGGTTCAGCATCAGGCCCTCACCACGTGCGCGATGTCGTCGCGCACCTCCACCACCAGCACCTCGGAGCCGACCGGTATCGAGTCGTCGTCGGTCGTGGCCAGCATGTCCACCTGCTGGCCCTTCAACATCACCCGGATCTTCCCGCGCGACCCGCGCGTGCAGGCCACCAGCACGCGGCCGTTGCCCCCTTCCACCTCGTGCAGGCCGGCTTCGCCGGTCGCGGTCGGGTCGGAGAGGCGCTTGAAGGCGAGGCCCACGAAGAACGTCGTCAGCGCGCCGGTCACCAGCCCGCCCGCGAGCGCGAGGCCCGGCGACGCCAGCCGCAGCACGTGCAGCGCGCCGCCCACCACGCCGAACGTGAAGAGGCCGTACGTGGCCGAGCGGATGGAGAGCACGCCCGGCCCCTCGTCGGGATGGGAGCCGTGCGCATGCTCCAGCCCGGCATGGTCGACGTGGTGGTCGCCGCCCGCGAGCAGCTGCACGAGCAGGATCCCGCCGCCGAGGATCAGCGCCAGCAGGTACAGGAGCCACATAGGATCTATTGAGATTCGCCGGAGTATACCCGGCG
>JAICEW010000357.1 GCA_025923995.1 Vicinamibacteria bacterium | reverse complement strand
CGTGCTCGGCACCGACGCCGGCGGGTTCGACTGGGACAAGATCAACCAGGCCGAGGAGTTCAAGCGGTACGTCGACCTGGGCATGACGCCCTGGCAGGCGCTGGCCACGGGGACCGTGAACGCCGCCGCCATGCTGGGCCAGGAAGGGACGCTCGGCACGATCGCGCCCGGCGCGCGCGCCGACATCGTCGCTCTCTCCGAGGACCCGCTCACGGACATCACCGCCACCGAGCGCGTGTCGTTCGTGATGAAGGACGGCGTGGTCGTGCGCCAGCCCTAGCGGCGTATCATCGGGCTTCCCCGAGGAGGAAGCCGATGCCCACCGCCGCCCGCCACTTCCGCTGGGACGACCTGCCCAAGGAGAACCTCAATCCCCTGCTCGACCGCCGCCTGATCACCGGCGAGCGGATGATGCTCGCGCACGTCTACCTCAAGAAGGGCTGCGTGGTGCCGCGCCACTCGCACGAGAACGAGCAGCTCACGTACGTGCTGGAGGGCGCGCTGCACTTCTGGCTGGGCGAGGACGAGTCGGAGGAGGTGGTGGTGCGCGCGGGCGAGGTCCTCACCATCCCGTCGAACCTGCCCCACAAGGCGCTGGCGCTCGAGGACACGCTCGACGTCGACGTCTTCTCCCCGCCGCGGCAGGACTGGCTGAGCGGCACGGACGCGTACCTGCGCGGGCGCTGACGTGGACCTCGGGCTGGGCGGGAAGGTCGCGGTCGTGGCTGCCTCCAGCCAGGGGCTGGGCCGCGCCATCGCGCACGAGCTGGCGGCGGAGGGCGCGTCGATCGTGATGTGCGCGCGCGGCGAGGAGCGGTTGCTGGCGGCGGCGAACGAGATCGGCGCGGCGACCAGGGCCCGCGTCGTGCCGGTGGTGGCGGACGTGTCGAAGCCCGCGGACGTCGCGCGGCTGGCCGAAGCGGCGCGCGGGGCCTTCGGCCACGTGGACATCGTCGTCACCAACTCGGGCGGTCCCGCGCCCGGCACCTTCGAGGGCACCGGGCCCGAGGCCTGGCAGGCGGCGTTCGAGATCGTGCTCATGAGCGCGGTCGAGCTGATCCGCGCGTTCCTGCCCGGCATGAAGGAGCACCGCTTCGGCCGCGTCCTGAACGTCACCTCGATCACGGTCAAGCAGCCGGTCGAGAACCTGCTGCTCTCGAACGCGCTTCGCGCGGCCGTCACCGGGATGGCGCGCACGCTCGCGAACGAGGCGGCCCCGTTCGGGGTCACCGTCAACAACCTGCTGCCCGGCTACACGCGCACGGAGCGGCTCACGGAGCTGGCCGAGGTCTCGTCCGCGCGGGACGGCACCGCGCCGGCGGACTTCTACGCGCGCCTGGAGCGCGAGATCCCGGCCCGTCGGCTGGGCGAGCCGCGCGAGCTGGCCGCCCTGGCCGCGTTCCTGGCCAGCGAGCGGGCGGGGTACGTCACGGGCCAGTCCATCGCGGTGGACGGCGGCTGGATTCGCAGCGTCTTCTAGCGCGATTCGACACGCCCAGGTTCCTCGCGCTACTCGGCCCGCAGCGCGACGACGGGATCGACACGTGACGCCCGCCACGCCGGAGCGGCGCTGGCTGCGACCACGACGGCGGCGAGGAGGCCGAGGCCATCGCGCGCGCCTGCCCGCACCGTGGCCACGGCGGTACCATCGCGCTGAGGGAGGTCGACCCGACATGATCGCGAGCGTCGCGGTGGCCTGAGCGAGCTGGCTTTCCAATCCGCCCCGGGGCGGATTGAGCGCCCGGCACTCAACCGGCCGCGCGGCCGGTTGAGTGTCCCAGGCTCAATGAGCGGAAGCGTCGTCCGCGACCCTCGGGGCCAGCCGGCGAACAGCCTCACTCGAAAGCACAGCTAGCCCGGTGCGGCTTCGACCATCTGCGGGTCGACCTCTCCGGACCCAGCCTCCGCCAGCTCGGGGAACCGCAGGCCCGGAAGCACCTGCACGTCGAAGATCTCCTGCACGGCCCCCTCGAAGCGCACGAACCCCAGCACCTCGCCGGTCGGGAGGTGCACCGCCCACACGCCGCAGTACCGGGGCTCGCCGCTCTCCGTGATCGGGAGGCCGCCGAAGTGGTTGCTCGCGCGCATCTGCGAGAGGCCCACGAAGGCGATCGGCCCCGCGCAGGCGAGACCGCGCGTGAACCCCGGCAGCCGCGCGACGGTGACGAGCCGGCCACGGTCGAGATCCACTCGGCCCAGGATGCCGGCCCCCGACTCGAGCGCGTAGAGCGCGCCCTCGTGCCAGCGCGGCGAGTGCGGCATCGACAGCTCGGCGGCGACGATCTCGTTGCCCGGCACGTCGATCACCACGCCGCCCCGCGCCTTGCGCTCCCGCCAGCCGTCGCTGCTGTCCGTCCGCCCCAGCGCGGTCACGTAGCGAGGCTGCCCGTCGGCGACGGCGAGGCCGTTCAGGTGACAGCGGTCGTCCGCGGTGAGGGCGCTCACGAAGGCGGGGCGCCAGCGTGGCACGAAGCCCTCTTCGGCATCGAGCGTGCCCAGGCAGGAGAAGCGCGTGTTCACCAGCCACAGCTCGTCCCCCGCGAACGCCAGCTCGTGCACGCGGATGTCCCCCGTCAGGTGCGACTGCGTGGGCAGGAAGCACGCGTCGTGGGGGCCGGCCGGCACGTTGCGGTAGAGCCAGACGTGCCGCTCGGTGCCGATCGCCAGCGACGTGGTGCCCAGTGCCATGCCCATCGGGCTGCGGAAGCTGCGGAAGCTCGTGTCGAGCGTCTCGCCGTCCGCGCGCAGGACGATCACGTGCCCGCTCTGGTAGGTGCTGACCAGCAGCGAGGCGCCCAGCTGCGCGAGCAGCGGCGGGAACCCGCGCGTGTGGACGCTCCGGAACGCCTCGATCGAGGGGCTGCCGTTCAAGGCCCTAGTCCGCCGTGACCGAGATGCTGAGGATCTCGCCCGGCTTGCTCTTCACGAAGACCTCCATCGGCGCGCAGCAGGTCGGGCAGTCCTCGAAGTAGCTCTGCTCCGGGCCCGCGCTGGTGTCGACCGACAGCGCGCAGGGCTCGCCGCACGAGGGGCAGTCCACGATCACGTCCTCGAGCATCGGCTATTCGTACCACGTCCGGCTCAGGAGACGGGCGGGCTGCCCCTGTAGAAGTCGCTGCGCAGGTAGGCGTCCCTCAGGTCCCTCCAGAACACCGACAGCGACGCCGTGACCGGCACGGCCAGCAGCATGCCGATGAAGCCGAACAGGGTGCCGCCGGCCAGCACCGCCAGCATGATCACGACGGCGTGCAGCCCGAGGCTCTCGCCCACGACCTTCGGGGTGATGAAGTTGCCCTCGACGAACTGGCCGAACGTGAAGACGGCCGCCACCGCGATCAGCCGGGTGGTGCTCTGGTCGTCCACCCACGACAGCGCCAGCGAGAGCGGAAGGCCGAGCAGGTAGGACGTGAACGGGATGAGGTTGAAGAAGCCGACCACCATTCCGACCAGCAGGCCCATGGGCACGCCGCAGGCGGTGAGCCCGATCGAGTAGAAGGTCCCCAGGATCAGGCAGACCGTGACCTGCCCGCGCGCGAACGCGGAGAGCAGCCGGTCCACCTCCTTGAACCGCGAGTACGCGTACGGCCGATGGCGGATGGGCACCAGCTCCTTGAGACCCTCCCGGATGAGGTTCATGTCGTAGAGCAGGTAGAACGTGAAGACGGGGATGATGAGGAGGTTGAGCAGCGTCAGCACGAAGCCCAGCGCGCTGCCGAACATGCCGGCCAGGAAGCGCGTGAGGGGCGAGAGGATCTGCGGGATGTTGTCGCGGATGGCCGTGATGAGCCGCTGGCGGGCCTCCTCGGTCTGCTCCGGGTACTGCAGGTTGAGGCGCTGGTAGAACGGCTCCAGCTTCGCGCGCACCACGCGGAAGTACTCGGGCAGCTTGGCGACGGTGTCCGAGACCTGGTGGTACACGGCCGGCACGACCAGGACGACCGCGAGCGCCAGCGCCAGGATCACCACCACGGCCAGCACGCCGACCGCCGCCGCGCGCGGCGGGACCTTGCGCAGCCCGAAGCGCCCGCCGAAGGCCCGGGCGAAGGTGCCCTCCAGCGCGTTGACGACCGGGTTCAGGAAGTACGCGAGGCCGAAGGCGACCGCGAACGGCGCCAGCGCGCCGCGCAGGCGGTACAGTCCCCACCCCACGAGGGCGACCACGGCCACCAGCGCCAGCAGCCGGACCCAGGGTCGCGACCACGCTCCCTTCACGCGGGGGGCTTCGCGCCTCGCCGCGCCGTCGCCAGGTACGCGTAGTGCGCGGCCGAGGCGACGGTGAGCGCGAGCGTCAGCTGGTACACGTACACCGCGCCCGGGAAGCGCATCCCGACGGCGTTGAGGAGCAGCACCAGGCCGACGCTCACCAGCTGGCTCAGCGTCGAGAGCTTGCCCAGCACCGAGGGGTAGAACACGCGCCGGCCGAGCGTCATGTTCACGACCACCACGCTGACGATGATCATCGCGTCACGCGACAACGTCACCACCGTCAGCCAGGCCGGCAGCGACGACGACAGGCCCGGCGTCCAGGTGAGGGCGACGAAGCACGAGGTCAGCAGGATCTTGTCCGCGACCGGATCCAGCATGGCGCCGAGGGTGGTCTGCTGCCCGCTGCGGCGCGCGATCACGCCGTCCAGCAGGTCGGTGACGCCGGCGAAGACGAAGATGGCGAACGCCCATTGCATCTCGCCCCACAGCACCAGCACCACCAGCAGCGGCGCCAGGCTCATGCGCGACATCGTCAACAGGTTGGCGACGGTCAGGACCGGGGTCGACATCGGGGACCAGACGAAGAAGGCCGCCGGTTCATCCCGGCGGCCTCATGGAACGTGCCCATGATGCGAAGGGCGTGGTCTGAGGAAGGGCCGGACTACTCCAGCCGGGCCTTCTTGGCGACGATCTGCGCGACCAGGTCGGTGGTGGCCTTCTCCTGCGCCTCGCCCAGCCCGCTGGTCCGCCACTCCTCGGAGTTGGTGCCGACGCCGAAGCCGCCCTTGGCGAAGGACGCGCCGCCGCCCTTGCCGGACTCGCCGTGGCCCTTGGCCGAGATCAGGATCTCGCCGGTCGTGGTGTCGATCATGCGGACGGTGATGTTGACCTCGCTCTTGGTCTTCTTGCCGCCCAGGCCGATGCCCTTCACGGCCACCGCGCCGCCGCGGGACTCCGTCGAGAACTTGGTCACCGAGCCGGCCAGGATGTAGCGCACGCCCAGGACCTTGCCGACCTTGGAGAGCTTCGCGGCGCTTGGATCAGCGCGGTCGCTCTGGGAGAAGTCCTGCTCCGCGAGAACGGTGTCGAGCTTCTTGCGCTCGATCACCCGGAAGGTGCCGTCGTTCACCAGGGCGTCCACGACCTGGTCGGCCATGCCCTTCCCGAGATCGTACTGGCCCCACCAGTTGTCGATGGTGCCGTAGTCGAAGTCCATCACCGCCACCGCGATACGCTTCGAGCCCTGCGCACTGGACGGAGCGGCCGACATGAGGGCCGCCGCTGCCACCGCCATGCCCAGCCCCAGCTTCTTCATCACTCCCAATCCTCCTACCCGGGGGGAACCGGAAAACGCCGAGTTTAGCCGGAATTACGGCCAGGTCAAGGAACGCGGCCGTGAGGCGGGTCACGCTGTGAGGCGGGTCACCGGCCCAGGCGGCGCAGCTCCTCGAACAGCTCCTTCTCGCGCGGCGTCAGCTCCTGCGGGAGCTCCACGCCGAGCACGACCAGCAGGTCCCCCTTCTCGGAGGGCGAGTCCAGCCGGGGCAGGCCGTGCCCGCGCAGCCGGAACGTCCGACCCGGCCGGGAGCCGGGCGGGATCTTGATGCCGACCGGCCCGTCGAGCGTCGGCACCTGGGCCTCGCCGCCCAGGACCGCGGTGGTCAGCGGCACCTGCACCGTCGCCTGCAGGTCGTCCCCCTTGCGCTCGAATCGGGGATGCGGCCGCACCTTGACCCGCAGGTAGAGGTCGCCGCGCCGGCCGCGCTTGCCCCCGGGCCCGCCCTCGCCCGCCGCACGCACGCGCGAGTTCTCCCGGATGCCCGGAGGGATCCGGACCTCCACCGTGCGCGGCTTCTGCCCGTCCTCGGACACCTGGATGCTGCGCGTCGCCCCGCGCTGGACCTCGTCCAGCGTCAGCTCGACCTCGCCCTCCAGGTCCTGGCCCGGCTGCTCCTCGGCCGCGCGCGCGAAGATGTCCTCGAACCCACCGCCCCCTCGCACGCCCCCGCCCGGGAACCCTCCGCCGCCGAAGATGGTCCGGAAGAAGTCGGAGAACCCGCCGGCATCGCCGCCGAAGTCGACCGGGACGCCTCCCCCGCCAGCCCCGCCGGAGGGCGCCGTGCGGAAGTTCGCCCAGTCCGGCCCCAGCGCGTCGTAGCGCTTGCGCTTGTCGGGGTCGGAGAGGACCTCGTTGGCCTCGTTGACCTCCTTGAAGCGGGCTTCCGCCTTGGCGTCGCCCTTGTT
>JAICEW010000356.1 GCA_025923995.1 Vicinamibacteria bacterium | reverse complement strand
GGAGCCCCTGAAGCGGAGGCGCGACCTGTTCCGCGTCTTCGGCGACGACTCGGCGCCGCTGGGGCTCGTGGGCTGGGGCTCGTGCGCGGGCACGTGCCGCGAGGCCCTCGCGCACGCGCGCGGCAGGGGCCTGCAGGTGACGCTCCTCGTTCCCTATCTCCTCTACCCGGTGGCGGAGGAGGTCTACGAGGACTTCTTCGCGTCCGTCCGCGCCGGCCTGATCGTGGAGCAGTCCCACCAGGGACAGCTCTACAGGATCCTGCGCATGTTCATCGAGCTGCCCCGCGGCGTCCGCTCCCTGGCCAAGAGCGGCGCCAACCCCTTCGTGCCGCTCGAGGTCGCCGAAGAGCTGCACCGGGCGGCGGATGCCCTGCAGCGCAAGGGGGAAGACGCTCGCGAGCCACAGGAGTGATGCGATGACCACCGCAGTTCATCAGGCGGGGCAGACGATGGAGCCCAGGGAGTTCAAGAGCGACCTGAAGCCGATCTGGTGCCCGGGATGCGGCGACTTCGGCGTGCTGCAGGCCCTGTACCGCGCGCTCTCCGCCGTCGGCCGGCCGCCGCACGAGATCGCGTTCGTGTCGGGCATCGGCTGCTCCAGCCGCATACCCGGCTACACCACCGCGTACGGCTTCAACAGCGTGCACGGCCGGGCGCTGCCGATCGCACAGGGCATCAAGATCGCGAACCCCGACCTGCTGGTGCTGGTGGCGGGAGGGGACGGGGACGGCTTCTCGATCGGCGGCGGGCACCTGCCCCACGCGGTGCGCCGGAACCTCGATCTGACCTACGTGGTGATGGACAACCAGATCTACGGCCTCACCAAGGGCCAGCTCTCCCCCACCTCCCATCGCGGCCTGCAGACGGTCACGTCGGGCTACGGCTCCCTCGAGGAGCCGGTCAACCCGCTCCTCTACACGCTCGCCTACGGCGCCGGTTTCGTCGCCCAGGGCACTCCGGCCGACATGCCCGGCCTGACCTCCGTCATCGAGGAAGCCATCCGCTTTCCCGGCTTCGCGTTCGTCAACGTGCAGTCGCCCTGCGTGACCTTCGGCGAAGCGGAGTGGCAGCTCAAGGCCCACAAGGCGCAGATGAAGTCGCTGGCCGGCCTCGGCCACGATCCCGCCGACCGCCTGAAGGCGATGGCGCTCGCCGCGCAGTACGGCGAGGAGCTGTACACGGGCGTGTTCTACCGGAACCCGAACCCGGCGCCGACCTACGATGCGCTGGTCGTCGAGCGGCAGGCCGAGCTGCGGGACCAGGCGCTCCCCCGCGAGCGGATCCTGGACCTGTTCCGCAAGGACGGAGGCCGCTGATGCCGATCCAGCACGTCGACCTGGCCCGCCTGTCGCTGCAGGACGCGCTCGACCTGGCGACGCTCGTCGAGGAGGAGGCGCACGAGCGCTACCTGGAGCTGGCCGACCAGATGGACCAGCACCGCACGCCCGAGGCCGCGCGCTTCTTCCGCTTCATGGCCGAGAACGAGGCGAAGCACGGCGCCGAGCTGGCGGAGCGGCGCCGCGCCCTCTTCAGCGACGCGCCGCGGGAGGTGCGCCGCACGATGATCTTCGACGTCGAGGCCCCTGACTACGACGAGGCCCGCGCGTTCATGACCGCCCGCGCGGCCCTGGACATCGCGCTGCGCTGCGAGGAGAAGGCTCACGCCTTCTTCGTGGAGGCGCTGCCCCACATCCGCGAGCCGCAGGTCCAGGCGCTGTTCGCCGAGCTGCGCGACGAGGAGGTCCACCACCAGGAGCTCGTGCGGCGGGAGATCGCGCGCTTGCCCGCGGACGCCGACACGAGCGGCGAGGCCTTCGTGGACGACCCCGCCGCACAGTAGGATCGGCGACGCCGACGCCCGTCGCCGCCGCGCGGCCCGCCACGGGCCGGGTCAGCGCTCGCCGGCGCCCGCCAGCGCGGCCCTGAGCCGCGCGGGGGTCATGGGCAGGCGGAACAGGCGCACGCCGGTGGCGTCGAAGACGGCGTTGGCCATGACCCCCCCGACGGGGACGATCGCGGGCTCGCCGCCGCCCTGCGGCGGCAGCTCGTCGTTGCGGACCAGCACGGTCTCGATCGCGCGCGGCACGACGGAAAAGCGTGGGATCTCATAGGAGTCGAACCCGTCGGTGACGATCTCGCCACCGCGGAAGCGCAGCTCCTCGCTGAACGTGTAGCCGAGCCCCATCGTGATGGAGCCCTCCACCTGCATCGCCGCGCCCGTCGGGTTGACGACGACCCCCATGTCCTGCGCGCACACGACGCGCTCGACCTTCACCGTGCCGCGCTCGCGGTCGACCGTCACCGCGGCCATCAGCGCCGCGTACGTGCCCGAGTCGACCCCGCAGGCGATGCCCCAGCCTCGTCCGCTGGGCCCCGCCGCCGGCGTCCAGCCGAACCTCCGCGCCGCCTCCTGCAGGCAGCGCCGCATGCGCGCGTCCGTCGTGTTGCGCAGGCGGAACTCGAGCGGGTCCATGCGCGTCGCGGCGGCCATGACGTCGATCTGCGACTCGCGGGCCCACACGTTCAGGCTGGCGCCGGGCGCGCGCCAGGGGCCGACGGCGAACCGGTGCACGCTGCCGGACGCGCTCCGGCCGCGGAAGAAGCGCCGCCGCGCGTGGGGCACGTCGTAGAACAGCTCCGCGGCGCGGTCGCCCGCGAAGTAGACGTCGTAGTCCCACGACACGATGCGCCCGTCCTCGCCGAGGGCGGACGCGATCTTCACGACACCGGCCGGGTCGAGGGCGTCGTGGAAGAACTCCTCGGCGCGGGTGTACGCGACCTGGACCGGCCGGCCGATGATCCGGGCCAGGCGCGCGGCCTCCTCGGCCTGCGGGTTGACGCTCTTCCCGCCGAAGCCCCCGCCCACGTAGGGCGTGATCACGCGGACGCGGCTCGGATCGAGCCCCAGCAGGGACGCGAGGCGGTCGCGCAGCGGGAAGGGCGTCTGCGTGGACGCCCAGACCGTGAGCCGGCCGTCTTCGAACGTGACCGTCGCGGCGTGGGGTTCGATCGGTGCGTGAGCGACGTAACCCCGCTGGTACGTGTGCGCGAAGCGACGGGCGCCGGCCACCCCGTCCAGGGAGCCTTTCGATTCCGCGACCTCCGGGGCGGACGCCTTGGCCAGCAGCTCGTCGAAGATCCCCTCCTGGTCGGCACCGGGCGGCGCCGGCGTCCATTCGGCGACGACGCGCTCGAGCGCGGCTTCGGCCGCCTCGGGATCCGGGTGCAGCACCGCGACGAGGTCCCCTTCGTTCACCACGGTGACGCCCGGCAACAGGGCGGCCGCGGACGTGTCTGCCTTCGACAGCTTCGCCCCGTGGGCGGGCGGGCGCACCAGCCGCGCGTGGAGCAGTCCAGGCGGGTGGATGTCGCCGGCGTACTTCGCGCGGCCGGTCACCTTGTCGCGTGCGTCGAGTCGCGGCGGCGACTGCCCCATCAGCGCGAACTCGGAGACCGAGCGCAGGACCGCCTTCCTGTCCAGCGTACGGGTGATCGCCTGCCCTCTCGCGAGCTGGCCGTACGTGACCTGGCGACCGTCGCCGGCCGAGATGACGCCGTGGGCGGCGGTCAATCGCTCGCTCGCCACCCCGAGGCGCTCGGAGGCCAGGCGAAGCAGGACGGCCCGCGCCGCCGCACCGGCGGCGCGCAGTGCGGGCCCGAAGAACCGGGTCGAGAGCGACCCCCACGTGCCCTCGTCCCAGGGGCAGCGCTCGGTGTCGCCCAGGACCATGTCGATCGACTCCAGCGCGACGCCCAGCTCCTCGGCGAGCATCTGGGCCAGCGACGTCATGACGCCCTGTCCCATCTCGATCTTGCTGGAGAAGACCGTCACGCGGCCGTCCTCCCCGATCCGGAGGTACGCGTTGAGGTCGGTCGGATAGCCGGACCGCGGCGGCTGGGCCAGCGCCTCGGGGCCGAGCGCCACGACGACGAGGATCCCGCCGCCCACGAGCTCGATGAACGAGCGTCGGTCCATCTCGGTGCGAGCCCTCATCGCCCGCCTCCTTCCCGCGCCACGGCTTCGATGGCCGCCAGGATCCTCTGGTGGGCGCCGCAGCGGCAGAGGTTGTCCTCCATCGCCTCCGCGATGCGCGCCCGGGAGGGGTGCTGGGCCTCGTCGAGCAGCGCGTAGGCGTTCATCAGCATCCCGGGCGTGCAGTAGCCGCACTGCAGCGCGCCGTGATCGATGAAAGCCTGCTGGAGCGGATGGAGCGCGGAGCCGTTCGCCAGGCCCTCGACCGTCAGGACGTCCTTGCCCTCGACGTCGCCGAGCGTCGCCTGGCAGGACCGCAGCGCCCTGCCGTCGACCACGACCGTGCAGGATCCGCAGAGGCCGGCCCCGCACCCGTACTTGGTGCCTGTCAGCTCGAGGTCACCTCGCAGCACCCAGAGCAGCGTGCGCTGGGCATCCGTATCGAGGCTCACCGGCCGGCCGTTCACGCGGAAACGAACCGCTCTCTTCATGGGTCCTCTTCGGGGGAGACACGCGTCCCCTCCCTCGCGAGTACCACGTCCGCGGGACGCGCTTCCATGATGCGTGTGGCTCATCGGAAGCGCCGTCGGGATCATCCGAAGCTATTGCACAACTGTGACAGTCGCTCCCCGCGCGCGGTGCTAGCGTGCTCACGTGCTCGCACACGCCATCGCAGCGGAAGCGGCGTGGGACGTCCATCCCCTCGGGGGGCGCACGCGCGTGCTGCTCAGCAGCGTCTTCGGGCCCTACGCGCACGACGACGAGTACGGCAGCCGGGCCGTCAATCCCATGGAGCTGTATCACAACCAGGTGACGCGGCTGCAGGGCGTGTTCTCCCTGCGCATGTTCCACCGGTCGTGGGGCCTGATGCTGATCCAGGACAACATCGAGGCGCCCTGCAACCTGCTCGATTTCCCCACCCTCGAGCGATTCGAGCGGGAGCTCCGCTCGGTCGCCTACGACGTGGTCGGCATCAGCGCGATCGCTCCCAACGTGGGCAAGGTGGCGGCCATGTGCCGCCTGGTGCGGCAGCACCAGCCGTGCGCGCGCATCGTGGTCGGCGGCCACGTCGCGAGCGTCCCCGGCCTGCAGGCGCGCGTGGGCGCGGATCACGTGGTGAGGGGCGAGGGCGTGCGCTGGTTCCGCCGCTTCCTGGGCGAGGACGAGCACCGGCCCATTCGCCATCCGGTCGTCTTGTCCAGCGTAAAGGCCCGCACGATGGGAGTGACGCTGTCCCGCTCGGACACCGCGGCCACGCTCATCCCCTCCGTCGGTTGTCCCATGGGCTGCAACTTCTGCTCGACCTCCGCCATGTTCGGCGGCAAGGGGCGGTTCGTCAGCTTCTACGAGACGGGGGACGAGCTGTTCGCGGTGATGTGCGCGCTGGAGTCCGAGCTGGGGGTCCAGTCGTTCTTCGTGATGGACGAGAACTTCCTGCTGCACCGCCGGCGCGCGCTGCGCCTGCTGGAGCTGCTGCGGCGGCACGACAAGGCGTGGTCGCTCTACGTCTTCAGCTCGGCGAACACGCTCAGGCTCTACACCATCGACGAGCTGGTGGGCCTGGGCATCTCCTGGCTGTGGATGGGGCTGGAGGGGAGCAACAGCGACTACGTCAAGCTGCGCGACGCCGACACGCGCGCGCTGGTGCGGACGCTGCAGGATCATGGCATCCGCGTGCTGGGGTCGAGCATCGTCGGCCTGCCGGAGCACACGCCCGCCAACATCGACGCCGCCATCGAGCATGCGGTGGCCCACGACACCGAGTTCCATCAGTTCATGCTCTACACGCCGGTGCCGGGTACGCCCCTCTACGCCGAGCACCAGGCTTCGGGCACGCTGCTGGACGCCGCGTCCTGCCCCGAGGCCGACGCCCACGGGCAGCTGCGCTTCAACTTCCGCCACCCGCAAATCGCGGGCGGCGCCGAGACGGAGCTCCTCCTCCGCGCCTTCGCGCGCGACTTCGAGCGCAACGGGCCGAGCGTCATCCGCATCGCGCGCACGCTGTTGCGCGGCTGGCGGCGCCACCGGCACGACCCCGACCCGCGCGTGCGCCGCCGCTACCGGCGGGAGTGCCGGCATCTGCCGACCGCCTATGCGGGCGCGATCTGGGCCGCTCGGCGGTGGCTGGGCGGAAGTCCGGACCAGTCCTCGCGCATGCGCGCGTTGCAGGAGGAGATCCGCTCCGCATTCGGTGCGCAGGCCAGCCTCATGGCTCCGCTCGTCGGCCGCTACGTGCTCGCCGCCATGAAGCGCGAGGCGAGGCGACTGGCCAGGGGGCACACGCTCGAGCCGCCCACGTTCTACGAGACGAACCGCCCGCAGGCGGGCCGCCGCGGCCCGCGTCCCTGCCGCTGGGTGGCCGTGCCCGAGGGTCCGGGACGCAGGGCCGGCGCCTCCGGCGCGACCGAAGAGCCACACGCCACAGAGGCCGCCTCTCGGCGGCCCCGGTAACGGGCTTCAAGTTGTTTCAGTAAGGTGGTCGGGGCGAGAG
>JAICEW010000355.1 GCA_025923995.1 Vicinamibacteria bacterium | reverse complement strand
GGTGGCGAAGCGCTGCGGGCGCGCGTCCGGCAGCGCGAGGGACACGACGCTGGCGCGGGCGGCGTCGGTCTCGATCCAGCCTTCGGCCGCCAGCTCGTCGTACGCGGCGACGACGGTGTTGCGGTTGAGGCCGAGCGCGCCGGCGAGCCGACGCGTGCCCGGGAGGGGCTGGCCCGGACGCAGCCGGCCGCGTCGGATGTCGTCGGCCAGCCGCCCGGCGATCTGGAGGAACAGGGGCGTCCGGTCGCTCCTGTCGAGGGGTACGGCCAGCTCCCATGGGCTCCTGGACACGCGGGCCTCCTGGACCAGCCGAAATCTTAGATCCGGACCTTCCGGCTGGTCCAGTCGCCCCTTACGCTCGCGGTCCTGGAGGGACGAGGATGAGCACCGGCACGCGCAGCGGCCCCGAAGGGACGCTGCGGAAGACCGACCGGACGACGCTGAGGCGCCTGCCCGACCGCGGCTCCTACGACCGCGAGACCGCGAACGCCCTCCTCGACGAGGCGCTCATCTGCCACGTCGGCTTCGTGATGGACGGCCAGCCGTTCGTCATCCCGACCATCCACGCGCGGCTCGGCCGCACCCTGTACGTCCACGGCTCGGCGGCCAGCCGCATGCTGCGCGAGGGCAAGCGGGTCCCGCTGTGCGTCACGGTGACGCTCCTCGACGGGCTGGTGATGGCCCGCTCCGCCTTCCACCACTCGATGAACTACCGCTCGGTGGTGGTGCTGGGCCAGGCCCACGAGGTCACGGAGGCGGAGGAGAAGCTCCAGGCCCTGCGCGCGATCGTCGAGCACGTCGCGGCCGGCCGCTGGGATGAGGTGCGGTGGCCGACCGATACGGAGCTTCGCGGAACGACCGTCCTCGCGCTGCCGATCGACGAGGCGTCCGTCAAGATCCGCAGCGGACCGCCCAAGGACGACGAGGAGGACTACGCGCTTCCGACCTGGGCGGGGGTGATCCCGCTGCGCATGGTGGCGGGGGAGCCGCTGGCCGATCCGCGGCTGGGCGACGGTATCCGGCCCTCCGACGTCATCGCGCGCTACCGGCGGCCATGAGCGCTCCGCTCGAGGGCTGGCGGCCGCGCCCGCGCCCCCAGCGCGTGGTGCTGGAGGGACGCTACTGCCGGCTGGAGCCGCTGGACCCGGCGCGCCACGCGGACGCGCTGTTCGCCGCGTCCGTGGCGCCCGGCGCCGAGGACCGCTTCCGCTACCTGTGGGAGCCGGTGCCCGACCGCGCCGAGCTCGACCGCTGGATCGCGAGCGCGTCGGTCTCGGAGGAGCTGCTGTTCCACGCGGTCGTGGACCGCGCGACCGGCCGCTGTGAGGGCCGGCAGGCCTACCTGCGCATCACGCCCGAGCACGGCACGATCGAGATCGGGGCCATCCTGTGGGGACCCGCGATCGCCCGGACCCGCGTGACGAGCGAGGCCCTCGCGCTGTACGCGCGGCACGCGTTCGACGCCCTGGGCTACCGGCGCTTCGAGTGGAAGTGCGACGCGCGGAACGAGGCGTCGCGCCGCGCCGCCCTGCGCTTCGGGTTCGCCTACGAAGGCACCTTCCGGCAGCACATGGTCGTGAAGGGCGCCAACCGCGACACCGCCTGGTTCGCGATGACGGACGAGGACTGGCCCCGCGTCCGCGGGGCGCTGGACCGCTGGCTGGACCCGTCCAACTTCGACGCGGACGGCCGGCAGCAGGAGCGGCTCACCGTCCAGTCCCCGCGCAACTCCGGCAGGGCGCTCCACGCGGCGTTGCGAGGCGTCGGCCTCGTCCGGGACGAGGTGGATCGTCGATCGCCAGCCGCAGAGTAGACTTCGGCATGGCCGAGCGCGCGACCGTCCTCTTCACCGGCTTCCCCGGTTTCATCGGCGTGCGCCTGCTCCCGCGGTTGCTCGAGCTGCAGCCCCAGGCGTCCTACCGCTGCCTGGTCCAGGAGAAGTTCCTGGGGCCGGCCCGGGACGGGATCGCCGCGATCGAGGCAGCGCACCCGCACACGCGGGGCCGCATCGGCATCGTCACGGGCGACATCACGACGCCGGGGCTCGGCATCGACGAAGCGGACGCGCGGGCCCTGAAGAAGGACGTCACGGCGGCCTGGCACCTGGCCGCGGTCTACGACCTGGCGGTGTCTCGCGAGGTCGGGCAGCGCGTCAACGTCGAAGGGACGCGCAACGTGCTCGGCTTCGTGGCCGCGTGCCAGCGCTTCGAGCAGCTGCACTACGTGTCGACGGCGTACGTCTCCGGCCGCGCGGGCCCGCTGTTCCGCGAGACCGACCTCGACATCGGGCAGTCCTTCAAGAACCACTACGAGGAGACGAAGTTCCTGGCCGAGGTGGAGGTGGTCTACAGCGGCCTGCCCGCCACCACGTATCGGCCGGCCATCGTCGTGGGCGACTCGCGCACGGGCGAGACCGGCAAGTTCGACGGGCCCTACTTCATCCTGAACGCGATGGAGCGCCTGCCGTCTCCCGGCGTCTTCATGCGCATCGGGTCGGGCCGGCAGCCGGCGAACCTGGTGCCGGTGGACTTCGTGGTCGAGGCGCTGGCGCAGCTGGGATCGTCCGCGGCGAGCCGTGGCCGCACGTACCACCTGACCGACCCGCAGCCGCTGTCCGTGCTGGAGGTGGGGCGCCTGCTGGCCGAGGCGCTCGGGAAGTCGTTCGTGTTCGCGCCGGTGCCCGGCTTCGTGGCGCGCGGCCTGTTCGCGCCCAAGCCCGTGCAGCGCTACTTCGGCGTGCCGGTCGAGGTGCTGGATTACTTCGAGCACGACTGCCGGTACGACACGACGGAGGCCACGCGCGACCTGGGTGCCTTGGGCGTCACCTGCCCGCGGCTGCCGGACTACGTCTCGCGGCTGGTCGCGTTCTACCGCGCGCACCGCGGCGACGTCCGGCGTACGGCGATGATCTAGGGGATGACCTCGCCGTTCAGGCAGCCCTGGATGCCCCGGACGGTCGCGCACAGCGAGAAGTGCCCCGGCGCCAGGCCGAACAGGACCTTGTTGAAGGGCACGCCCTCCTGATCGTCCACGCGGACGTAGCGGTCCTCCTGCGAGAGCGTCCACTGGATCTGCTCGCCGTGGATGCGCGAGTCGATGTCGTGGCCCTCCCTGTTCTTCGGGCTGGCGGTCACGTTGCCGAAGCAGTCGACAGGGATCTTGCCCTCGCCGTTGCGCGGCGGCGTCTTCGACTCGTCCAGGCAGCGGAAGCCGAAGAAGGCGACGCGGACCTGCGCGATCACGTCCTCGGGGTCCAGCGGGAACGCGGCGGGGGAGCAGGTGCTGCGGTACGACCCGGCGCCGCGGCGCACGTACCCCTGGCTGATCAGGATGTCGTACTGGTCGTTGAAGTCGTTGCTGTTCTTGACCTGCAGCTCCACCAGGTCGTAGTCCGCGCAGTAGCCCTTCGTGCGCAGGACGGAAGCGACGCCCCTGTAGTAGGCGTCCACGTCCTTGACCTTGTACTCGCGCGGCCCGGCCAGATCGCGGGTATCGAAGATCTCGGGGTGCTCGGCCGCGAGCTGGTCGATCGCCGCGTCCACGTCCGCCATGAAGGACGGCGTCCCGCGGGCGCAGCGGGTGTCCACCGTGCCTTTGCCCAGGGGGCAGGTCGAGGTGGTGGGGCCGCCCGGAGTCGGCGTCGGAGTGGGGGTGGGCTGGACGACGGTGGCCGGAGTCGGAGTGGCAGCGGGAGTGGCCACCGCGCCCCCTCCCGTGCCGCCGGTCGGGGAGCCGCCGCCTCCGCCACAACCGAACGCACCGACGGCCACGACGATCGACAGCCTGAGCACACGAACCCGGGTCTCGTTCACGCCAACCTCCACGTCCACACCACGCACGGATGACCCGGCGGACGGCCGGACGAAGCCGTTAGGATAGCGTCACATCCGGGCTGGATCAAGGGTGGCCGCGAGCCCGGGCGGGTGTAGGATTACGGGCCCCCGAGACCCATGGAGATCCAGTTCCGGCTGTTCGGCATCCCCATACACGTGAGCGTGCTCTTCCTGCTGATCGGGCTGGTCCTGGGCCAGCAGGCGGGGGCGCGCACCCCCGCGCTGATGGCCGCCTGGCTGGTCGTGATGTTCCTCGGGATCCTCTTCCACGAGCTGGGACACGCGCTGACCGCGAAGGGCTTCGGGCAGCAGCCGGCGATCGCGCTCCACGGCATGGGTGGCGTGACCGTCTGGCGGCCGCAGGGCGGCATCGGACCCGGGAAGCGGGCCGTGATCACGATCGCGGGGCCGCTGGTGGGCCTGGTGATCGGCTTCCCCGCGCTCATCCTGGGCGCGCTGCTGCCGGAGGGCTCGACGGCGGCGCGCGTGGTGGAGTTCGTCTGGCAGGTCAACCTGGTCTGGGCGATCTTCAACCTGCTGCCCATGCTGCCGCTCGACGGAGGACGGATCATGGCCGCGCTGCTCGAGCTGGTCTTCGGCGAGCGGTCCCTGCGAGCGGCCTACGTGCTGTCGATCCTCGTGGCGGTCCTGATCGGCCTGTACGCGGTGCTGCGCGGGGCGTACGTGCTGCTGATCTTCTGCGCCTACTTCATCTACCTGAACGTGCAAGGGCTGAACGAGCTGCGCCGCCCGGCGGCGCCGCCCCCTGCGCTCGACGCCTGAGGGCGTCGCCACGCTATCTCGTCCGTCCAACCGTCGGTTCACGGAGGGTCCCATGGCGTTCGCGGGCTGGTTGCGGGTCGGGACGTCGACGTCGGGGGTCGTGCTGGCGGGCGCGCTCTCTGCGTCGGCCGCGATGTGGCAGGACGTGACTCCCTCCGCGCTGGGCCCGGCGGCGGCCGAGCGCGTCCTGGTCGGGCCCCACCGGGTCGTGAGCCTGGACGACGCCGCCCTGGGCGCGGTCCTCGCGAGCGCGCCCGACGAGTACACGGCCGGCGCCAGCGCCGCCGTGCTCGAGCTGCCCTGGCCGGACGGGGGGACGCGGCGCTTCGCGATCGAGGTGTCGCCGGTGATGGAACGGGCGCTCGCGCAGCAGTTCCCGGAGATCCGGACCTATCGCGGCCGCGGGATCGACGACCGGTCGGCGCTCACCCGCTTCGACCTCACGCCGGCGGGCTTCCACGCGATCGTGCTGTCGCGCGAGGGCACGGTGTACGTGGATCCCTGGAGCCGCACGGACAGCGCGCACTACGTGTCGTACTTCAAGCGGGACTACCGGCGCCGGGACGGCACGGGCTTCCGGTGCCACTTCGACGCGTCGAACCCCGACCTGGCGGAGGACGCGGACCTCGCCCAGCACTTCGGCCTCACGCCGCCGGTGCCCGAGTTCGGCGACACGCTGCGGAACTACCGCCTGGCGCTGGCGGCGACCGTCGAGTACACGGCGTTCCACGGTGGCACGGTGCCGGCCGGGATGGCGGCCATCGTCACCGCCATGAACCGCGTGAACGGCGTGTACGAGCGCGACCTGGCCGTGCACATGAACCTGGTGGCCAGCAACAACCTGGTCATCTACACGGCCGAGCCCGATCCGTACACGAACAGCAACGGCTTCCAGATGCTGGCCCAGAACCAGGTCAACCTGGACACCGTCATCGGCTCCGCCAACTACGACATCGGGCACGTGTTCAGCACCGGCGGCGGCGGCGTGGCCGGGCTCGGCGTCGTGTGCAACGTCTCCTCCAAGGCCCGCGGCGTCACCGGCCTGACCCAGCCGACCGGAGACCCGTTCTACATCGACTACGTCGCGCACGAGATGGGCCACCAGTTCCGCGGCAACCACAGCTTCAACGGGACGACGGGCGCGTGCGGCGGCAACAACCGCAACCCCGCGACGGCGTGGGAGCCGGGCAGCGGCTCCACGATCATGGCCTACGCGGGCATCTGCGGCGGCGAGAACCTGCAGCCCAACAGCGACGACCTGTTCCACGCGGGCAACCTGCTGGAGATGCAGAACTTCGTCGCCAACCAGGGAGGCAGCACCTGCTCCAGCAACGTCGCGACGGGGAACACCGCGCCCACCGTCAACGGAGGGCCCGACTACACGATCCCGCAGACGACGCCGTTCACGCTGACAGCGACCGGCTCCGATCCCAACGGGGAGCCGCTCGTGTACATCTGGGAGCAGATGGACGCCGGCGCCGCCGCCCCGCCCAACACCGACGACGGCACGCGCGCGATCTTCCGGTCCTTCAACGTCTCGTCCTCGCCGTCGCGGACGTTCCCGCGCCTGCAGGACATCCTCGCCAACACGCTGACGTTCGGCGAGGCGTGGCCCACGACCAACCGCAACCTGAACTTCCGCGTCACCGCGCGCGACAGCCACGCGGGGGCGGGCGGGACGACCATCGATCCGGTGGTGGTGACGGTCGTGGCCGCGGCCGGGCCGTTCCAGGTGACGGCGCCCAACACGGCCGTGACGTGGACGGGGAACACGGCCGAAAACGTGACGTGGAACGCCGCGAACACCCAGAGCCCGCCGATCAGCACCGCCAGCGTGCGCATCTCGCTC
>JAICEW010000354.1 GCA_025923995.1 Vicinamibacteria bacterium | reverse complement strand
CCCGCGAGCTGCCCGAGACGTCGCTGTCGCTCGTGATCCCCTGGCTGGGCACCTACCGCTGGCGCGTGTACACGCTGGATCGCGAAGGACTCGAGAGCCGGCCGTCGGCGGAGGGGCTGGTGTGCGTGGTGGACCGCTAGCGGCCTCTTTGCGCGCGGAGCCGCTCGAAGCCTTCACGGACCTGCGCAACGAGTGAATCGCCGAAGCCGGCTTCTCGCCTCTGCCCGTACAACTGGCCGGCAGACAGGAAGAAGCGGTACCACACCCGGTCGTGATCCGCAGCGCTCTCGGCCACGCTCAACTGATGCTGGTCGTCGAGGACCCGGACGCTGTAGCCGGCGACGTCGAGGATCTTTTGGCAGGTGGCTGCGAACGCGGCGATGGTCGGCTCCGCCGACCAGGACAGGCGCGAAACACGATCGTAGATATCCAGGGCGCTCTGACCATAAGCGGCTGCAACGTCGCGCGGTGTTCCTCCGCTAAGATCCGGTACCTCTTCCTTCGCTCCCGCCTCGATCAAGGTCCGGGCCGTAGGCAGGGCGGTCGCGTGGCCTGCCTGCAGCGCCGTGTCGATGTCCGAGTCGACCGCAACATGCAGCGGGGTGCCGCCCTGCCTGTCGCACAGATCAAGTGCCGCGCCGCGCTGGTTGAGGAACAGGATCACCTCACGGTCGCCCCACTCGGCGGCCTGATGAAGCAGCGTCCAGTCCCGGGACCCCGATCGCTCGTCGATGTCGCCACCCTCTGCCAGATACCGGGCGATTGTCT
Organism: Vicinamibacteria bacterium; assembly: GCA_025923995.1. GTDB lineage: Bacteria > Acidobacteriota > Vicinamibacteria > Fen-336 > Fen-336 > JAICEW01. Next base: position 5,728 of record JAICEW010000354.1, on the reverse strand, counting down.
CGACTGAGAGATCGCGCTCGACCTCGTCCCGCGTCAATCTCGTCGAAGCGCCTCCCACCGTCCCGACTCCGCCGACCGGAACACCGCCGCGATCACGCGCGACTGCGCGAGCGCGTCCTCGATGGGGAGCGGCACCGGCCGTCCCTCCAGGATCGCCTGCGAGAACAGGTCCCCCTGGAGCGTGTACTGATCGCAGGCCTCGAACGTGACGACCTCGGCGTTGGCGCCCGCCAGGTCGCTCCCGTCGTCCACGAACACGTGGCACGGCCGGTCGGGCGGCGCGTTGAACGGGATCTCGACCTCGATCCGCCCGCGCGTCCCAAGCACCTGCACGCGCTGGTAGGGCACGGCCTGCGTGCTGCACGTGAAGACCGCGTGCCCGGCCGAGAACTCCAGCACGCCCGAGGCCAGCCGGTCGGTCCCGAAGCGCGGGTCCAGGTCGAGGACGCCGGCCACGCGCACCGGCTCCGCTTCGAAGAGGTAGCGCGCGATCGTGATCGGGTAGCAGCCGATGTCGTAGAGCCCGCCGCCGCCGTACTGCGGGACGTTGCGCACGTTCCCTGGGTCCTCGTTGAAGTAGCTGAAGAAGCCCGCGACCGCGCGCAGCGGGCCGATGCGTCCGGCGCGGACCCTCTCGCGCACGCCCAGCCACTGCGGGTGCGCGCGCACCATGAACGCCTCCTGCACCTGCCGGCCGGTGCGGTCGCGCGCGCGGAGCAGCTCCTCCACCTCGGCCGGCGACAGACCGACCGGCTTCTCGCACAGCACGTGCTTGCCCGCCTCCAGGGCCCGGATGGACCAGGGCACGTGCAGGTGGTTGGGCAGCGGGTTGTAGACGGCGTCGACCTCGGGGTCGGCCAGCAGCTCCTCGTACGAGCCGTGGACGCGCTCGATGCCCAGCGCGCGCGCCGCCTCCTCGCCCCGGGCCCGGTCGCGCGAGGCGAGCGCCACCACGCGGCTGAAGCGGCCGCGCTGCATGGCCGGCACGACCTTCTGGACCGCGATCCGCGCGGCGCCCAGCACGCCCCAGCGCAGCCGCCGATCCATCGGCCTACGGGCCCGTCTTGAGGAAGCGCACGCAGGAGGGTCGGGGAACGCGCGCGGGCCCCGCCACGGGCGCGAGCGTGCCCGTCTCCTTGTTGATGCTGAAGATGATGACGCTGTTGGAGTCGCGGTTGGCCACGGCCAGGAACTCGCCGGCGGGGTCGATCGTGAAGTTGCGCGGGTGCTTGCCGAGCGTCGGCTGGTACCCGACGCGCCGCATCCGCCGCGAGGAGCGATCGACCTCGAAGATGGCGATGTTGTCGGGCCCGCGGTTCGACGCGTACAGCCACCGCCCGTCGGGCGAGATCACGACCTCGGCCGAGCTGTTCTTGCCCGTGTAGCCCTGCTGCAGCGTGGACATGGTGTGGAGCTGCACCAGGGACCCGTCGGCGGGGTCGAACCCGAACGAGACCACGGTGCCGTTGAGCTCGTTCAGCACGTAGACGGCCTTGCCGTCGGGGTCGAACGCCAGGTGCCGCGGCCCCGCTCCCTTCTCCAGCGCCACCTCGTGCGGGTTGGCGCCGAGCGCTCCGCGCTCCGCGTCGTACGGATAGACGAACACCTTGTCCAGGCCCAGGTCCGTCACCAGGGCCCACTTGCTCGACGGGTCCACGTGCACGGCGTGCGGGTGCGGGCCCGGGTCGCGGGGCGTCGGGTTCTCTCCCATGTGGCGCACGTACGAGGCCGCGCTGCCGATCTTCCCGTCGGCCCCGAGGATCAGCGACATCACCGAGCCGCCCCAGTAGTTCGCGAGCAGCAGGTGCCGCTCGCTCCGGTCGAGCGAGAGGTGGCACGGCGCGGCGCCCGCGGAGCTGTTGCGGCTGAGCAGCGTCAGCGCCCCCGTCGCCGGATCCACCGAGAACGACGACACGCCGCCCGGCGGGTCCGTGGCCGAGTTGCCGGTCTCGTTGACCGTGAACAGCCGCTTGCCGTCCCTGGTGAAGGCGAGGAACGACGGGCTGACCGTCTCGGTCGGCGCCCCCTCGAGGGCGAGCGAGCCCGTCGCGGGCTCGAAGCGGAGGCGGTAGATCCCCTTGCTCTCGCTGTCCCCGCCCGTGTAGGTGCCGACGTAGATGCGGAACGGAAGCGCTTTGGGACCGGACGGCTTCGTGGGCATCGGGCGCCTCGGCTGGGACCGCGCGCCGGGCGCCTGCGACTGCGAGCCCGTCTGCGCGCTGGCGGACAGGGGGACGTCGGCGGCCACGACGGCGAGGAGCGGGAGCAGCAGCAGGGGTTTCTTCACGGCGCGCATTCTGCCACGGAGCACGCGCGCTTCAACGTCCCGGTGACGCCGGAGGCGTTCGGGCCGGAGGCGTCGGCGCCGCCGGCGGCCGGGCCGGCGCCGGCGGGACCGGCGGCACCGGCGGCGGCCGCCTCGGGGCCCGCGCGCCCAGCGCCTTCGCGATCGCCGCTTCCACCAGCGGCCCCATGACCGCGTAGCCCGCCGCGTTGGGGTGCAGGCCGTCGTCCGTCAGCTCGGGCTTGAGCGAGCCGTCCGGCGCGGACATGGGCGCCGCGTAGTCGAGGTACACGTAGCCGTTCGCGCTCGCGTACTCCTTCAGCCACTGGTTCAGGCCGTTGATGCGCGCGGGCGGACGCTTGTCGGTCCAGACGCGGGGCTGGCCGTCGGGGCCGGGCTTGCCGTCCACGACCGGCAGGATCGAGCACAGGACCAGCTCGACGCCGTTGGCGGACGCGACGTCGGCGAAGCTGCGGAAGTTGTTGCGGATGGCCACGTCCGTCGCCGGGCCCGCGTTGCCCGCGACGTCGTTCGTCCCGGCCAGGATCACGACCGCCGCCGGCTCCAGGTCGATCACGTCCGCGCGGAAGCGCAGCAGCATCTGGGCCGTGGTCTGCCCGCTGATGCCGCGGTTGACGTAGGGCTTGCCGGGGAAGAAGCCGCCGAAGCCGGCCGCGTCCCAGTTGTCGGTGATGGAGTCGCCGAAGAACACGACGCGCCGCTGCAGCGGCAGCGGCGCGGGCAGCGAGGCGTTGGCGGACGCGTAGCGCGCGAGCGCTCCGAAGTCGAACGCGATCGAGCGCAGGCACTCGGTAGTCTGGCTCCCCTCGAACCGGTCGCACCCGGTGGGCCAGACCGGCCAGTCAGCGGCAATCGCGTTCGTGCGGTCGATTGCCGTGACATACGTCAAGAAAGCTGCGATCGCCAACACACCTTTCATCGGCCCCCCCCTACCCGATCCCCATCCTCCGCAAGATCCCGAACAGGAACCCCCGCTGCGGGTCCGGGACCAGCCCGCCCATGAGCCAGAGCCACACGAAGAACCCGTAGAACCCGGCCATCGCCACCAGCACGGCCTGGCGCGCCCGCGACGGCCGCAGCTCCGGCGGCAGCAGCGTGGTGTTCACGTGCCGCAGGTGCAGCGCGCCCAGCGCGAGCACGAACCCGGCCACGTTCGCGCTCACCTGCAGCAGCACGATGGGCTGGCTGAGCCCGATCGCGATCACGCCCCACGCGACCACGACGGCCATCACTCCGAAGTAGACGCGGCGCACGTCGCCCCCGTGGAGCGCGCGGATGGGCAGGTTCGCGCTCCACAACATGTCGGTCAGCGAGCGGACGGTCGCCTCCAGGATGTCGAGCTGGGTCTTGAACAGGATCCACACGCTGACCAGCGCCAGCAGCACCGCCATGGCCGGGCCGGCGCGCTCGGACAGCGCGCGGGCCAGCTCGGACGCGATGGCCAGCCCACGGATCTCGGTCCCGCGCGGGATGAGCGCGGTGTACAGGATCGCCGGCAGCGCCATGCCCAGCAGCGCGCCGGGGAAGAAGATGCCCCACTGGTCCGCGCGCACGACCCGCCACCACGCGCGCCAGCGCTCGAGTGCCATCGCGTCCGGCTCGAACACGCTGCCGGTGTGCGCCAGGCGCACGCGGTGGCCGACCAGCGTGGGGATGTAGCCCACGACCTGGCCCATGCCGTAGCCCTTGTCGCGCGCCCAGTTCGAGAGCGTGATGTTGGTGACGCCGCCGCAGCCCGAGTAGGCGGCGAAGGCGCCGATCAGGAACCAGTCCGCGCCGGCCGGCAGGAAGAGGAAGGACCCGGTGAACGTGTCGAAGCCGGCGAAGCCCGCCGCCGCCGAGCCGAAGCGGGACGGCTCGGCGAACGCGAGGCACAGCACCGCCAGCGTGCTCAGGATGCCGATGACGAGCATCCAGTTCAGGATCTCGAGCGTCCGCTCGATGCGCCGGCCGCCGAGGAGGAGGACCAGCACGCACATGAGGTACGCGCCGATGCCGATGAAGTGCACGGCGCGCGCGTCGGCGCCGGTGGCCGCGCGTCCCACGGCCAGGAAGAAGATGGCCCCCGCGGTCGCGCCGGCCCAGCCCGGCCAGCCGTTCTGGAGGAAGTAGAGGACCGTGTACGTCCCGGCCCAGAAGTGCTTGTTGGGCCGCGTGCGCATGAAGCCGGTGAACACCGACTCGCCCGTGTAGAGCGTGTAGCGCACCAGCTCGGTGTTGAAGACGGTCTGGAAGAAGACCGCGAGCAGCGTGACCCACAGCAGCGACAGGCCGTACTTCACGACCGCGGACGGGCCGATCAGCCACTCGCCGCTGCCGATGGACGCGCCCAGCACGATGGCGCCGGGGCCGACCACGCCCAGGATGCGCAGGCCGCGCGTGTCCGGCGGCGCCGGCAGCTCCGCCCGGTTCCAGGGTGCCAGCCCGGTGCGCGCCTCGACCGGAGGGGGGGTCACGGGCCCCGATTGTATGCGCCTAATAGACGAGATAAGGCCGTCGCTCGTCCCGGAAGGCCTCCGTATCCGCCTGCTCGCGCGCGTCGAAGTCTTCCCACGCGTGCCGGCCCTCGGCCCACTCGCGGGTCCAGGTGCCGCCCGCGATGACGTCGATCGGGAGGCGCTCCGCCTCGTACTCGTAGGGCGGCTGCTTCCAGCCGAAGTCGTCCGGCCACAGCGCGCGCATCCCGCGCATCAGCGCGAGGCCGGTGCGGACGGGGTTGAACGCATCGCGATCGAACGGGTGGACGAACACGCCGAGACAGAGCCGGCCCGCGTGCTTCTGGAACGTCGGCGTGAAGCCCGTCGGGCGCACGTGGGCCCCGGCGCGCCACGCCGGGTACTCGCGGTCCAGGTGGGCGATGAGCGCCTCGGGTCGGACGTAGGGCGCCGCGCACTGCTCGAGCGGCCGCGTCGTGCCGCGCCCCTCGGACACGGTCGTGCCCTCGAAGTACACGAGGCCGGGGAAGGTCACGGTGCTCTCGGGCGACGGGATGTTCGGCGAGGGCATGACGAACACGAGGCCCAGGTCGCGGAAGTACGACCTGCGGTCCCAGCCCGTCATGGGCACGACCGTCAGGTCGCTCCGGATCGTCTTGTTCATCCAGCGGGCCAGCTCGCCGATGGTCATCCCGTGCCGCGTCGGCATCGGGTAGAGCCCGACGAACGAGCGGTATGCGGGGTCCAGCGTCGTGCCCTGGATCGTCTCGCCGCCGATCGGGTTCGGGCGGTCGAGCACGACGACGTGCTTGCCCTCCTCGGCCGCCGCCTCCATCGCGTGGCTCATCGTGTACGCGTAGGTGTAGATGCGCGTGCCGATGTCCTGCAGGTCCACCACGACCGTGTCGACGTCGGCCAGCAGGGCCGGCGTGGGCTTGCGCGTCTCGCTGTACAGGCTGTGGACGCGCACGCCCTTCCACTCCGAGTG
>JAICEW010000353.1 GCA_025923995.1 Vicinamibacteria bacterium | reverse complement strand
TGGTCCTTGCCGTCCGCGGAGGTCGCCAGCACGCGGTCCCGCGTGTCGAACAGGGCGACCCGCTCCAGGAGCGGCTTCACGAAGTGCACGCCCGGATGGAGCGTGCCCGGCCGGGTGCCCGAGAGCTGGCTGACGCGCACGCCGGCGTAGCCGCTGGGCACGATCGCGATCGACTGGTGGACGAGCAGCGCGAGCACCGCCAGTCCCAGCAGGCGCGCGGGAACGCGAGCGCGCGGCCGCCGGAAGCTCCTCCCGGGATCCACCCTCCAGTCGGTCCACGCACGGTAGACGTCGTGAGCGACGACGGCGGCGGCGGCGAGGATCAGCGTCCAGCCGCCGAGCAGCAGCAGCATCTTCAGCGAGTCCATTGGCTCCCTCCCTGGGCCCGCGCGTGAGCAAGTCCCGCGCCACGCGCGTTCGGGCCCGCAACGCGTGATCGCGTGCGCTCGGCGTGTCCGCGGTTCCACGCGGGGTGCGTCACGCGGTGGACACGGCAGCGGCGCGGTTATGATCCGAGGCCGTGCCTGCGCTCGTGATCGCCGCCATCGTGCTCGCGGGGGCGCCCGACCGGGACGCGCGCCTGGTGGGCCTGGCGAGGGTGTGGTCCTACGTGAAGTACGTGCACCCCGCGATGGCCACGTCGTCCGTCGACTGGGACGCGGCGCTCGTCCGCGCGCTGCCCGCCGCCGAGAAGGCCACGACCGACGAGGCGTACCGCGCGTCGATCGCATCGCTGCTGGCGGAGCTGCAGGACCCGGCGACGCGCGTCCTCCCGCGCGAGGAGCCGCCGGCGCCCGCAGCCGCCGCCGAGGCCAGGCTGGGGCTGGAGACGGTCGATGCCCGCACCGCGCTCGTCGTCGTGCCGAGCGGCGCCGGGCTGGAGTCGACGCCGGACCTGCAGGCGGAGCTCTGCGCCCGGTTCACGGAAGCGGCGGGTCGCGAGCGGGTCGTCGTCGACCTGAGGGGCCCCGACGGCCCCCGTCCGGGTTGGATCCTCAGCAGCGCGATCGTGAAGTGTGCCGGCCGACTGCTGGGGCAGGACGTCACGCTGCCGCCGGCGCGGTACCTGACCCACGGCTTCTACATGATGCAGAGCGTCACCGGCGGGGCGGGCGGCGGGCAGGGGCCCTGGGAGTCGGGGCTCACGGTCGTGGGCGCGGGATCGGTGCGTGTCGAGGCGGCACGCACGCCGCGCCTCGTCGTCCTCGTGAACGCCGGCAGCGCGGACGTGTACCCCCTGCTGATGGCGCTGCAGGGCGAGGGGCTGGCCGAGGTGGTCCAGGAAGGCGAGGTCCCCGCCGCGGGCCTGCTGTCGACCACCTTCGACGCGAGCGACGACCTGCGCGTCGAGGTGCGCCACGGCGAGCGGCTCCGGCGCGACGGAGGGGCGGGCTTCGCCGCGGACGTGGTCCTGCCCGCGGGCGCCTCGGATGCGGCGCGGGACCGTGCGCTGGCGCTGCTCGATGCGCCGCGGCGCGCCGCCGCACCGGCCGGCCCCACGCTCGTGCCCTACGTGCCGGGCGCGTTCGTCGAGCGGGACGAGTCGGAGACCGCCTACCCCGACCGGGAGCACCGGCTGCTGGCGCTCTTCCGCCTCTACGGCGCGATCGAGTACTTCTTCGCCTACAAGGAGCTGATGGACCAGCCCTGGAGCCGGACGCTGGCCGAGATGATCCCGCGCTTCGCCGGGGCCCGCGACGCGACCGACTACGCCCTCGCGGTGTCGGAGGCGGCCGTGCGCATCCAGGACTCGCACGTGACGCTCGCGTCTCCCGTGCTCGATGCCTACTTCGGCACGCACCGGCCCGCGCTGCGCGTCGACCGGGTGGAGGACCGGACGGTGATCACCGAGACGGCGCCCGAGCTGGCCCAGGCGGGGCTCACGGTGGGCGACGTGGTGGTCTCGGTGGACGGGGAACCCGCGGACGAGAGGCGCGCGCGGCTGGCGCGCTACCTGCCCGCCTCCACGCCGGGGCGCCTCGAGAACAAGATCGACATCCAGTTCCTGCTGGGCCCGCGCGGCCGGCCGGCCGTGATCGAGGCGCGCGACGCCAAGGGAACCCTGCGCAAGGTGACGGTCGCGCGCACGCTGGAGGGTCCGGCGCCGCGCAGCCGGACGCGCGCCACTCCGGCCTACGGCCTGCACACCCCCGGCTTCGGGTACGTGGACCTGCAGCGGCTCGAGGCGAAGGACGTGGCCGACGCGTTCGAGACGGTACGCAACGCACCGGGCCTGATCCTCGACATGCGCGGCTACCCCGTCGGCGGCGCCTTCCCCCTCGTCGGCCGCCTGGCTCGGCCGCAGTCCCCGCCGGCGTTCCTGGGCGGGAGCATCCGCTACGAAGGCGCCGAGGGGACCTTCTCGCTGGTGGAGTCGCTCTTCACCCAGGAGGTCCCGGGCCCCGGCTACTCCGGGCCCGTCGTGATCCTGGCGGACGGCAGCACGCAGAGCGCCGCCGCGCACGTGTGCGCGCTGCTCAAGTCGACCCTGGACGCCACCGTCGTCGGCAGCCCGACCAGCGGCGCCAACGGCGGCGTGACCCGCACGATCCTGCCCGGCGGGATCGTGCTGAACTTCACGGCGCAGTCCATGCGCCTCAAGGACGGCACCCGCGTGCAGCGCGCGGGGATCGTGCCCGACGTCGAGGTGCGGCCGACGCTCGCTGGCGTGCGCGCGGGGCGGGACGAGCTGCTGGAACGAGCGGTCGCGGTGCTCGAGCGCGCGGTCGCGGCCGGCCGGCCGTAGCGGCGCTACGCCTTTCCCTGCTTGGCGACGGCCTCGGCCGCCTTCTTCGCGGCCTCGGGGTCGCCCAGGTAGAAGTGGCGAAGGGGCCGCAGCGTCGTCTCGTCCAGCTCGTAGACGAGCGGGATGCCGGTGGGGATGTTCAGCTCCAGGATGTCCTGGTCCGAGACGTGGTCGAGGTGCTTCACCAGCGCGCGCAGGCTGTTGCCGTGGGCGGCGATGACCACGCGCTGCCCCGACCGGACCTGGGGCGCGATCTGGCCTTCCCAGTACGGAAGGACGCGCGCGATCGTGTCCTTGAGCGACTCGGTCAGCGGCAGCTCCTGCGGGTCGAGCGACGCGTAGCGGGGATCGCGCCCGGGGAACCGCTCGTCGTCGGGCGTGAGCGGCGGCGGCGGCACGTCGAAGCTGCGTCGCCAGATGTGGACCTGCTGATCGCCGAACTTCGCCGCCGTCTCGGCCTTGTTGAGCCCCTGCAGCCCGCCGTAGTGCCGCTCGTTGAGCCGCCAGGTGTTGAGGACCGGGATCCACATGAGGTCCATGCGGTCGAGCGCGATCCACAGCGTCCGGATCGCGCGCTTGAGCAGCGACGTGTGCGCGACGTCGAAGACGTAGCCCGCCTCCTTCAGGAGCCGGCCGCCCTCGGCCGCCTCCTGACGGCCCTGGTCGGTCAGGTCGACGTCGGTCCAGCCGGTGAACCGGTTCTCGAGGTTCCACGAGCTCTGCCCGTGGCGGAGCAGGACGAGCGGGATCATGTCAGGCCACCTTTCGAGGCTTCCGCCGGCAGTCTAGTCCGAGGCGGCGGCGCGTTCGAGGGCTTCCCAGCGATCGTGGTCCTGGAGCCAGAGCGTGTTGAGGTAGGTGCGCACCTGGTCGGCCGGGAACGCGGCCCGCACGGCCGCGACGGCGCGCCGGGCGGTCGCCTCCGCGACCGGCTCGGCCGACGCGTCCTCCGCCAGCAGGCCGTTGTCGTGCGGCAGGCCGGCGGCGTCCAGGAACGCGGCCAGCAGCGGCCGGCGCTCGCCCAGGTGGAGCGCGACGAGCAGCGATGCCGCCAGCAGCTCGCTCGGCTCGCCGACCGACGCCAGCGCACCCGCCTTGCGCTCGACCGGCAGCGTCCGCACGGCCTGCGGCCGCACGTGCAGGACCTTCACGATCGCCGCGTCCGCGAGCCCGGCCGCCTCCGCGGCCGGGTCGGACCAGAAGTGGCGCGCGGCGGCCAGCTTGTCCTCGCGGCCCAGGCGCCGCCAGATGCGGCCGGCCGACAGGTCGAACTCCATCGCTCCTCCGGCCGCGGAGTATAGCGGTCAGGCCGGATCGACGGCGAAGGCCGCCGGCGCTTCGCCCTGCCGGAACCGCTCCCACATCCGCGCGTAGGCTGCCTCCAGCTGGCCGACGGTGCGCGCGGTGTCGAACAGCGGCCGCCGCGCCGGGTCCTCGCGCAGGCGGGTGGCGAGCGTCTTCAGCGCCGCCGGGGCGCTGGCCAGGCGTACGGCGGTCTCCACGTACGCATCCAGGCCGGGCGCGATCAGCTCCGGCAGCCCGACCGCCGTCAGCAGGCTGGCCGCGACGCGCGAGGCGAACGTCCGGCCCGCCGTGGTAAGCACCGGCAGCCCGGCCCACAGCGCGTCGCTCGCCGTCGTGTGCGCGTTGCACAGCGGCGTGTCCAGGAACAGGCCCGCCAGCCGGTGGCGCGCGAGATGGAGCGGCTTGTCCACGAGGGGGGCGAAGACGAGCCGGTCCGGTGCGACGCCGCGCGCCGCCGCCTCGCGGCGCAGGTTCGGGGCGGCGGGCGCCGTCTCCGGCAGCCACAGCGCGCTGCCGCTCACGCGGGAGAGGATGCGCATCCAGGCGCCGAAGATCTCGGGGTCGATCTTGTAGCTCGCGTTGAAGCACGCGAACACGAAGCCCGTCGCGGGCAGGCCGCACTCGGCCCGCGTGGGCGTCTGCGATGCGACCTCCTGCCGGTCGTCGTTGAGCTGGTAGCTGCCCGGCAGACGGACCACCGCCTCGTCGAAGCCGTCCTCGGCGCCCGCAGGCACGGTCACGGGGTCGGCCACGAAATAGTCGACCAGCGCCCGGCCGACCGTGGCCGGATACCCGAGGAAGTGGACCTGCACGGGCGCCGGCCGCAGGGCCAGGATCTCGAGGCGCCCGTTGCCCGCTCCGCCCACGAGGTCCACCAGCACGTCGATGCCGTCCGCATGGACGCGGCGCGCCACCTCCGCGTGCCCCAGCGCCGACACGTCCGCGAAGTGCTCGGCGTCCTCCTCGATGCGGCGGCGGTAACGCGAGCCATCGTCCGGTCCGAAGGAGTACGCGAACGTCTCGACCCGCGAGCGATCGTGCGCGCGGAACAGCCCCTGCGTCAGGTGGCCCACGGCGTTGTTGCGGAAGTCGCAGGAGAGGTAGCCGACGCGCAGCCGCTCGTGCCGTGCGCCGGTGGGGACGAGCGCCAGCGACTCGCGCAGCGGAGCCAGGCGCGCGGCGATGCGCGCGGACGCCGCGCGGGCCAGGTCCCGCTGCTCCTCCGCCGTGCAGGGCACGAACCGGTGCGCCGCGGACGCGGTGAGCGGCGGGACGTCGCCGCGCGCGAGCGCACGCCGGCTCTCTTCGCGCAGGACCGCCACGTCGGCGTCGCGGTCGCGCCAGTCGCACTGCTCCGACCGCAGCTCCAGCCGTCCGGCCCGGGCGCCGTGCTGGCTCGCATCGAGCGCGAGCGCCTGCTCGTAGGACGCGAGCGCATCCGCCAGGCGGCCGGCCGCGCGCTGCACCGACGCACGCTGCGCGTGGGCCTCGGCCGTTCGGGGCGCGCGCGCGACCGCGGCGTCCGCGGCTTCGAGCGCGGACGCGCTCCGGCCGGTGCGCTGGAGGAGCGACGCGACTCCCAGCAGCGCCTTCACGTATCCGGGCTCGAGGGCCAGCGCCTGGCGGTAGAGGGCGAGCGCGTCGTCGGTCCGCTCCAGGTCGCCCCGCAGGTGCGCCAGGTTCAGCAGCGCCTTGGGATAGCGCGGCCGGATGTGCAGCGCCCGGCGCAGCGCGTCCTCGGCCTCGCGGTAGGCGCCGTCCTCGTGCCGCGCGGCGCCGAAGCTGTTCCACGCCTCCGCGTAGAGCGGGTCGAGGCGCAGGGCCTCGCGCAGCTCCGCGAGCCCGGCCGGCCGATCGCCCGACCGGCGGAGCGCGTTGCCGAGGTTGTGCCGCGCCCGCGCGTAGTCCGGCTTCGCGCACACCGCGTCCTGGAAGGCCCGCACCGCGCCGGGCACGTCGTCCAGGGCCAGCAGCGCCAGGCCGAGGTTGTTGAGCGCGATCGCGTAGTCCGGGCGCAGGCGCACGGCTTCACGCAGCGCCTCGGCCGAGGCGGCCGCGTCGCCGGCCTCGCGCAGCGCCAGCCCGAGGTTGTTGAGCACGGCCGGATCGTCGGGCGAGAGCGCGGCCGCATCGCGGTGGCAGGCCACCGCGGACGCCCAGTCGCGGCGCTGCTGGTGGATCGCGCCCAGCAGCGCGTGGCCGGGCGCAAAGCGCGGGGCGCGCTCGACCAGCCGTTCGGCCGTCTCGCGGGCCAGGTCGAGCTGCCCGTCCGCGAGCGCGCGCGACGCCCTCGCGTAGAGGCGCTCGGCCGGCTTCACCGTCGGGCGGGGGCGGCGGGCCCGGTGGCGCCCGCGCGCCAGATCGTGCGCTCGCCCTCGACCGTCACCGTGTAGCGGATCTCGTCGGTCTTGAAGCCGAGCGCGGTCGGCCGCACCACGCCGGGCAGCGCGACCACGTCGTACAGCTCCTC
>JAICEW010000352.1 GCA_025923995.1 Vicinamibacteria bacterium | reverse complement strand
GTCGCCCAGGAGGACGTGGCCGCGCGCGGCCAGCGCCAGCGCGGTCGTCGACTTGCCGCTTCCCTTGGGCCCGACCAGCAGGGCGCCCCGTCCTTCGACCGCCACCGTCGCGGCGTGGAAGAAGAGGGCCGCGGGTCGCATCCGCAGCAGGCGATGGAAGAGGAACAGCGCGATGGCCGTGCGCCAGCGTCCCTCCAGCCGGAAGACGCAGTCCGGACCGCGGAAGGCGAGGGCGGGAGCGTCCTGGCCGCGGAAGGCGAGCGCGAGCCAGCCGGGGTCGGCGGCCACCTGCTCGAACGGGAACTCGGGGGACTGGAGGCCGAGGAGGAGGTCCGTCGCGTCCCAGGAGCGGTCGGACTCGAGGCGGACGTGGCCCCAGGACGCGGCCGCGTCCACGCGCACCGTGGCCCGCAGCGAGGGGTCGGTGGCCTCGACCGGCGACCCCAGCGTGGCGGCCAGGCGGTCCAGCAGCTCCGCATCGTCGCTGCGCACGCGAAGGGACACGTCCGCGAGGCGGTAGGTCGCGGCGGACGACGGGGTGTGGGGGCGTTGCTCCCAGGCCTGGACCAGCGGGCCCAGGGCAGCCGCAGCTAGCACATGCCGGTGACCCACCAGGCCGCCATCGACTGCGTGATCTGGAAGGTCGTCAGGATCTCCCGCTCCGTCATCACCTGGATGCGGGGAGGCTCGTACGAGGGCTTCTCGGCGGCTGCCTGGGGCGCGGCGGTCTCGTGCGTCTCCTGGCTCATCAAGCCTCCGTTGGCGTTGCCCAATGCTACGGGACGGGCGGCGGTCCGTCAAAGACGAGGCCCAGGCCCCGCAGCTCCTCCACGGCCCGGCGCAGGTCGGCTTCGGCCGCCGCGGGCGGCACGCCGCTGAACTCCTCCGCCAGCCCCTTCACCAGGCGGCTCCACGCGAGCTCGCCGTCGCAGTGCCGCCAGACGTACGCCATGGTCCGGTTGAGCACGAAGAACCGCGAGGTCTCCGGGTCGAAGAGCATCAGCTCGCCCTGCAGCGGTGCCTCCTCGATCCGGGGATTGCGCTTGATGTCCATGGCGCTCGACGAGAGTGACGTGGGCGACCGTAACACCGGCCGCGAGGACCCGTCAAGAACGGCGCGTCAGGCCGGGGGATTGGCCGCGCGCACCCGCTCCATCTGCACGCGGATGCTCTCGCGGTTCACGGGCTTCACCAGGTGCCCGGTGAAGCCCGCCGCCCAGGAGCGGAGGACGTCGGCGTCGTTGGCCAGACCCGTGACCGCCACCACGGGGATGCGCGAGAGCTTGGGGTGCTCGCGCAGGCGCTCGACGAACCCGAACCCGTCGAGGCCGGGCATCCGCAGGTCACAGAAGATGAGGTGGGGCGGCGAGCGGAGCACCTGGGCGATGGCCTCGTAGCCGTCCCTGGCCTCACGGGCGGTCGCGCCGCAGGCCTCCACGAAGTCGCACATGAGCGCGCGGAAGTCGGGGTTGTCCTCGACCACCAGGACCACCAGGTCGGACAGATCCCCTCCCATGGTGCCAGCGTGCCACTTTCCCGGGCCGTGGGCATCACTCCCGCGCAATTTTCCGGCGCCGGGCCATCCTTGACAGCCGCGGACGGCGCATGCTCGAATCCCGCGGCTTCCCGTCCGTCCACCCCGAAAGGCCACGATTGACGCGTGCCACAGCCGTGCCCGCCCTGGGCGTCCTGCTGTACGCGGCGGCGGTGGGCGCGGTCCTCTGGACGGCGGGGCTGCCCCTCACCCACGAGGACGGCTTCTACTACTTCACGATCGCCCGGAACCTGGCGGCGGGGAACGGTTCGACCTTCGACGGGCAGCACCCCACGAACGGCTACCACCCCCTGTGGCTGATGGTCCTGGCGCTCGTCCATCGGCTCGCGCCGGAGGGGCGCGCGCTGGCCTGGGGCACGCTGCTGCAGGCGGCGCTTCTCTCGTCCGCGGCGGCGCTCGCGTTCCTGGCCGCGCGGAGGGTGCTCGCGACCGGTCCGGCCCTGCTGGCCGCCGTGGTCCTGGTCGGGCTCACCGAGCGCCTGGCGCTGTCGGGCCTGGAGCTGATGCTGCACGCGACCCTCGTGGCCGCCTGCGCGTGGGCCTGGCTCGCGGGCTGGCCGCGGACGCCCCGGGGAGCGCTGGCGACCGGGGGGTTGCTGGCGCTCGCCGTCCTCGCGCGGCTCGACGCGGTCCTGCTGGTCCCCGCGCTGGCCCTGGCGCAGGGGCGCGGGGCGGGACGGCACCGGCTCGCGCTGGCCGGCCCGCCCCTGGCGGCCCTGACGGCCTGCCTGCTCTGGAACCAGCTCGCGTTCGGCCATCCGCTCCCGGTCAGCTCGGCGGCCAAGCGCCTCTGGTCCCACACCCTCGTCCTGGGTGATCCGGCCTACGCGACGGGCGGATGGGCGTGGGCCAAGGTGCACAACGCGCTCTGGATCGCGCGGCACCTCGGCAGCACCTGGGTGCTCGGCCTGGCGATGGGGACGGTGGGCGCCCTTGCGGTCTCCTTCACGCCAGCGGGGCGCGTGACACGTGCCCTGCGTCCGTTCGCTGTCGCGGGCACGGCGCAGCTCGCGGCGTACGTCCTGGTCCACCACGGCGAGCTGACGTACGCGCGCTGGTATTACGCGCTGCCGCCGCTGCTGGCGGCCTTTGCGGCCGCGGACCTGGTCGCCTGGACCGCGGACCGGTCCGGTCGCTTCCGCACGGCGGTCCCGGCCGCGGCCTGCCTGCTCGCCGTGCTGGCGACGGGCGTGGGCCTCGCGCGCTGGCGGCGCGAGGAGAGCCCGCGGCGTCCGCTGCTCGACGCGGCGCTCTGGGCGCGGACGCACCTGCCGGCCGGCGCGCGCATCGGCGCCTGGAACGCGGGCTCGCTCGGCTATCTCTCGGGCCGGCCGGTCGTCAACCTCGACGGGCTCGTGAACTCCTGGTCGTTCCTCGAGTCGGAGCAGTACGACCTGTGCGCGTACTGGGAGCGCAACGGGATCACGCACCTGGTCGACGCGTTCTCGGAGGAAGGCGGCTCGCCCGTCGTGGTGCCGGTCGTGCTGCCCGCGGCGCGCCACTACGCCGCCTGCGCGGACCGGTTGCGCCGCGTCTGGGAAGGCGGTCCGGAGGGGCGCCCGTGGCGCGTGCGCGCGTATGCGCTGGAGCGCGCGCCGTGAGCGCCTTCGCGCGCGTCCTGCGCGTCGTGACGCTCGCTGGAGCGGCGCTCTTCCCGATCGCGTGCCTGGCGGTGGCCTTGCTCCGCATGGGCCATCCGTTCGAGCTCGAGTGGATGGAGGGCGGCACGCTCCAGCACGTGCAGCGCGTGCGCGCGGGCCAGCCGCTCTACGTCGAGCCGTCGCTCGCGTTCGTCCCCTTCATCTACGCGCCGCTCTACTACCATGCGGCGGCGGCGGCGGCCGCGCTGCTGGGGGACGGCTTCGCCCCGCTGCGGCTCGTCTCGCTGCTCGCGTCGGTCGGCGCCTGGGCGCTCGTGGCCGGGATCGTCCGGCGCGAGACCCGCGACCGCGAGGCGGCCGTGCTGGCGGCCTGCGTGCTGGCGGGCACGTACGCCGAGAGCGGGACGTTCTTCGACCTGGCCCGGGCGGACGCGCTGCACCTGCTGCTGCTGCTCGCGGCGGTCGCGGTCGCGCGCTTCGGGACGTCCGCGGCCGCCGCCGTGGCCTGCGCCGCGCTGCTCGTGCTCGCGTGCCTGACCAAGCAGCCGGCCCTGCTGGCCGCGCCCGCGCTCGCGGTCGTGCACGCGCGCCGCGGCCGGCGGCAGGGGATCGCGTTCGTCGCGGCCTTCCTCGTCGTCCTGGCTACGGCCGTCGCCCTGCTCGACGCGCTGCACCACGGCTGGTTCCTGTTCTACGTCTACGGGCTGAGCGGCCAGGGGCCCATCAAGCGCGTGCTCCTCACCTTCTGGGCGCGCGACGTGCTCTCGCCGCTCTCGATCGCCGCGCTCGCGACCGTGGCCGGGCTCTGGTCGCGCCGCGCGCGCGTCGGCGTGCGCGACGCCTCAGACTGGGCCTGGCTGCTGGCCGCGCTCTTCACGCCCGCGTGGGCCTCGCGCTTCAACGTGGGCAGCGACGTGAACGTCCTGATGCCGATGCATGCCGCGCTCGCGGTCGGGCTGGGGCTGGCCTGGCATGAGCTCCGGCTCCGGCTGGACGCCCTGCCGACCGATCACAGGGCCCCGGCCGCGACGATGGCCTGGCTGGTGTGCCTCGCGCAGTTCACGCGGCTCGTCTACGCCCCGACCGCGTGGGTGCCCCGGCGCGCCGACGTGGAGGCGGGCCAGGCGTTCGTCCGGTCGCTGGCCGAGCTTCCCCGCCCGGTGTTCCTTCCCAACCACCCCTACCTGCTCGAGCGTGCCGGCCTTCCCGCGCACGCGCACCAGGTCGGCATCAACCAGATCCTGAACGGGGCCCCTGGCGCGAGGCGCGACCTCATCACCGCGGAGCAGCGCGGAGCGATCCGCGACCGGCGCTACGGCGCGATCGTCCTGGACGGCTGGTTCTGGTTCAAGGACGACGTCGAGCGCTGCTATCGGCCCCTGGGCCCCGCGGTGCCGGACGCGAGCGCGTTCTGGCCGGTCGCAGGCGCGCGCCTGCGTCCTGGGACGGTCTACGTGCCGGCCGACTCCTGCCGCTGACGGAAGTCCACGAACAGGAGGAGCAGCGGGACGTACGGGAACGCGATGTTCATCGCGAACAGGATGCCCGCGTGCCAGGCCGCGGCCGCGATCGGCAGCACGCGGCGCGCCGTGCGCGAGACGACCGTCGACACGAACGACAGCTCGAGGGCCATCGCGAACAGGCCCGCCAGCAGGCACAGGACGGGCCGCTCGGCCAGCCAGGGACCGACGGTGTGGAACACGACGAGCTGGTCGCGCTGATTGAAGAAGTGGAGCCAGGCGCGCACGTTGTCGGCCGCCGCCCAGTCGAAGCCGACGCGCACCAGCTTGGCCCAGCCGGAGAACAGGTAGATCTGCGCGACCAGGAGCCGGACGAGCTGGACGGGCCAGCGGTACTCCCAGGCCCCGGCCGCACGGCGCGCGGGCCGCACGCTCCAGGCGTCCGCGCAAGGGGAGAGCGAGAGCGCGATCAGGGCCGGCACGGCGATCGTGAAGCCCTTCACGTAGGGGCTGGGCGTCAGGATGATCGTCTCCAGCGGAGCCAGGTGGTAGAGCAGGAGTCCCGCCACGAGGCCGCTCGCGCGGGTCCACAGGCCCAGGAGCATCGCGAGGAGCGCCGCGGCGGCGAGGAGGGCAAGGAACGATTCGATCCGCGGGTGGCCCTCCACGATCAGGAAGCGGGCCCGCGCGGACGCCGCGACGCCGCGCCAGAACGGGGCGGGCAGGCCCGACAGCGCGGGCAGGTCGCGCGACAGCAGGATCCACAGCGCGTGCGCGGCGACCACGATGCGCGCGAGCGCCAGCGTGCGCGCGTCGCCCGGCGCGAACCAGAGCCGGTCCCAGGCCGCGCGCACGCGCTCGGCGGCCGTCACCGGTACTCGTAGTCCAGGACGCGCTCGCTGACGCCGCCGCCACGCGAGGGCGCGTCGAGCACGAGCGTCTCGCTGTAGATCCGCAGGCCCACGAACCGCTCGGTGGGAGTCGGGGGCCACGAGCGCGGGTGGAGCAGGAAGTCGGGGGCGGTCAGTGGACCGAGGAGCCGGTCGAAGTACCCCACGCGTCCCTCGGCCGCGGCCCGCGTCCGCGCGGCTTCGGCCAGCGCCAGCAGGTGGCGCGCCGCTTCGTCCTGCTCGCCCCGCGTGAGCTTCGGGAGCTCGAGCTGGATCCAGGAGAGCAGCTCGTCGAAGCCGAGCGGCTGCCAGGCCCGGTAGTCGATCGCGTGCTCCGCGCCGCGCGCGTCCACCGCGGCGATCGTGGAGTAGGTCACGCTGCGGCCCGGCGCGCTGGCCGCCAGCGGCCAGCTCGAGAAGGGCCACGTGTCGCGCTGGGCCAGCCCGGCCCCGAACGACACGACCGCGGTGAACGCGAGCAGCAGGCTCACCCGCGAGCGGCGTCGGCCCGCGTCGCCCGTCCACGTACGCAGGCCCAGCAGGACGAACGCCGCGAAGACCAGCGCCGCGACCGCGTTCAGCACGTCAGGCCGCGTCCGCCGCGGGCGGGGCGGAGGGGACGAACCGCGCCCGCAGCGCCCCCCAGTCCACGAACACGAGGAGGAGCGGGACCTCGAGGAACGCGATGTTCATCGTGAACAGGATGGCGAGGTGCCACGCGATGGCGAAGGGCACCAGCACGCGCCGCGCGCCCCGCCAGAACAGGGCGGTCCAGAACGTCAGGTTCAGCGCCACCGCGACACCGCCCGCCGCCACGCAGAGGGCGGGATGATCGACCAGCCACGTCCCGAGCGCGCGGAAGACCGCGACCTCTTCGTTCTGGGTGTAGAGCTGCGTGTACCCGCGCACGGTGTCCAGCACCCACGACGGCCCCGTGCGCAGCATCTTCGCGTAGCCGGCGAACAGGTAGACCTGGGCCAGCGCGGCCTGGATGAGCAGGAGCGGCCAGCGATACTCCCATGCGGGCGCG
>JAICEW010000351.1 GCA_025923995.1 Vicinamibacteria bacterium | reverse complement strand
TGCTGGACGTGACCGACAACCTCGCGGACGGCAAGGTGCTGCACCCGCCGGAAGTCGTGCGCGTGGACGGCGACGATCCCTACCTGGTGGTCGCCGCGGACAAGGGCACGGCGCACCTCTCCGACACCGCCAACAGCGTCTCGAACCAGTACGGCTTCTGGCTGGGCGACGCGTTCGCGTCGGGCGGCAGCGCGGGGTACGACCACAAGAAGATGGGCATCACGGCGCGCGGCGCCTGGGAGTGCGTGAAGCACCACTTCCTGAACCTGGGCCAGGACATCCAGAAGGAGCCGTTCACCATGGCCGGCGTGGGGGACATGTCCGGCGACGTGTTCGGCAACGGCGCGCTGCTCTCGCCGGTGACCAGGCTCGTGGCCTGCTTCAACCACATCCACATCTTCATCGACCCCGATCCCGACCCGGCGACGTCGTTCGCGGAGAGGAAGCGCCTGTTCGAGCTGCCGCGCTCGACCTGGAAGGACTACGACGCCAAGCTCATCAGCAAGGGCGGCGGCGTCTTCGACCGCTCGGCCAAGGCCATCCCGCTCTCGCCCGAGATGAAGAAGCTGCTCGACCTGGAGGGCGCCTCGGCGTCGGGCGAGGAGGTCATCCGGCGCATCCTCACCATGCGCGTGGACCTGCTCTACAACGGCGGCATCGGGACCTACATCAAGTCGGCGGGCGAGGACGACTCGGACGTGGGCGACCGCGCCAACGACCGGGTGCGCGTGAACGGCGGCGACGTGCGCGCGCGCGTGCTGGGCGAGGGCGCGAACCTGAGCTGCACCCAGCGCGGCCGGCTCGAGTACTGGGGCGCGGGCGGCGCGCTCAACACGGACGCGGTGGACAACTCGGCCGGCGTCGACACCTCGGACCACGAGGTGAACATCAAGATCCTCATGAACCTCCTCATCAAGAAGGGCGCGGTGAAGGGGAAGGAGGAGCGCAACCGCATCCTGGCCGAGATGACCGGCGAGGTGGCCGAGCTGGTGCTGGCCGACAACGAGAACCAGGCCCGCTGCATCACGCTCGACGGGCTGCGCTCGGCCGACCGCTACGAGGAGTACGTCGGCCTGATCGAGGACATGGTGGGGGCGGGCATCCTGAACCGCGCCGACGACGCCATCCCGACGCGGGAGGAGCTGCTGGCGAGCCCGCACCGCGACCGCGGCCTGCCGCGGCCGCTGCTGGCGGTGCTGCTGGGCCACACCAAGCTGTGGGCGGAGGAGCTGATCCTGGAGACGGACTTCCCTGACAGCGCGAGCGGCCGGCCGCTGCTCGACGCCTATTTCCCGAAGCGGCTGCGCGAGGGCTACGCGCAGCACTTCGGCGAGCACTACCTGCGGCGCGAGATCATCGGCACCGCCGCCATCAACCACCTCGTCAACAACGCCGGCATCTCGTACCTGGCGCGCACGATGGCCGCCACCAAGGCGGGCCTGGGCGAGGTGGTCACCGCGTACATCGAGACCGACCGGGCGATGAAGGCGGCCCAGGAGCGGGAGAAGGTGCTGTCCGCCGGCCGCGGCGCCAAGGCCGAGCACGAGGCGCTGCTGGAGATCGAGGCCGAGCTGGAGAAGAAGACCCTCGTGGCCCTGGCGTCGGCGGTGGGCAAGGCCAAGGCGACCGCCAGGGGCTGACAGGTCCGGAGGGCGCGCCGCTACCGACCGGGCGAGGGCTTCTTCGCCGCCGGCGCGTCGGCCTTGGGTGCCTTCAGCGGGATGTTCAGCGCCGTCAACCGCGCGGCGGCCTGCTTCCTCGCCGCGGGATCGGCCTGCTGCTCGTAGCCCAGCCGGAGCATGTTCTCCAGCCGCGCCCGCGACGGCTTCGCCTGCGGGAGGCCGTCGGCGACCGCTGCGAAGATCGACGACTGCACGGCGGAGGGCGCGTGCTCGAGCACGGTCTGGAGCGGGAAGTCGAACAGGTCGAGGGTCGCGGTCAGGTACGAGAGCAGCTGGACCCCCATGTCCATGTCCTGCCCTGCCTTGTCGAGCGGGCCGCGGTCGGGATCGTTCTTGATGACCATCTGGAGGTACGCCGTCTTGTGCTCCTGGGTCTTGGCGCTGGCTTCGTCGTAGACCGCATCCACGACGAGGTGCCCCTGCAGGGCCGCCTGGGCGAGGTCCCCCGCGCGGCCCTCCTGCGCGGCCTTCTGCATCTCGGACAGCAGGGGCCCGCAGGCGGTCAACCGCTGCACGTACGGGCCGGTCCAGGCCTCCCGCGACGCCTCGACAAGCTGCTGGATGCTGTGCTGGGGCCTGGCCGCGTCGATCATCTTCGCCGTCGAGGCGAGACCTTCGGCGAGCCTCCCGGCCCGCTCGGCTTCGGACGGGCGTGCCGCAGCGCCCTTGGCGGCGGCCGCCCGAGCCGCCGTCTGCGCGACGGCACGACCAGCGAGGCCACCGAACGAGATGGCGATGGTGGCGACGACGGACGTCGTCCGAAGGCTCATGGCTCCTCCACACTCGAGATCGGGTCGATGGCGCGCCGGCGCGCTTCCCTTCTTCCTCCTGTGTAGTGGCCACCGCCGTCCCTCGTGTGACAGCGGAAGCGCCCTAGAATGGCGCGATGGCCGACGCGACGTTCACCGGCTTGCCGCTCGAGAGCCTGACCGCGATGATGGGCAGCCGCACCCGCGCGCTGGCGGCGCGCCGGTGGCTCTGCGACGTGCGGCCGGTCCCCGCCGTGCTGCCCGCGCGCATCCCCGGCGTCACGCCCCGCGCCTGGGACTCGGTCCGGACCGAGTCGCCGCTGCCGGAGTGGCGCCACGCCGGTCGGCAGGAGTCGGTCGACGGGACCGTCAAGTTGGCACTCGCCCTGCGCGACGCGTCCGTCGAGACCGTCCTCATCCCGGCCGACGAGCGCAGCACCGTCTGTGTCTCCAGCCAGGCCGGCTGCACGCGCCACTGCGTGTTCTGCGCGACCGCGACCCTCGGCTTCCGACGGCAGTTGACCGCCGGCGAGATCGTCCTGCAGTACCTGGTGGCGCGCGCCGAGGCGCCGGCCGACCGGCCCCCGCGCAACGTGGTGTTCATGGGCATGGGCGAGCCGATGGACAACCTCGACGCCGTGCTGGAGGCCGTCTCCATCCTGACCGACGACGGCGCCCCGCGCCTGTCGTCCGATCACGTGACCGTCTCCACCGCGGGCGTGCTGCCCGGGATGGGGCGCTTCCTGCGCTCGAGCCGCGCGCAGCTCGCCTTGTCGCTCAATGCGACGACGGACGAGCAGCGCGAGCGGCTCATGCCGCACAACCGTGTGTGGCCCATCGCTTCCTTGCTGGGCGCGTTGCGCGAGGACCACGCGCGCGGCTCGCGCCGCCGCTACTTCGTCGAGTACGTGCTGTGGCGCGGCGTCAACGACACCGACGACGACGCGCGCCGGCTGGTCGCGCTGCTCGCCGGCCTGCCCGCACACGTGAACCTGATCCCGCACAACCCGTTCGCGGGGAGCGCGTTCGAGCCGCCGTCGCCCGAACGTGTCCTCGAGTTCCAGAGGCTCGTCCACGACGAAGGCGTGCGGTGCCTCGTGCGCTGGCCGCGCGGCCGCGAGATCGCCGCGGCCTGCGGGCAGCTCGCGCTGCGGGTCGCCGGCGGCTAGCAGCGCTCGCTGTGGGGCACGGGACGCTCGGGAAAGGTCCTCGTCCTGACGTTCCGGAACGGCGAACGGACGTTTCACGGCGGCCGAGTCGCCGTGGGCGAAGCGCTTCGAAGCGCTGAAACCCTGGACGCGCTCAGTAGCCCTTCGCGGCCGCCTTCACCACGCCGCAGGCCACCCGGCCGCCCGCGTTGCCCGTGGGCTGCGTCGTGTAGTCGTCGGCCTTCTCGTGCACGATCACGGCCTTGCCCAGGATCGACTCGGGCCCGTCCAGCTTGAGCTTGGAGTCGATCAGCTTGACCTGCACCTTGCCCGAGGCGTCCGCTTCCAGGTTGCCCAGGTCGCCGTCGTGCCGCGCGGGGGCATCGCGAGCGGCGTGCGGCTGGCTGGTGGGGTTGAAGTGGCCGCCCGCCGACGCCGCGTCCGGCGCGGAGCAGTCGCCCTTCTCGTGCACGTGGAAGCCGTGCGTCCCCGGCGTCAGGCCTTCGAGCTGGACCGAGACCTCGACGCCCGCGGGCTTCTTCTCGAAGGTCACGGTGCCCTTGGCCTGCTGGCCCTGGGTCGGCGCCAGGGCCGCGCTGGCCCGGGCGTCGTTCACCTCGTCGGCGTACACGATGTACGCGATCGCCGCACCGAACAGCGAGAAGACGGCTGCCAGCGCGATCGCGGCCAGCGTGAGGACTCGATTCTGTCGGAGGGTGCTCATCTTCGCTCTCCATCTCTCCCGGCCGGTACGGCGGGGAAATCCAATTCGGATCAAGCAAGTCGCGTGCCACGCGCGCGATGCTTGCGCCGACCGGAGCACGAGGCTAGACTCGTGCGTTTCCTCGATCCCAAGGAGCGAAGCGGCATGAACTTCCGCATCAGCGCGTGCGTCGTCACGGGCCTCTTGAGCGCCGTCCAGGTCATAGGTGCGGTCCCCGAAGACAAGGTCACTCCCTGGGTCATGGAAAAAACGTCCGCGGGCGGCCAGGCCGAGTTCCTGGTGGTGATGGCCGACCAGGCCGACCTGACGCCGGCCCGGGCGATGGCGACCAAGGCCGCCAAGGGCCGCTTCGTGTACGACGCGCTCTACCAGCGGGCCCAGCAGACCCAGGCGGGTGTGCTGGGGCTCCTCGCGGCACGGGGCGTGGCTCACCGCTCCTACTACATCGTGAACGCCGTCTGGGTGCGGGGCGACCGCGCGCTCGCGCTCGAGCTGGCGGCCCGGCCGGACGTCAAGCAGGTCATCGGCAACCCCGAGATGCGGATCGACCTGCCGCGGCCGGAAGAGGCGATCGAGGAGTCGCCGGGCCGCGAAGTGCCCCTCCTGGTCGAGGAGGGCATCACGTTCGTGCGCGCCCCCGAGGTGTGGAGTGCGGGCTTCACCGGGCAGGGGCGCGTGGTGGCCGGAGCCGACACCGGCATCCGCTGGACGCACCAGGCGCTGCGGCCGCAGTACCGCGGGTGGAACGGCACCACGGCCGATCACAACTTCAATTGGCACGACTCGATCCACCCGCCGGCGACCGGCGGCGCCTGCGGTGCCGACTCGCCCGCCCCGTGTGACGACAACGGCCACGGCACACACACGGTCGGCACCGCGGTGGGGGATGACGGCGCGGCCAACGAGATCGGCATGGCCCCGGGGGCGAAGTTCATCGGGTGCCGGAACATGGACCAGGGCGCCGGCACGCCCGCGCGCTACATCGAGTGCTTCGAGTTCTTCCTCGCCCCCTATCCGGTCGGCGGCAACCCCGGCCAGGGCAACCCGGCGCTGGCGCCGGACGTGACCGTGAACTCGTGGGGCTGCCCGCCCGAGGAAGGCTGCGACGCGGCCAACATGGAGCTGATCCGGCAGGCAGTGGCCGCGCAGCGCGCCGCCGGGATCGTGACCGGCGCCTCGGCCGGCAACTCGGGCTCGGCCTGCTCCACGGTCATGGACCCGCCGGGCATGCACGACGAGTCGCTGAGCGTGGGCGCGCTCTCCTGCGCCGGCAACGTCTGCACGGACACCCTGGCCTCCTTCAGCTCACGCGGCCCGGTCACGATCGACGGCAGCAACCGCGTGAAGCCGGACATCGTCGCGCCGGGCACCAGCGTGCGCTCGGCCACGAACGCCAGCGACACCGCGTACGCGAGCCTGCAGGGCACATCCATGTCCGGACCCCACGTGTCGGGAGCGGTGGCGCTGCTGCTCTCGGGAGTGCCTTCGCTCGACGGCAACGTGAACGCCATCGAGACGCGCCTCACCGACACCGCGGTGCGCAACGCGACCAACTCGACCGCGCTGTGCAGCAGCACGGCCGGCGTGTACCCCAACAACCTGTTCGGCTTCGGCCGCCTCGACATCGCGTGCGGCGTGGCCGGCGGCGCGCTGTCGGGCGTCAACATCTCCGTCGCCGGCTCGACCACGATCGGCGGCGCGTCGCCCTGCGTCGGAGGGACCGCGACGGTCACCGAGACCAACGGCACGGGCGCCGCGCACCAGTGGGGCTTCCGCACGGTCTCCGGCGGAGCCATCACGAACCTGACCGGACAGACGGGCACCAGCTACCAGCTCAACTGCACGCACTTCCCGGCGACGGGCACTTTCTTCCTCGTCGAGCGCACGACGCCGCTGTGCGGCGCGCCGATCGTGTCGAACGAGATCCCGATCACCGTCCAGTCCGTCCCCGTGGAGCTGCAGCGCTTCAACATCGAGTAGCGCGCCTTCAGCGAAGGGAGAACGCCTCCGTCAGCCCGCCCTCGCTGCTGGTCGCGGCCGTGATGCGGAATTCTCCCGGCTCCACGGTCCAGCGGAAGCGCGCGTCGAGCAGGCCCAGGTCCCGCGGGACCAGCGTGAACGCGAGCGTCTTCGACTCGCCGGGGGCGAGCCTCACGCGCTCGAACGCGCGGAGCTGCTTGACGGGACGCGTGACGCTGGCCGCGACGTCGGTCACGTAGACCTGCACCACCTCGTCGCCCGCGCGCGAGCCCGTGTTGCGGACGGTCACCTGGACCGG
>JAICEW010000350.1 GCA_025923995.1 Vicinamibacteria bacterium | reverse complement strand
GACTACAAGCTCGACGACGAGGCGGTGCGCGACATCAACCTCGAAGGCGCGCGGATCGGCCGGAAGGTGGCGGACGAGATCACGGCAAAGGAGCCAGGCAAGCCGCGCTTCCTGGCGGGATCGATCGGGCCGCTGAACCGCATGCTCTCCATGTCGTCGGACGTGAACGATCCAGGTGCGCGGCTGGTCGATTTCGACCAGGTCTATCGCTCGTACCGTCATCAGATCGAAGCGCTGCACGAGGGCGGCGTCGACCTGTTCCTGGTCGAGACCATGCCGTCGCTCGAGCAGGCGCGGGCCGCGTTCGAGGCCGTGCGCGCGCTGAGCGACAAGCCCATCGTGGTCTCGCTGACGTTCACCGAGGAGGGCACCACGTTCTACGGCGACAAGCCCGAGGACGTGGTGAAGGCGGCGGAGGCCTGGGGTGCTTCGGCGGTCGGCGCCAACTGCAGCCAGGGCCCGCAGCCCATGCTGGAGACGGTGCAGCGCATGGCGTCGGTCGCCACGCGCACGCGGATCGCGGCGCAGCCCAACGCCGGCGCGCCCGCGCTGGTGGACGGGCGTTACGTGTACCTCTGCACGCCCGAATACATGGCGTCGTACGCCCGGCGGTTCATCGAGGCCGGCGTGTCGATCGTCGGCGGGTGCTGCGGGACGACGCCCGCGCACATCCGCAACCTGGTGCGCTCGGTGCGCATGGTGCAGCCCGCGCGCCAGGTGGTCGCGGTGGCGACCCCCGAGAAGGCGCGCGAGGCGCCGACTCCCATCGCGCGCGAGGACAAGAGCCCGCTCGCCCGCAAGCTGGGCAAGCAGTTCGTGGTGTCGGTCGAGCTGGACCCGCCGCGGGGCGCGGACCCCGACCGCCTGGTGGACCGCGCGCAGTACTGCAAGGAGAACGAGGTCGACGCCATCAACGTGGCCGACGGCCCGCGCGCCTCCGCCCGCATGAGCGCGCAGTCGCTGTGCGTGCTCATGCAGAACCGCGTCGGCGTCGACACGATCCTGCACTACACCTGCCGCGACCGGAACCTGCTGGGCATCCAGTCGGACCTGCTGGGCGCGTACGCGCTGGGCCTGCGCAACATCCTGGCCATCACGGGCGACCCGCCCAAGCTGGGCGACTACCCGGACGCGACCGCCGTGTACGACGTGGACTCCATCGGGCTCATCCGGATCATGAGCCACCTCAACAACGGCTGCGACCTGGCGGGCAACCCCATCGGGCCCGCGCTGGGCATCCACATCGGCTGCGGCGCGGACCCCAGCAAGGCCGACTGGGAGAAGGAGGTCGCGCGCCTCGAGGAGAAGGTGCGCGCGGGCGCGGAGTACGTGATGACGCAGCCCGTCTACGATCCGCGCACCGTGGAGCGCTTCCTGTCGCTCATCAAGCACCTCCAGGTGCCGGTGCTGATCGGCATCCTGCCCCTCTACTCGCACCGCAACGCCGAGTTCCTGCACAACGAGGTGCCCGGGATGAGCATCCCCGAGGTCATCCGCGAGCGGATGAAGCGCGCCGGGTCGGGGGAGGAGGCGCACGCCGAGGGCGTGCGGATCGCGCAGGAGGCGCTGCTGGCCGCGCGCGAGCAGGCCCAGGGCGCCTACATCATGCCGCCCTTCAACAAGGTCGAGCTGGCCGTGCGCGTCATCGAGGTGCTCGACTGAGGCACGTCCACGCGACGAGCGCCGCGATCTTCTGATCCTTCGTCCACGGTGGCCCGGCCGCCCGACCCATGGTGGCCAGGTGGGACCGCACCGTCTCCGTCGCCAGCGCGACCGCCTTGGCGCAGCGCGCCTCCGCCTCGCGCTCGACCACTTCGACGAACGGCATCGTCCGCTTCGCCGCCGCCTCGCGGAGGGCCTGCCGGAACATCTCGCCCTCGGCGGCGTGGATGAGCGCGTGGGAGGCCAGGATCGTGGCCAGCGGACCGAGGGGCCGTGCCTCCTTGCCGCAGAGCCCGCCCGCGGCGAGACGGTAGCCCGCGGCCTCCAGGTCCGCAGCCAGCCGCTGCAGCTCTGCGGCCGCCCTGTTGCTGGAGTCCGCGACGCAGCGATCCACCAGCCGCGTGGCCTGCGGCAGCCGCATCTCCTCGGCCGCGTGGAACGGCTGCTTGCCGACGGGGTCGTCCGGTTCGGCCAGGAGGAATCGCCGGCGGTCGACCAGGACCGGCCGGGGCACCGGGCCGGCGAGGACGACGGCCGCCGCCCACCCGGAGTGGGGAGAGAAGCCCACCGCCGCACGCTGGAGCGCCATGGGGCCGATCCTGGCACGGCGCCCGGCCAGGAGCGGTCTAGAATGCGCGACGAAAACGGGGCACTGAGGGAGGAGAGCGGATGAGGGGAATCACGGCCTGGTCGCTGGCGCTGGCTCTGGCCGGCACGCACGTCCTGGCGGCGCCCCCGAAGCCCGCCGTCCCCATGCCTCCGCCGCTGCCGCCCCTGCGCGAGCAGGACCGCATCCGCCAGGAGTGGCTGAAGACGCGCCTCGAGCAGGTCCTGCCCGCGCTCATGCGCAGGCACGGCGTCGAGATGTGGCTCGTGATCTGCCGCGAGTACAACGAGGACCCGGTCTTCTTCTCGCTCGTCGCGCCATCCGTCATGGCCGCGCGGCGCCGCACGATCCTCGTCTTCCACGACCGCGGGGAGCAGGGTGTGGAGCGCCTGGCCCTGGGCGGCGGGGGGAGCGCCGGGCTGTACCACGTCTACCGTGACCCGGAGGTGGAGGGGCGCGAGCTGTGGGGCCAGGGCCAGTGGGCGCTGCTGCGCAAGCTGGTCGACGAGCGCAAGCCGCGCAACATCGCGGTCAACGTGTCGCAGACCCACGCGTTCTCCGACGGGCTGAGCGTCGGGGAGTGGGAGGCGCTGTCCGGCGCCCTGGGCCCGTGGACGTCGCGCGTCGTCCGCGCCGAAGGCCTGGCGCACGACTACATCAGCGTGCGCGTCCCGGCCATGCTGCCGACCTACCGCCAGATGATGGCGATCTCGCACGCGCTGATCGCGCGCGCGTTCTCGAGCGAGGTCATCAAGCCTGGCGTCACCACCACCGAGGACGTCGTGTGGTGGCTGCGCCAGCACGTCAACGACCTGGGCCTGGGCGAGTGGTTCCCGCCGTCCGTCTCCGTCCAGCGGCCCGGCCAGGGTGCGGCGAGCTTCATCGCGGACCGCTCCGCGGTCGTGATCCAGCGCGGGGACCACCTGCACACCGACTTCGGCATCCACGCCATGGGCCTGGCGACGGACACGCAACACGTCGGATACGTGCTCAAGGCGGGGGAGACGGACGCTCCCGAGGGCCTCAAGCGCGCGCTCGCCAACTCGAACCGGCTGCAGGACATCGTGAAGGAGCGCATGAAGCCCGGCCGCACGGGGAACGAGGTGCTGGCCGACTCGCTGGAGGCCATGAAGGCCGCGGGCCTGACCGGCACGGTGTACTCGCACCCGATCGGGGACCACGGGCACGGCGCGGGCCCGCTCATCGGCCTGTGGGACCGGCAGCAGGGCGTGCCCGGCCGCGGCGACATGCCGATCCTGCCGTCGACGTGGTTCTCCATCGAGCTGGAGGCGCGCACTTCGGTGCCCGAGTGGGACGGACAGGAGGTGCGCTCGGCCCAGGAGGAGGACGTCGCGATCGACGACAACGGCGTCGTCTCGTGGGTGCGCGAGCGGCAGACGAGGTACCACCTCGTCCGCTGACGGCCCGCCTACGGCTTCTGGCCCGACACCTCGAGCGCGTTCTCGACCCGGCGCACGCCGAAGACGCTCCGGGCCTTGAGCTCGGCCAGCCGCTTGTCGTCCGTCCGCTCGACGGCGCCGGCCAGGATCACGTTGCCGCGGTTCACGACGATGTGGATGGCGGCGGTGCCGTCCGCCTTGCCGTAGCGGGAGAGCGGCGAGTCGCGGTAGATCGCGCGGTGGATCTCCTGGCGCAGGTCCTCGTCCGACGACGCGCTGGGCAGACTCTCGATCCGGTTGGAGACCCGCTCGACTCCCTCGACGCGCGCGACCGCGGCCTCCGCGGCTCCCGGGAGCGAAGGGTCACGCGCGAACCCGCCCAGCGTCACCGCGCCCCGGTCGTACTCGAACGTGACCCAGTCGAACACGCCGTACTGGGGCAGGTCCGCCAGCACACGGCGGATCTCCTGGACCGCGCGGGGCTCCTCCTGGGCGATCGCCGGCGTCGCGGCCCCGATCGCCCAGACGGCCACGGCCAGCGGGTATCGCGTCACGTGGACAGGATACCCGCCCGGCGCTACCTCGACGTGTTCGTCGCGAACGTGATGCGGGCGATCGCGAAGTCCACCTGGCCCGTGCTGCCGTTCCAGAAGTCGCCGCCGAAGCGTACGGTCCCCGCCCGCGACGTGCGCAGCACCTTGGGCCGCGTGCTCTCGGCCGGGGCGCTCGGCGTCACGTAGCGCGCCGTCTCGGCGCCGGTCTGCGCGTCCAGCGCGAACAGGATCCCGTCCGAGCTGTAGGGCGGCGAGGTGGACGCGCCGGCCACGAGGACCTTGCCCTGCGCGACCTTCACGTCCGCGGCGATGTCGTAGCAGCCGATGCAGTTGAGGCCGTACGTCCGCGTCCAGACCAGCCCGCCGTCGGCAGCCCGGCGCCTGACGGTCATGATGTTGTCGTTGAAGTTCGAGTGGTCCCCGTCCGGGTCGACGCTGCCGGTGATGAACACGCCTCCCTGGTCGTCCACGGTGACCGCTGCGGCGCGGTCGTCGATCCCGCCCTGGTCGTAGGCCTGCCACAGCAGCGCGCCCTTCTCGCCGTCGAGCTTGATGGTCGCGTACTTGTCGTTGAGGTCGATCCCGACGCCCGTGGCATAGACGTCGCCCGCGGCGTCGATCTCCAGGTCCGTCGGCGAGTCCTCGCCGCTCACGCCCCAGCTCGTCTCCCAGAGCGTCGATCCGTCCCCGGCCGCGTACTTGATCACCACGAAGTCGGGATGAAGCGACGCCATCACGCCGTGGATCAGCACGACCGGGTTCCCGTCCGGGCCCACCAGGACCTCGAGCGCGGTGTCCTGCGAGTAGGGAGCGAACGCCGGGCCGTCCCACGTCCGCTGCCAGAGGAGCTGGCCCTTGGGGTCGAAGGCGAGCACCAGCGCGTCGCCGCCGTCGCCCGTGGTTCCGCCCGCCACGTAGACGTTGCCCGCATCGTCGACGGCGACCGAGGCGCCGTGCTCGGAGGTCTGCGGCCCGCTGGAGTACGGGATGGCCCGGCGAAGCCTGCCGGTCCGCGCGTCGTACGCGAGCAGCAGCGCCTGCGCGAACGAGCCGGGCCCGGGCGTGTTGCCGGCCACGTAGACCAGGCCTCCCGCCACCGCCACGGCTCGAGCCTGGTCGTGCCAGTTCGCGGGGCCGTTGAAGGTCCGCGACCAGCGCAGGGACCCGTCCGGCGCGTACGCGGCGGTCGTGATGTCGGTGTTCGAGGAGGCACCGGAGGTTCCCGTGATGTACGTGACGCCGGCCTGGTCCACGACCATCCCGCCCATCCCGTCGGGCAGAGCCGTTCCGGCGGGCTGCCGGACCGTCCAGTCCTGCGCCGTGGCGCCCGCGGACGAGCCGAGGACCAGCACCACGACGGCCGCCATCAGCGGACGCGACGTCTTCGGGTGCGTCATAGCGAGCCTCCTGGCCGGCAGCCCCTCCCATGCCCCTCGGTGGACGGGACGGCGGCCTGTCACGTGATCCGACGCCGCCTCCTTGAGCAATCCGTGTGCCCGCCGGGCGCACGCCCATCGCCACCAAAGGCGCGCGATTCCTGCGTCCCGCGTGCGGCCTGCGGAAAAGGGTGCGCGTCCACGCCGGAGGGAGATCTCGACCGGAGACGTCCGTCTCGGAACGAAACCCATGCGAATGGTCGAACAGTTCCCGTCGCGCGCGCGTTTCCCGAGGTGATGCGGCGCCTGGTGGCGGCGGTCCTGCTCTCCAGTTCGGCCTGCATGCCGCCGGAGTGGGGAGGCAACGCCATCCTGCGGCCGCAGCGCCGGCCGCTCGACCGGGTGCCGGACGTGCCGTACGAGGACGTCTCCTTCGCGGCCCCCGACGGCGCGGTCCTGCGCGGCTGGCTCTTCCGTGCGACCGGCACGCGGCGGGGACTGCTCGTCTACCTCCACGGCATCGGCGACAACCGGCAGGGTGGGCTCGGGATCGCGAAGCGCTTCGGGCCCAAGGGCTGGGACGTGCTCGCCTACGACGCGCGTGCGCACGGCGCCTCGGGCGGGGCCGCGTGCACCTACGGCGTGCTCGAGAAGGCCGACCTGGTGAAAGCGCTCGAGGCCGTCTCGGCGGACCGCGTGGTCCTCTTCGGGTGCTCGCTCGGCGCGGCCGTGGCGCTGCAGGCGGTCCCCATCGAGCCGCGGATCCACGGCGTGATCGCGCAGTCGAGCTTCTCGAGCCTGGCGGAGATCGCGAGCGACCGCGCGCCCTGGTTCGCGACGGCGCGAGAGATCCAGCGGGCCCTCGAGATCGTACGCGAGCAGGGCGGGTTCGATCCGGCCGAGGCATCGCCCGTCCGGGCCGCGCCCCGCGTCCGCGTGCCGGTGCTGCTGATCCACGGCGAGGACGATGCCGAGACGCGCGTGGAACACAGCCGGCGCATCG
>JAICEW010000349.1 GCA_025923995.1 Vicinamibacteria bacterium | reverse complement strand
GTGGTGCCGGCCCCGAAGATGTGGTCGCCGCGCGCGGGGTTCAACTGGGACGTCGCGGGCGACGGCAAGTCGCAGGTGCGCGGCGGCGTCGGCCTGTTCACCGGCCGCACGCCCTACGTCTGGCTCTCGAACCAGTTCGGCAACACCGGCATCGAGTTCCGCCGCATCGGCGCGGCCTTCAACGCGGCCAACCGCATCCCGTTCGTGGCGGACCCGTTCAACCAGCCGGCGACCGTCACGGGCGCCAACGCCGGCTCGTTCAACAACGAGATCGACGTGATCGACCCCGAGTACAAGTACCCCGCGCTCGTCCGCACGAACATCGGCTACGACCGGGAGCTCGGCATCTGGGGCCTCCAGTCCTCGGTGGAGTTCTTCTACTCGACGAACCTCAAGGACATCGCGTACCAGAACCTCAACATCCGCCAGACGGGCACGCGCCCGGACGGGCGGCCCACGTTCACGCGCAGCAACACCACCTTCAGCGACGTGATCCTGCTGACCAACACCGACGAGGGCTCGCAGCTGACGTTCACCGGCAAGCTGGAGCGCCCGTTCCGCAACGGCCTCTACGCGATGGCCGCGTACGCCTACGGCAAGTCGCGCTCGGTCAACGATGGCACCTCGTCCCAGGCGGCCTCCAACTGGGGCAACGCCTACACCCAGGGCAACCCGAACGACGTCGGCCTGGGCGTGTCCCGCTTCGATCCGGGCCACCGGATCATGGCGGCCGTCTCGTACGACTGGAAGCTGGGCAAGCGCCTCAACCTGCTGATGTCGGCGTTCTACAACGGCCAGCAGGGCCGCTCCTACGCCTTCACGTACAACGGCGACTGGAACGGCGACGGCCGCACCACGAACGACCTCATCTACGTGCCGGCCCAGGGCGACCCGCGCGTCGTGTTCATCAACGGCACCGCGGCCGACTGGGAGGCCTACGTGGCCAACGACAAGGGCCTGCAGGACTCGCGCGGCCAGATCATGGAGAAGGGCGCCAGCCGCGCGCCCTGGACCGACCAGATGGACATCCGCGCCGCCCTCGGCATCCCGGTCTCGAAGGTCAAGCTCGAGATCACGTTCGACATGCTGAACTTCCTGAACCTGCTCAACAGCGACTGGGGCGTCGTGGACAACGCGACGTTCGGCGACCTGAACCCGATCCCGGTGCCCACGGTCAACGCCGCCGGGCAGATGGTCTACAACCCGACCAACATCACGCGCGTCGGCTACGTGAAGTTCGACCGCGACGACCTGCGCTCGCGCTGGCAGGGACAGCTCGGCTTCCGCGTCCGCTTCTAGGCGCCCAGGGGCCGTCGCACCGCAACGCGAGGGGCCGCCGTCACGGCGGCCCCTCGCTTTTCCATCCCACCGATCGCGTCCAACCCCTTGGAGCGCGCAGATCGAGGATCTTTTGACGCCCCGGGCTCGTTTGATCATCTGGAGGGCCGGGCTGTGCCGTCCCCGCCAGGGCCTTCCGACATGGCGCGCTATAATCGTCAGCCTTCGTTCCGTTCCCTTTGAACACACGTCTGGAGGTCACGACAGAATGATCGGAAAGATGCTGGGCTGGTGGACGCGAGCGGCCGCCGTTGCGTGCGTCCTGGGAGCCGCGGCGTACGCGCAGGAGCCCACGCCCACGCCACCGCCGGCTCCACTGGGCTATCCCTCCCCCGCGCCCCTCCCCGCAACGGAGGACACGCGGCCCGTCCTCTCGCTCTCGTTGCAGGACGCCGTGGCGCGGACGCTGGAGAACAACATCGACATCGCGGTGAACCGCTACGATCCGCAGGACGCCGCGGAGGCGGTCAACGAGCTGAAGGGCTTCTACGACCCGCTGCTCACGTCGCTCATCAGCCGCTCCTCGGCGACGAGGCCGGCGAGCGACTTCTTCAGCGGCGCGCCCGAGGTCGAGACGGACGTCGACGTCTACAACTTCGGCGTGATCCAGCAGGTGCCGACGGGCGGCAGCCTGCGCGTGGACCTCCTGAACAACAAGACCACCACCAACAGCGCGTTCTCGATCTTCAACCCCTCCAACTCGTCGAACCTGAACATCCGCGCGTCGCAGCCGCTGCTGCGCGACCTCGGCATCGACGCCACGCGGTTTCAGATCGCGGTCGCCAAGCGCAACCGCGACATCTCGGACGTGCAGTTCCGGCAGACGGTCGTGAACACGGTCGCGGGCGTGAAGCAGCTCTACTACGACCTCCTCTACGCGATCGACAACCTGGAGGCCCAGCGCAAGAGCCTGGCGCTGGCCCGCAAGCTGCTCGACGAGAACCAGATCAAGGTCCGGGTGGGGACCATGGCCCCGCTCGACGTGGTCGCGGCCGAGTCGGAGGTGGCGGGCCGCGAGGAGAGCGTCATCCTGGCCGATGCGGCGGTGCTGGACGCGGAGGACGCGGTGCGCCGGGCCATCTTCGCGGACAACGCGGCCCAGAACTGGATGTACCACATCGTGCCGACCGACCGGCCCTCGGCCGACCCGGCGCCGGTGGACGCGGAGACGGCCGTCCGCAACGCGCTGGAGAACCGGACGGACATCGTGGCGGCGCGCAAGAACGTCGAGAACGCCATCGACAACCAGCGCTTCGCGAAGAACCAGACGCTCCCCGCGGTCGACCTGCAGGCGGCATACGGCTCGGTGGGCCAGGCGGGCGTACAGGTGCGCGACGCGCAAGGCAACCTCCTGCCGGTGCCGATCCCGGGCGGGTTCGGCAACGCCTTCGGCGACGTCCTGGGCTTCGACTTCCCCACCTGGACGCTGGGCGTGCAGTTCTCGTATCCGATCCCCAATCGCTCGGCCCGGGCGACGTCGGCGCGGGCCCGCATCAACCGCGAGCAGCAGGAAACGGTCCTGCGGCGGCTGGAGATCGCGGTGACGCAGGAGGTCCGCAGCGCCGCGCGCGCGGTGGAGACCAACTTCAAGCGCGTGGGCTCCACCCGCGCCGCGCGCGTCCTCCAGGAGCGGCGCCTGGACGCGGAGGAGAAGCGCTTCGCGGCCGGCATGTCGACCAACTTCCTGGTGACCCAGGCGCAGCGCGACCTCGCGTTCGCCGAGGTGAGCGAGCTGCGCGCCGTCGCAGACTACCGCAAGAGCATCGTGAACTTCGAGCGCGTGCAGGAGGCCGGCGGCGGCGTGCTCTTCTCCAGCACCCCGACGGCGGTGAGCGCCGTGGTCAACCAGCCCACGCAGTAGCCTCCCTTTTCGAGGCACATCGGCGGCAGAAAGGGGCCTCTCCGGAGGCCCCTTTCTCTTTGACGCCGTTTCACTTCCGGGCTTCAGACCTCCGCAAGCAGCTCCGGACTAGACTTCCGGTATGAGCTCGCGCAAGCGCTGGGTCGTCATCGGGGCCGCGGTGCTGGTGGGGGTCCTCGGCCTCCTGTTCGTGCTCCGCAGCCGTGCCGCCCCGCCGAAGTACGTCACCGCCACGGTCGATCGCGGCGACGTCATGGAGGTGGTCGGCTCGACGGGGGCCCTCCAGGCCGTGCAGACGGTCCAGGTGGGCTCGCAGGTCTCGGGCACCATCCAGGAGCTCGAGGTCGACTTCAACGACCGGGTGACCAAGGACCAGGTGATCGCGCGCCTCGACCCGTCGCTGTTCCAGGCCCGGCTGGGCCAGGCCCAGGCCAACCTCGCCGCCGCCCGCGCGAACGCCGAGAAGGCCCGCACCACGCTGGAGGACGCGCGCCTCAAGGCCGCCCGCGCGGAGGCGCTCTCCAAGGAGCAGCTCCTGCCGCAGAGCGACCTCGAGACGGCCCGCGCGACCCATGACTCCGCCGTGGCCGGCGTGAAGGGCGCGGACGCCGCGGTCACGCAGGCGGCCGCGAGCGTCAACCTGGCGCAGGTGGACCTCGAGCACACGATCATCCGCGCGCCCATCTCCGGCGTGGTCATCGGGCGCAGCGTGGACGTGGGCCAGACGGTGGCGGCCTCCCTGCAGGCTCCGACCCTGTTCGTGATCGCCAACGACCTCTCGCGGATGCAGGTGCTGGCCTCGGTGGACGAGGCGGACGTCGGACGCGTGAAGGAGGGCGCCGAGGTGTCGTTCCGCGTGGACGCGTTCCCGGACCGCACGTTCCGCGGCCGTGTCGAGCAGGTCCGCCTGCAGCCGACGGTCGTGCAGAACGTCGTCACGTACAACGCGATCATCAGCGTCGACAACCCGGGCCAGATCCTGATGCCCGGCATGACCGCGACAGTGTCGGTGATCTCGCAGAAGCGGGAGGACGTGCTGCGCGTGCCCGCGGCGTCGCTGCGCTTCCGGCCCGAGGGCTTCGCTGCGGGCGGACAGGGCGGACGAGGCCCGGGAGGCGGAGGACGCGGCGGTGGTGCGGCCGGCGACGCGCCGGGTCCGCCGACCGCTCAGGCCCCGGCTGCGGGCACGCCGGCCGGTGGAGCGCCTCCGCAGGCGGGGACCGGCTCCGGCGGGGCGCGCGGCAACGGCGGCTCGCGGGGCGACGGTGGCGGCCGCGGCGACGGCGGGGGCCGCGAAGGACGCGGCGCCCTCCTGTTCGTGCTGGGGCAAGACGGATCGCCCCAGCCGCGGCGCGTCCAGCTCGGCCTCTCGGACGGCCAGTACGTCGAGGTGGTGTCGGGGCTGGAAGAGGGCGCGACCGTGGTGACGGGCGCGACCGATCCCACGGCGCGCGCGGGGGCGCCGCGGCCCGGGGCCTCCCCGTCCACCAACCCGTTCAACCCGCAGTTCCAGCGCCGCCAGCGGTGAGCATGGACACGCCGATCATCAGGGTCGCGGACCTGCACAAGTCGTATCAGCTGGGCGACGTCACCGTGCACGCGCTGCGTGGGGTGTCGCTGGAGCTCGCCCGCGGCACCTTCGCGACCGTGGTGGGCGCGTCCGGCAGCGGCAAGAGCACGTTCATGAACATCCTGGGCCTGCTCGACCACCCCACCTCGGGCCAGTACTTCCTGGAGGGCGAAGACGTGTCGGGCTTCGACAAGGACCGCCGCGCGGTCCTGCGCAACCGGAAGATCGGGTTCGTCTTCCAGAGCTTCAACCTGCTGCCGCGCACGACCGCGATCGAGAACGTCGAGCTGCCGCTGCTCTACAGCGACAAGCCCGCCCGGCCGGCCGAGCGCCACGCCAAGTCCCAGGGCCTGCTGGCGGCGGTGGGCCTGGGCGAGCGCTCCCACCACACGCCGAACCAGCTCTCGGGCGGCCAGCAGCAGCGCGTCGCCATCGCGCGGGCGCTCGTGAACGACCCCGAGATCCTCCTGGCCGACGAGCCGACCGGCAACCTGGACAGCCGGACGAGCATCGAGATCATGGACGTGCTGCAGAGGCTCAACCGCGAGCGCAGCATCACCATCATCCTGATCACGCACGAGCAGGACATCGCGGAGTACGGCCAGCGCATCATCGCCTTCCGCGACGGGCGGGTGGTGCGGGACGAGGCGGTCACGCGCACGCGCGAGGCGGCCGAGGAGCTGCGGGCCCTGCCTCCGCCCGAGGTCGAGGTGGCCACATGACGATCGCCAACACGCTGCGGCTGGCGGCCAAGGCGCTGCGCCGCAACAAGGTCCGCTCGGCGCTCACCATGCTGGGCGTGGTCATCGGCGTGGCCTCCGTCATCGCCATGATCGCGCTCGGCTCCGGCGCCCGCTCCGCCATCGACCAGCAGATGCAGAGCCAGGGGACGAACGTGGTCTACCTCTCGTCCGGCAGCTTCGGCCGCGGCGGCGGCGCGGTGCGCGGCGGCGCGGGCAGCATCACCACCCTCACGCTGGAGGACGCGCAGGCCGTCGCGCAGCTGCCGACCGTGGCCCGGATCTCGCCCGGGGCCCGCACGCGCGTCCAGGTGGTGGCCGGCAACCAGAACTGGAACACGTCCATCGAGGGCGGCAACGAGGAGTACGTCGTGATCCGCAACTGGCCGATCGCCTCGGGCGCCAACCTCTCGCCCCGCGACGTGCTGGTGGCCGACAAGGTCGCCGTGCTGGGCGACACGGTGGCGCGCACGCTCTTCCCCGACCAGGACCCCGTCGGCCAGGTGATCCGCGTCAAGAACATGCCGTTCCGCGTCCTGGGCGTGCTCGCTCCCAAGGGCCAGGGACAGTTCGGGGACGATCAGGACGACTTCATCCTGGCCCCGTACACGACGGTCCAGAAGAAGGTCATGGGCATCACGTACCTCCAGCGCGTGTACGTGTCGGCCACCGACGCCGACGACGTGGAGCGCACCGCGGTCGACATCACGCGGCTGCTACGCGAGCGCCACCGGACGACGGGGCCGGAGGACGACGACTTCACGGTGCGCACGGTGGAGGAGATGGCCCAGTCGCGCGTCGAGATGGCGAACACCATGACGACGCTGCTCATGTGCGTGGCCTCCGTGAGCCTGCTGGTGGGCGGCATCGGCATCATGAACATCATGCTGGTGTCGGTCACGGAGCGGACGCGCGAGATCGGCCTGCGCATGGCCGTGGGCGCGCGCACGCGCGACATCCTGAGCCAGTTCCTCTCGGAGGCGATCGGCCTGTCGCTCGCGGGCGGAGCGATCGGGGTGACGCTCGGCCTCATCGTGTCGCAGGTGCTGACGCGCAGCCTGGGCTGGCCGACGCTCATCACGACCAGCTCGGTCGTGATCGCGTTCGCGTTCGCCGG
>JAICEW010000348.1 GCA_025923995.1 Vicinamibacteria bacterium | reverse complement strand
GTCGGACGGTCACGCGGGCCCCAGCGACGCGAGCGCCTCGGTGGCCGCCACCCGCCCCAGCCCGAAGGACCCGCTGATGCTGCGGTCGTGCGGATGGAGCTGGCAGGAGTCGGTCACGAAAATGTTGGGGGCCGGCGTCGCGTGCCGGGGCGTCGTCTCGCGGTAGTCGGTGAGGCAGATCGGCTGCGCGAAGCGGTCGCGGAACAGCGCGTGGAACTTCACCCACGATCGGTCGAAGGCGGGATGCAGCAGCGCGAGGGCGTCGGTGTACGCGCGGAAGACGGCCTCGTCGTCCTGCGCGTAGCGCGGGTCGTCGGGCGAGAGGTACTGCGGCACGTAGAGGATGCGGTCGCCGCCCAGCTCGGGCACGGGATTGAGGTTCGTGTACTCGATCATGCCCGCGAAGGGCACGCGCGGGTCGTGCGTGTTGACCCAGAAGAAGGGCGTCACCCTCTCGCGCAGGCGCAGGAACAGGCAGAAGATGCCGATGGTCGGGATGCGCGCCAGCCGGTCCAGGTAGTCGGCGGGCAGGTCGGCGGCCAGCGCTCGGAAGCGGGGGATGGTGACGGTCGAGATCACCACGTCCGCCGGCAGCGTCTCGCCGCCCACGCGCACGCCGGTGGCGCGTCCGCCCTCCATGACGATCCGCTCGACTGACGCGTTCTTGAGCACGCGCGCGCCGCGCGTCTCCAGGTCCTGTCCCAGCGCGTCCAGCACCGTCTGGCTGCCGCCCTCGATGTAGCCCAGCTCCTCGCGCCAGGCGGAGACGCGCGAGCGCGAGAGGCGCACCATGCGCGCCCAGATCCAGGCGGCGCTGATCTCCTCCGCGTGCTCCGCGAACTTGAAGCGCATGAGCGGCTCCCAGATCACGTGGTAGGCGTGGTTGCCGAACATCTTCTTGAGCCAGGGGATGGCCTTCTGCGGCGCCAGGTCCTCCTCGCGCATGCGCTGCGCCCGCTTGACCGCCACGCCCGCGCGCACGCGCTCCGCGAGGGTCAGGGGCGCGAACCGCATCAGCTCCAGCGGCGTCAGGAACGGGTAGAGCTGCCCGTCCACGAAGTACGCCATGCGCGAGCTCTTCCAGTGCAGCTTCCCGGACAAGCCCAGCTCGCGCAGCGTGTCCACCAGGTCGTCGTCGCCCCGGCAGATGAAGTGGTAGTACTTCTCGATGCGCACGCCCTGCACGTCGAACGAGCTGGCCAGCCCGCCCAGGATGGGCCCGCTCTCCAGCAGCGTGACGTCGAGCCCGCCCTTCCGGAGCGTGTGCGCGGCCTTGAGGCCCGCCGGCCCGCCGCCGATGACCACCGCGCGCCTCACGAGCCCGCCCTCGCGAAGCGCACGCGGTCGACGTAGAGGCGCAGGGCCCCCGCGTCCAGGCGCACCGAGTTGAGCTCGCGCTTCCACCAGTCCGCGTCCACGGTCAGCGCGTGCTCGCGCAGCGTGCGGTCCGCGGCGAAGCGTCCGGCCTCGCGGCCGTTGACACTCACGCGCACCTCGGCGCCGTCGCGCGGCGCGGCGGCGGCGACCGAGATGACGAGCGTCTCGGGGACGTCGAGCGGGGCGAACACGCGGGCCGGGCCGTCGGTGCTGCGGCCCTTGGTGTCGAACCGCTCCTCGACGCGTCCCCAGCCCTCGCCCAGCAGGGCGTCGTCACCGGGCGCGCCCACGTCGATCAGCCCCTCCAGGTTGTTCTGGCGGTAGAAGAGGTAGCGGCCCACCAGCGGATCGTACTGGCTGGGTGGCCGCCCCTCGCGCAGCGCGAAGATCCAGCTGGCCGGCCAGGTGGACGGCGACCCGACGCCGTCGGCCAGGAGCCGCGCGGTCGTGCCGTACAGCCGCGGGAAGGACGCCGCTCCCTCGCGGGAGACCAGGCCTCGCCTGACCTGCTCCCACAGGCCCGCGTTCCACACCACGAGCGGCAGCACCGCCGCGGCCAGCGTGATCTGCGGCCGGCGCCGCAGCAGCGCCGCGGTCCACTCGAGACAGGCCGCGATGCCGAGCGCGAACGGCGCCAGCAGCGGGTCGAAGCGGCGGATCGAGAACGAGCCGCCGGCCCACCAGTCCCCCGAGCACATGTTCACGTACGTCATCAGCACCAGCGGCACCAGGAGCGGCGCGGCCAGCGCGGGCCGGCGGCGCAACAGGGGAACGAAGCCCAGGAAGCCCAGCCACAGCACCGGGGTCCAGGAGAGCAGTCCGTGGCGCGAGGAGAACAGCGTCTCCAACACGTAGGGGTGGTCGAGGCGCACGAAGTCGGTCCCGTGCGGGGGATAGGGCAGCAGCCACATGCCGTAGAGCGCGTTCCACGCGATCATCTGCGGCAGCGCGCCCACCAGCGCGCCCGCGCCGAGCGCGCCGGCACTGGCGGCCAGCCATCGCCAGGCGGCCGTGCGCGTCTTCCGCTCGTCGGGGCGAAGCCCCTCCTCGCTCATGGAGGACGGTCCGCTCCGCAGACGCGTCCACGCGGCGCGCGCGAGGTCGACCGCGGGCAGCACCAGCAGCACGCCGTTCTGCCAGCGCAGGCACATGGCGAAGCCGAGCGCCAGGCCCAGGGCCAGCGACCCGCGCCACGTGCGCGTCCCACGCGAGCGGTCCCACAGCCCGATCACCAGCGCGGCGCCGAAGGCGGAGGGCGCGTGCGACATGGTCGGCTGGTGGACCATGTACCAGTGCAGGAAGCTGCCCGCCCACAGCGCCAGCACGCCCGCGAGGGCCAGACCCGGACCGAAGTGGCGCCGCAGCAGGTCGTGGATGAGCAGCAACGCGGCGAAACCGTACGCGAAGCTGCCCAGAGCGGTCGCGTTCACGTGTGCGGGTCCGTAGCCCGACAGGTCGGAGTCGCGTCCCGCCGCGCGCTCGACGCGCGCGACCGCCTCGCCGATCGCGAAGAAGGGGGCCCAGGCCAGCGCGGGACCGATCGCGAAGATGGAACGGCGCAGGCCCGTCTTCGTCCTGACCCGCAGGTCCTCGCGGTCGATCAGCTCGTAGTGCGTGTACTCGTTCGTGAGGTCGATGTCGGCGTCCTTCAGGAGCGAGCGCAGCTGCACGTAGTACATGACGCCGTCGCCGCCGATGCGACCGCCCGCGAGGTGGAACTGGCCCAGCGCGGGCAGCAGCAGCAGCCACAGCGGCAGCGGACGGAAGCGCAGCGCGGCCATGAGGCCCGCGAGCAGGAGCGCGCGCACCGTGTAGCCGGCCAGCCCCACCGGACCGAAGGGCGGCCACCGGGAGACCGCGCCGGACACGATCGCGAAGACGAGCTCGGCGGCGAGCAGGCCGAAGGCCGCCCACAGCCACCGGCGGATGCGCGGGCTCAACCGCGCGCCTCGCGCAACAGCTCTTCGTAGAGCGCGATCTGGCGCGAGACGAGCACGGGCCAGGCGAAGCGCTCCAGCGCGCGCGTCCGCCCGGCCTCGCCCATGTGGCGCCGCGCCTCCGGCGACCGTGCCATCGCGCCGATCGCGACCGCGAGCGCGTGCACGTCGGCCGGCTCCACCAGCTGGCCGGTCACGCCGTCCGCGACCTTGTCGGGGATGCCGCCCGCGCGGGTGGCCACGACCGGCAGGCCGTGCGCCATGGCCTCGAGCGTCACCAGGCTCGACCCCTCGAACCGCGTCGCGTGCACGAACAGGTCCGCGCGCGCGTAGAGGGCGTGGAGGAGCTGGTCGGTGACACGGCCGAGCGCCCTTACGTGTCCAGAGGCCCCGTCACCGACCCTGGGCGCGCTCCCCGCTCCTGCGATCAGCCACATCCATTGGCGACCCAGGGCGGCCTGCGCATGCAGGCGCTCGAGCGCCGCGGCCACGTCCCCGAATCCCTTGTAGGCCTCGAGCCTTCCCACCGACAGCAGGACCAGGTCCGCGTCGCGCAGCCCCGGCACCGCGGCTTCGGCGAACGCACGCGCGTCGCTCGGCGTGGCGGCCGCGATCTCGTCCGGGTCGATGCCGTTGGGCAGCACCGCGACCTTCTCCTCGCTCACGCCCAGCAGGCGCGGCACGTCCGCACGCGTCGCCTCGTCCGTCGCGACCACGCGGTCGGCGAGTCGCGCGGCTTCGCGCGAGAGCGACCGCAGCCGGGTGAGCGCCAGCCGCTTGAGCCCGCGGGTCTGGTGCTCCTCCATGCCCTGCGGGTTCATCACGAGCGGGGCGCGCAGGGACGCGTCCTGCGCGCGCAGGCGGCCGTACCCCAGCGCCGTCAGCCCCTGCGCGTCGACCACGTCCACCTCGCCCGCGCGCACCAGGCGCGCGGCCTCGCGTCCGAGGCGGAGCGAGAAGGCCGGGTAGCGCAGCGTGCGGTCCAGCACGCTGCCGTGCCGCCTGCCCGCGCCGTACGGTACCTCGATCACGCGTCCGGGGAACGAGCCGCCCTCCGTGGCCGGACGCGTGAGCAGCACCGTGTCGACGCCGCGCGCCTGCAGGTGCCGGGCGAGATGGAACACCGCGCGCTCCATGCCGCCCGGAGGATGCAGGGGATGGGCGGCGCGCGTCAGCAGCGCCACCCTCAGCGGAGCCTCCGGTACACCGCCTCGTAGCGCGGCACCAGCGCCTCGGGCGCGTAGGCCCGGGCGCGCTCCCGGGCGGCCGCGCGCAGCGCGTCGCGCAGGCCGGGCTCGCCCACGATGCGGGCCAGCGCGTCCGCGAGGCCAGGCGCGTCGCGCACGAGCAGCCCGCCGCCGGGCGCCAGGATCTCCGCGGTCCCGCCCGTCTCCATGGCCGCGATGGGCGTGCCCAGGGCCAGCGCCTCCAGCAGGACACGGGAGAGCGGCTCGGGCCACAGCGAAGGGAAGACGAGCGCGGTCGCCCGCGCGAGCAGGCGCAGCACGTCGTCGCGCTCGGCCCAGCCGCGCACCAGCAGCGGCACGCCCGCCTCCGCGGCGTCCATCTTGACCGCGTGCGCCAGCGTGCCTTCGCCCAGCACCACCAGCGGCAGGCCGGTGCGCGCCGCCGCCACCGCCGGCACCAGCGCGCGGGCGCCCTTGTTCTCCTCCAGCTTGCCCACGAAGAGCAGGAACCGCTCCGGCACCTCGAACGACGGCTCCCGCCGCGCCAGCATCTCGGCCTCGGCCCCGTCGACGATGTTGGGGATGGTCTCGACGCGCGGGATCCCGGCGCTGCGCAGCTCGCCGGCGATGGCCTCGCTGACGGCGAGCGTGGCCCCCGCGCGCCCCAGGGCGGCGCGCTTGAGACGCAGGTCGCCCGCCATGTACGGGATCGCGCCCCAGGCCAGCGCCCCCGGCTGCACGCGCCCGCGCACGCAGCGGGTCATGGGGAGGAGGCCGCAGGCGGGGCAGAGCGCTCCGCGGCTGATGCGCGTGGACCAGAAGCACACCGGCCAGTGGTCGCGCACGGTGACCGCCACGCGCTCGGGGGCGTCGCCGGCGAGCGCGCCCAGGGCCGAGAGCGAGTGCTGTGCGTGCACGACCGCGTCCGGGAGGTCGCGCAGGTGCTTCGCGAACGCGCGCGGCACGCGGAGCCGCTTGCGTCCGCCCACGGCCAGGCGGGTGACGGGGAGGCCGTCCATGTCCTCCGGGCCCGGGCTGGTGGTGAGCACCGACACGTCGTGGCCGGCAGCGCGCAGTCCGAGCGCCAGGGCGCGCGCCGACCAGCCGGCACCTCCCGCACGCGGCGGGTAGACCTCGCTCACCAGCGCGATCCTCACGCCCGCAACCCCTGCAGGACGCCCTCCAGCTGCTCGCAGTGACGCGCCCACGAGTAGCGCGCGACCACGCGCTCCCGCGCGGCGGCGCCCATGCGCGCGAGCGCCGGGGCGTCGTCCGCGAGCGATCCGACCACGCGCGCCAGGTCGACCGCGTCCGCCTCCTTCGCGTGCCGGCCCTCCTGTCCCTCGCGCACGATGTCGGTGAGCGGCGGGCGCGGGACGGTCACGGTGGGCAGGCCGCTCGCCATGTACTCGAAGATCTTGAGCGGCGACCAGAAGAAGCCGAGCTGCAGCTGCGCCAGGCGCGACGTGTCGTAGGGAGCCACGCCGACGTCCGCGCTGGCCACCACCTCGGGCATGCGCTCGTAGGGCACGCTGCCCAGCGCGAGGCCGCGGTACTCGGTGGCGGCCCCGGCGCGCGACCCGCCGGCCAGGACGAAGAACACGTCGGCGCGCGC
This sequence comes from Vicinamibacteria bacterium, assembly GCA_025923995.1. GTDB lineage: Bacteria > Acidobacteriota > Vicinamibacteria > Fen-336 > Fen-336 > JAICEW01. The sequence continues at coordinate 580 of JAICEW010000348.1, read as the reverse complement.
GCGCAGGCGTCGCGCGGCCTCCTCCAGCACGTGCACGCCGTGCCAGGGCCGGAAGCTGCCGCTGAACAGCACCACCGTGGCGCCCTCGGGCACGCCCCACTCGCGGCGCAGCGCCTCGCGCCGCCGGCCGGGATGGAACGCGTCCACGTTCGCGCCCCAGGTCACGGTCGCGGTCTTGCTCCGCGCGAACTCGGGCACGATCTCCGGCAGCGGCGAGACGATGGCCGCCGCCTGCCGGCACAGCGCCTCGCGGTGCGCGCGCAGCGGCCGCACCAGCGCCAGCGCGTCCAGCCGCGCCTTCCAGGAGCCCGGATGGTCGACCACCGGCGAGTTCACCTCGAGCAGCGACGGTACGCCGGCACGGGCGGCGGCGGCGACGCCCTCGCCGCCGAAGTTGTAGTAGCGCTCCATGACGACCGAGGCATCCGTCTGCCGGAGCACGGCCTCGACCGCGGGACGGGCGCGGAAGCGGAAGAAGCGGACGTGCGGCGTCCAGCGGATGGGGTGCCAGCGCAGGCGTGCCTCGTCGGCCGCGGTCGAGCCCTCGTCCACCACCGCGTCCACCTCGTGCCCACGCGCG
>JAICEW010000347.1 GCA_025923995.1 Vicinamibacteria bacterium | reverse complement strand
GGTTACACCGTCGTCGCGCCGATGCGCAGGGGCCGCGGGGAGTCCAGCGGCAGTTATGTCGAGGAATGCTCGGTCTTCACCGGCCAATGCACGCCGTCCGATCAGGTCGCGCTCGCCGAGCGTGGACTGCGCGAGGCGCTGCTCGACACGGACGCCGTGGTGAAGCAGCTGATTCTCGGGCGGTTGTCCAGCTCCGGATCGAAGATCATCCTCGTCGGGCACTCGCGGGGCGGGTTCCTCTCGCTCCTCCTGGCCGGTGAGCAGCCCTCCCTCGTGAAGGCCGTGATCAACTTCGCAGGCGGCTGGCACGGGGTCACCGAGCGGCTGACGTCCAGCGAGAACCGGCAGCGGATGGACGACCACAAGGCGAGGCTGACGCGCGCCGCCTCTCGCGCCACCTCACCGACGATGTGGGTCTATGCCGCTCGGGATCCGTTGTTCAGGGATGGCGTCGCACAGGAGCTGCATGGCTTCTGGCAGGCGGCGGGAGGCCGGGCCGAGCTCGCCTTCCTGTCCGAGCACACGCTCGCGAATGCCCACCTTGCGATCGGCGAGCTCCCGCTGTGGGAGCAGCAGGTGGACGCCTTCCTCAAGCGTGTCGACACGGCGACCCACTGACTACTTCTTCCGGCTCCCCTTCGGATCCAGCGCGTCGGCCTCGATCAGCGCAGCACCCGCGAACATGACCGGGCCCGGCCCGTGGTGGTCGTTCACGGGACGCTTGCGGTCGCGGTAGAACTCGAGCGTCTCGCCGATGCCCGTGCCCTCGCTGACCTCGAGGACCTGCCCGTCCGGCGTGACGTTGCGCATGACGCCCGCGTAGGCCTTGCGCGCGATCTCCAGGTTCTCCTTCGGCAGCCATCCGCGCCGCACGCCGCGCGCGATCGAGTACGCGAACATCGCGGAGCACGACGTCTCGTCCCACAGCTCCGGGTGGTCGAGCACCTGCGCCCACAGGCCCGAGGCCTTCTGATGCTTCGCGACACCCGCGACGTGCTTCTTCAGGATGTCGACGAGCGCCTGACGGTCGGGATGGTTGTCCGGCAGGGCGGACAGCACCTCGACGGTCGTGACCATCGCCCAGCCGTTGGCGCGGCCCCACTTGTACGGCGACCTGCGGTTCTCCTTCACCCACGCTGCGTGGTACCAGAGCCCGTCCGCGTCCTGCTGCCGCTTCGACATGCCCTTGACCTGCCGGGCCGCGTCGTCCAGCAGGGACGGGTCGTTCTTCTGCTTCGCGCGCCGGATCAGGAAGGGACAGCTCATGTAGAGGTCGTCGATCCAGAGCGTGTCCTTCGCCTCGGGGCGGAAGAAGATGCCCTCGCCCTCGATGCGGCCCTGCTTGTTCTGGATGTAGTCCGCGACGTAGTCCAGGATCTCGGTCTCCGCCTCGTTGGGCACGACCCCGTGCTTCAGGACGCTCTCCAGCATCGAGTGGGCCATGGCTCCGCAGAAGTCGAGCCGGTCCATGCGGATGAATCGCCGGAAGTTCGACGCCTGCAGGAGCGCGTCGACGCCTTCCTTCTGCGACGTGCCGTACGTCTTGTCCACCCAGCGCAGGTAGCTCGCGTACGCGGACGCCTTGCGGTTGTGCTCGGCGACGAAGTCCGCGAATGTCTTGTCGCCGGTCGCGTCCGTCGCGCGCAGCAGCCCGTAGAGGATCACGCCGTACTGGTACGTCCAGGTCAGGCCCTTCGGCAGCCTGTTGGCCTGGACCTCCTCCCACGTGCCCCGCTTGTACTCGCCCTCCTCGAGCGGCTTCCGCTGGTAGCGGGCCACCGCCGTGACCACGTCGCGGATGGTGCGCGTGTCCGGGCTGGGAGCCGGCGTCTGCGCGGCGGCGGGGACGGCCATCGAGAGGGCGAGGCACAGGGCGAGAGGTCTCAAGGTTCCTCCTGGTCGGGTCGCACACGGAAGCGGTGGGGGCCGGGCGGCACGTCGCGGGCCACGAGGTGGGAGCCGTCCCGGTGGGTGGGAAGCCTGCGGCCGTCCATGAACAGCAGGGCCCGCCGCCCGGGCGCCGCCACGTGGACGTCGGCGACGACGCTCGCGGGAAGCGTGACTTCGAGCTCGGGGCCGGCGGCCTTCCAGGCGACGCGCACCGGGCCGCGCTCCGTCACGACCGAGCCTTCGGCGAAGGCGAGCGGCCCGAAGTGCGGACGGATGCGCACGCGCTCGGCCTGCGGCCGCACGATCTCGACGCCCAGCACGTAGCGCTGGATCGCCTCCAGGGCCGCGTTCGCGCCGTAGGCGTGCGACTCGCTGTTCTCGCTCTTCGCGGCGGCACCCTCCCAGCTCTCCCACGTGAACGTGCCGCCCTGCGCGAGGATCGACGCGAAGTTGCGGCCCTTCGGGTTGAGCAGGAAGTCGTAGAGCGCGTCGTCCTGGTCGTGCTCGCCGTACGCCTGGACCAGGAAGCGCGAGAGCACGGGCGAGGTCTCGAAGCCCGCGCGGCGGACGGCGGCCATCATGCCGTCCACACGTCCCCCCGGCGCCAGGCCGACGGCGAGGAGCATCGCGTTGGCCTGCTGCGACGCGTGCGGGCTCCGGCTTCCGTCGGCGTTGAGCCCGTCGACGTAGGCCGACTGGTCCGGGTCCCACAGGCGCGTCAGGATCGCCATCTCGGAGCGGCGCTGCGCGTCGCGGTAGACGGCCGCGACTTCGCCTCGCCCCAGTGCCTCCGCCAGGCTGGCGATCGCTCCGTACACGAGCACGGCGTTCACCGTCATCACGGTACGCTGTGTCGTCGTGCGGTCGTAACCGTAGCGGTTCGGCCAGTCGACGATGCCGCTGCGGTATCCCGGGTCGTTGCCCAGGTCCACGAGGCCCGTCGACGGGTTCTCGGTCGACTTGACGTACTCGCCCGTCTTCACGAGCCGGGGGAACAGGTCCGCCACCAGCTCCCGGTCGCCCGTCTCCAGGAAGTACTCCCAGGCCCACAGGACCCAGCTCTGCGTCCAGTCGGGGATGTCGCGCTTGCCGTCGCCGTTGGGGTACACCGCGTTGACCTTCCCGGTGTCCGAGTGGAACTTCACCTGCGACTGGGCGAACTCGCGCAGCGCGCGCTGGGTGAGGTCGCGCTCCCCGAACGCGCGCATGGCCGCGCGCGAGATCTGGTACGCGTCGTAGGTGAACTGGCCCTGCTCGCGCGTGGGGGTGTCCACGAAGTGCTCCTGCGAGCCGTACCGCGTCGAGTGGAGCGCCAGCTCGAAGATCGCGTCGAGCGTCGGATCGCTGGAGCGGAACGTCGCGTGCGGCTCGGGCAGGCGGTTCCAGCGGGCGACGACGGCGATCTCGGGCGCGGGCTGCTCGGCCGGGAAGTCCACCTGCACGTGGCGGAATGCCAGGTAGCCGTAGGGCTCGAAGGTCTCGCGCCCGCCGCGCTGGACGTACGCGTAGTCCATCTTCGTGCTCTGCGCGAAGCCCGCGAGCGTGCCGTCGGGCAGGGTACGGTAGTCGGTCGTGACCTTGACGCTCGCACCGGCGCGGCCGGAGGGGAAGACGACGCGAGGCCGGCCCGCGTAGACCTTGCCGAAGTCCGCCACCACGCGCCCGGGTGCGAGGGTGCGCATGGACGCGGGAGCGATCGCGCGCTCGTCGATCGCGGTCTCCTGCGCGAGCAGGGGGCCCGTCCAGGGCGCGGTCGGGTGCGGTCCCAGGTCGACGGCCGGCTTCCAGCTCGAGTCGTCGAAGCCGCGCTCGTTCCATCCCAGCGGCGCCTCGCGCGCGTCGATCGTCTCGAGCGGGATGCCCTCGCCGTTGCGGAAGTTGGCGGCGGAGACGGGCGCGTCCGGCACGCGCCATTCCGCACGACGGAACTTCCAGGCCGGACCGCTGTCGAGCGCCGCGGACGTGCCGTCCGCGTAGTCGACGGCCAGCTTGAGCAGCACGCCGCCGCGCGCCGCGGGCCGGCCCTGTCCCGCGCCGTACCAGCGGGCGGTCAGGCCCAGGACGTGCTCGCGACCGGCGTCCGCGAACGCGGACGTCACGTCGAGCGCCTGGTAGAGCTGGTAGTCCGGGTAGGCGAACGCGGGGCCCTGGCCGACGTGTGCGCCGTCGACGTACAGGTCGTACCGGTGCGACGCCGTGACGTACGCGCGGGCACGCACGACGCGCCTGGACGACGCGGGGAGGGCCGCGCGGAAGTGGAAATGGGCCTCGTGACCCACGGGCGCATCGCCCCACATCCAGCGCGCGCCCGACCAGTCGGCGTCGCGCAGCAGGCCCATCTCGAACCGGCCGGCGGGCGACCAGCGCGACGCACCGGTCGCGCTCCAGGTCCGCACGCGCCAGAACGCTCGCTGGCGGGACTGCAGCGGCGCGCCGGCGTACGACACGAACGCGGTGGACGCGCTCTCGACGCGGCCCGAGTCCCACAGGTCGGGCGCGTCGAGGCGGTCCGCGGCCGATGCGACCTGGACCTGGTACGCACGCTGGACCGACGCACCGTCCGACCGCCAGGCGAGCTCGGGCGTGGGGTCGCCGACGCCGACCGGATCCACGCGATCCTCGACCGTGAGGATCTGGGCGCCCGCCGGCACGGCCGCGAGGAGGACCCCGACCGCCAGGGCCCTCACGCGACGACCGGCGGCCGGCGGCCCACCCGCCCCCAGGGCGAGCCGGGGCGAGGCTCGAACGTGCGGCAGGAGAGCGCGGACGCGGCGTATCGCCGCGCGTCGGCCAGCGTCGCGAAGCGGCCGGCGGCGATGGCCTGGACCATCGCGTTGCCGAGCACTGTCGCCTCGACCGGCCCGGTGCGGACCGGCCGGCCGGACGCGTCCGCCGTCGCCTGGTTCAGGTAGTCGTTCAGGCTGCCTCCTCCCACGATGTGGATCCCCGGGATGGCGTCGCCGGTCAGCTTCTCGATCCTGTCCACCACCTGCGCGTACCGCGAGGCGAGCGAGTCGAGCACGACCTTGGCCAGCCGCGGCGGCTCGTCCGGCATCGGCTGCTCGCACTCGGCGAGCGCCGACCGCAACGCGGCGAGCATGCTGTCGGGCGCCAGGAACCGCGCGTCGTCGGGATCGACGAGCACGATGGGGGCATCGATCGAGGCCGCGCCCGCGGCCAGGTCCGGCGCGGACAGCTCGCGTCCGGCCGCGGCCCACTCCTTGCGGCACTGCTCGAGGATCCACAGGCCCATCACGTTCTTGAGCAGGCGCACCGTGCCGAAGGCGCCTCCCTCGTTCGTGAGGTTCGCGCGCGCGGCCGCGGCGCCGGTCAGCGGCTCGGTGCGCTCGACGCCCACCAGCGACCAGGTGCCGGAGGACACGTACGCCCAGCCCGGCTCGAGGGGCGTGCCGGCCACCGCGCTCGCCGTGTCGTGGGTCGCGGGCACCACCACGCGCGTGCCCTGAAGCCCGGGCTGCGCCGCGAGCGACGGCTCGAGCGGTCCCGCGTCGGTCCCCGGTGGCACCAGCGGGGGCAGCAGGGCGGCCGGCAGGGAGAGCCGCCCGAGCAGGTCCCGGTCCCAGTCGCGCGTCGCGAGCGAGAGCATCTGCGTCGTGCTGGCGTTCGTGTACTCGGAGGAGAGGGTGCCCGCGAGCGCGTGGTGGCAGAGGTCGGGGATCATCAGCAGCCGCGCGGCCGAGGCGGGCAGGCCCTCGCGCGCGTGCGCGTCGAGCTGGTAGAGCGTGTTGAACGGCAGGAACTGGATGCCCGTGCGCTCGAAGATCTCCTCTCGGGGCACGCGGCGAGTGACCGAGTCGATGGCCCCCTCGGTGCGCGCGTCGCGGTAGCAGACGGGGTCCTCGACCAGGCGCCCGGCCGCGTCCAGCAGGCCGTAGTCGACGCCCCAGCTGCAGACGCCCACGCTGTGCAGGCGCTCGCCGTGCTGGTCCGCGAGGCGCCCGGCGTCGCGCACGGACTCGCGGACCTGCTCCACGATGTTCCCCATGTCCCAGCGCAGGCGGCCCTCGCGCCGCGCGGGCGGGTAGAGGAAGCGGCGCACCTCCGTCAGCAGCGGGCCCTGGCCGTCGAAGCGGCCGAGGAACGCGCGGCCGCTGCCGGCGCCCAGGTCGATGGCCAGGAAGGCGGTCAAACGATCCCGCCTCCGCGTCCCCCCGTTGCGGCCGGGCGCTCCTCCGCCTTGCGCGCGCGGTAGCCGCTCGCGCGATAGGCCTTGACGGGATCGATGGCGCCGCCCGACCGGTGGCGCGCCATGGCCAGGATGGGCGACACGTCGGTGGTGAAGGCCTGCTTGAGCGTCTGGAGCGCCATCAGCGGGTCGCAGCCGTCCTGGTGGCGGGAGAGCGCGTCGCGGTCCACCAGGTGCGCCTGCACGTACGCGCGCTGGACCTCGACGGCGCTCGTCATCAGGGACTCGATGGGATCGGTCACGTTGTGCGACTGGTCGAGCATGTAGGCGGGCGCGAACCCGGGGACGCGCGACAGCTCCGCGTCCACCAGCTCGTTGAAGACAAGGAAGAGCTGGAAGGGCTTGATCGATCCCGAGTCCAGGTCGTCGTCCCCGTACTTGCTGTCGTTGAAGTGGAAGCCCGCCAGCTTCCCGAACTGGATGAGGCGGCTCACGATCATCTCGATGTTCACGTTGGGCGCGTGGTGCCCCAGGTCCACCAGCGACAGCGCATGGGGCCCCAGCTGCGAGGAGCACCAGTAGCTCGTGCCCCAGTCGTTGAGGACCGTCGAGTAGAAGGCCGGCTCCTCCAGCTTGTGCTCGAGGAACATCCGCCAGCCGTCCGGCAGGCCGC
>JAICEW010000346.1 GCA_025923995.1 Vicinamibacteria bacterium | reverse complement strand
GCGGCGCCTCCGCCCGCCCCGGCTGTCGTGGAGAAGGCGACGGCGCCGCCGGGACCCGAGCCGGCGCCGCGGGTGCCTCGACCGACGGGCGCCCGGCCCGGGGCCGGTGCGCGTCCCGCGGCACGCCCCGCCGCGCGTCCCGCGGCTGCGGCCTCGGGCGGCGGCGCGATGAAGTGGGTCCTCATCGCGGTGGGGGCCCTGGCGCTGCTGGGCGCGGGCGTGTTCTTCGCGCTGCGACCCGGGAAGTCGCCAAGCATCGCGGCGGTCGAGCCGGCCCGCGCCCGCGCGGGCGAGCGCATCGCGATCACGGGAGAGCACTTCGCCGCCGAGGCGGCCGACAACGCGGTCTCCTTCGGCGGTCGCGCCGCGGGCAAGGTGCTGAGCGCGTCGCCCACGCGGCTCGAGGTGGAGGTGCCCGCGCTGACCGTCACCGGCGAGGGCAAGGTCGCGGTGGTCGTCACCGCCGGCGGCAAGGCGTCGCCCGCCTTCGAGCTGGCGGTGTTCAAGGCTCCGCGCGTCCACGGCATCTCGCCCAGCGTCGCCATGCCGGGCGAAGAGGTGACGCTCGCCGGCGTCGACTGGGGCCCGGGCGCGATCGTGAAGTTCGGCGACCTCCCGGCCGCCGTGCTGGAGACGACTCCGACCAGCATCCGCGTGCGCGTGCCGGACGTGACCGACCCCGTCGGCACGTCCCTGCCCGTCGTGGTGTCGATGGGTGGCGATCCGTCGAACCAGGCGCCGTTCGTGATCGGGAAGATCCCGCTCGTGACGTCGGTGGACCCGGCGGGCGTCTCTGCGGGCGACGTCGTGACCGTCAAGGGGCGCGGGTTCCCGCTGCAGCCCGCGATGAACGACCTGAAGATCGGGGGCGTGGGAGCGCTCGTGATCTCGGCGCTCGACAACGAGCTGAAGGCGATCGTCCCCTGGGCGCCGACCGGCGAGGCGCCGCTCGAGCTGCGCGTGCCGCGCTCGGAGAACGTCGGCACCGCGAGCATGACGCTCGCGCCGCGGCCCGACCCCGTCGAGTTCCGCTTCGTGGCCGGGCCCATCCGGGACGACCCCGGGCACGACCACGCGGTGCTGGCGACGGCGCTCGGTCCCGCGTTCGTGCTCTCGGCGTCCGGCGGGCGCTCGGCGGCCGAGCGTGCCTTCGACGCGCAGCAGAAGCTGGCCGAGGCGGCGGTGGCGCTCAAGGCGTCGCTCACGGCCGACTTCGAGGTGCGGGACCTCGAGGGCAGCCCGGCGATCGGCCTGACCGGCAGGCCCGAGCCGCTGTTCGAGGTCACCGCCGAGGACGCGGCCGCGTACAACGAGGACTGGACCGGCCTCAAGGGCAAGGGCGGCCCGGTGACGCGCGCCCGGCTCGCGCTCTGGTGGGGCGCCGTCGCGCGCGACCTGGTGCTGCTCCTGATCCGCGGCGAGAAGCCCCACTTCGCGGCCGAGCTGGCGCCCGAGGGGCGCGTGCTGGGCCAGGTGGGCGACGCCGCGAAGAAGACGGGGAAGTTCGGGCTGCCGCTGGAGGTGGTCGAGAAGGCCCCCGCCGGGTGGCGCGAGCCCCTGCGTGTCCTGGCCCTGCGCGTGCCGGTGGCCGTCAAGGGGCCGGCCAGCGCCGCGGGCGAGACGCCGGCCGCGGAGGCGGCTCCGGGCGGGCCGCTGAAGCTGGACGGAATCTGGTCCGGGTCGGAGGTGGAGGGCGGCACGCGCAAGTACGTCACGGTCACCTTCACGAGCGACGGCGGCACGCTGACCTACGAGCGCGCGCTGACCATGAGCGTGCCCATCGAGAACGTGCGCGCGCAGAAGGCCGCCGTCCAGTTCTCCGCCAAGAGCGGGTCGCGCATCGCCTGGTACGTCGGCAAGTGGGACGGCGTGAAGGTGCGCGGCACCGTGCACGCGGACACGGCGACGGGCGTGGAGACCGGCACGTTCGAGCTGGAACGGAAGAGGTAGCGCTGGCGCGGGGCGGCCGGCCTTGAGCATCGCCCGGCGCATCATCCCGATCTCCTCCGGCAAGGGCGGCGTCGGGAAGACGACCCTCGCGCTCAACTACGCGCTCAGCCTCTCGCGCCACGGCCGCACGGTGCTGATCGACCTCGACACCGGCACCTCGTCCGTGCGCAACTGCATCGACACGCCGATCGAGCGGGACCTCTACCACTTCTTCAGGAAGGGCGCCCGCCTCGCGGACTGCGTGACGTCCCTTGACGCGAAGCTCGACCCCGCCGGCCACTACCGCAGCTTCGGCTTCGTGGCCTCCCCCAAGCACCTGATCGAGGACATCGCCAACTTCACGCCCGCGCGCCGCGGCGAGCTGATCGACGCCATCAACGAGCTGGCGGCCAACTTCATCGTGCTGGACCTCAAGGCCGGGCTGGACGCGAACGTGATCGAGTTCCTCCCCTACTCGAACAGCGGGCTGCTGGTGTTCACGCCGCACCTGCCCGCCGCGACCATGGCGGCCGCCGACATCGTGAAGGCGATCCTCTTCCGCAAGCTGCGCACGCTGTTCGCGGCGGGCTCGCCGGTGTACGCGGAGCTGGCGGGCCTCAAGCCCGACTTCGTGAACGGCCTGCTCGACCGGGTGGAGGACGTGTACGACTCGAACGTGCACAACCTGGACGCGTTCGTGACCGACCTCCAGCACGCGCTGGGCGACCATCCCGTGTTCAAGCTGGTCTCGAGCGCGATCGAGACCTTCGTGGTGAACTACGTCCTCAACCGCTTCGACGGCGTGCGGACGTCGTACGACAGCGCGGTGAAGCCGTTCGTGGAGAGCCTGGCCGAGAACGTGAGCACGCACCTGACGCTGCTCAACCTGGGCTGGGTGGTGGAGTCGAGCAAGATCAACGACGCGGCCGTCAAGCGCGTGCCGGCCCTGCTGGCGCCGGAACCGCGTCCGCGGGTGGCCAGGGTCGACGCCGCGCACGCGCAGCTGGAGCGGCTGGCGGCCGAGCACCTGCCCGGCAAGGCGGCCCGCGGGGCCGAGAAGGCGCGCGCGCCCGCGGCCGCGGCGCGCCCGCGGGCGTCGCAGTACCTCGACGTGCAGCTCGACACGCTGCGGCGGATGTACGACGACATGAAGGGCGCGAACTACCGCGAGAACTTCGCGTACCTGACCGCGCGCTCGCTCCACGTGATGGCCAGCCGGCGGACGAGCGATTTCGGGGACACGCGCCTGTTCAAGACCTCGGAGCTGCAGCAGGCGCTGCACGACCGGGGGAGATAGCGCGGGCTCCGTGGCGGCGTACCGCGAGGGACGGCTCGTCGTCGATCGCCGGACCGAGCCGGACGCCGCGCGAAGGTGACGTTGCCGCGGATGACAGGGCTCATCGCGCGTCCGGCAGCCGGCGCTGCACCCAGAGCGAGTTTCGAAGCCCCTCGTCCTGCTGCTGCCAGGCGACCCACGCGCCGCCGCCCGGCTCGAGCGCCAGCAACGAAGAGGAGACGCACCAGTCTCGCGCCTCCGCCGCGCAGCCGGGCCACAGCGTCTGCTGGAGGCCGGGGACCGGCTCGCGGACCCAGGCGCTGCTCCCCCGGCGCACCAGCTGCAGCTCGGCGGGGCGCCGTCGGGCGAGCGCCAGCGTGGCGCGCGACGTCGGGTCGATCCGGAGGGGCACGGTGCCCAGCAGCTCGGACGGCCCCAGCGCGGTCTCGAGGTCCGACCACCCGCGGCCCGCGGCCCCACTCGCGCGCGAGCGTCAGGTCGCGAAACGAGGCGTCGTCGCGCCCCCGCAGGAGAACCAGCAGCCGCCCGCTGGAGTCGAGGGCGGCGTCCATCACGGAGTACGCCCCCAGTGCCTCGGGCTCCTGCCAGCCCGCTCCCGGCTCGTAGCGGATGAACTGCGATCCGGGGGCCGCTCCCGCGTTCCCCCGCGCCAGGACGCGGCCGGCGGGGTCGACCCGCGCGGCGGCGGCCCCGGTCGTGCCCCGCGTGAAGCTCGTGTCCTCGGCCAGGCCGGACGCGAGGTCGATGCGGCGTCCGAACCACTCGGCGACGCCGTGGAAGCCAGGGACGGAGCCGTCGTTGAAGAGCGTCCACGAGACGACCGCGACGCTCCCGTGGCGCCCCACCGCCGTGGAACCGAGGCGTCGAAGGTCCGGCGAAACGACGCGGAGGAGCGGCGTCCAGCGCTCACCCGTGGAGAAGAACGCTTGCAGGGAGCGAGACGTCCTCCACGCCACGATGGCGTTGCCCGCCGGGTCCACGTCCAGGTCCAGGACGGCGGAGCCGCCCGCCCCGCCCTCGCTGCTCAGCACGCGCCCCCCGCCCCAACCGGTTCGCGCATCGAAGTGGGCGATGACCAGGCGGAGCGACGGGTACTCCTCCTCGATCCAGGCGGCGACCCCGTTGCCCCCATCGTCGAGCTCGATCTGGAGCGGCACCACCGCGGCGGTGGATAGTTACTGTGCAGGCCGACGGGAGTCGACCAGCGGCCGTTCGTGTGCTGGCGAACCCAGACCGCTGGCGCCCGCTCCGGCGTGCCGGCCCAGGCCACGAGTGCTCCCTGAGCAGACGCGGCGAGCGCGGCGGACACGCCGATCCGCTGTCCCAGGCCGGCCACCAGCTCCGGCTCGGCCCAGACCACCTCGCTTGCGCCTGGCTCCACGGCGCCGCATCCCGTCAGCAGCGACGCCGCGCCGGCGAGTCCCGCGGCCAGGAGCCTCATCGCCCTTCCTCCATTCGCTGCTGCATCCACAGAGTGGCCGTGCCGCAGTCCCCCTCGATCCACGTGACGAGGTCGCGTCCGCGGGCGTCGGCGCCCAGCCGCAGCTCGGTGGTCCCGGAGAGCCCTCCGCCGGGACACGGTGGTCGGCTCTGGCTCGCGGCCGGCACCACCTCGACCGTCCATGGGCCGCCTCGTGGCGCCCGGCCGAGCCACGGCCGTGAATCCGCGAGCCACACCGCGTGGCTCGTCCCGTCGGCCGACAGCGCGGCACCGGACGGCATCGCGGGGACGAGAGCGCTCACCGTTTCGACCACGGCCTCGCTCGCGCCCGGCGGCCATCGAACCGCCTGCAGCGCGTCCGCGCCGTGGTTGGCCACGAACACCTCGCCGCTACTGTCCTCGGCCGGGTCGGTGGTGCCGAGGGTCACGGAAGGGAGACAGGACACCGGCGACCAGGCGGCGCCGTCGAAACGGTTCGAGCAGGGGTAGGTGGGGCCGCTGGTCGTGCGGGAGGTGATGACGGTGGACCGCCCCCGCTCGTCGAGCGTCGGTGCGAGCAACCTCAGCGCCCTCAGGTTGCGGTTGCCTCCCAGCGCCTGTGCGGCACCCCAGCCGGTGGGACCCAGGAATCGCGCGAACGGCTCGAGGATCGGTACGCCGATGGAGTCGGCGGAGTTGCGCACGTACGCCGCCACCGCGTGGGGCCCGCGGATCTGGATCGCGAGCTGAATGGCCGAATCGGGGAACGGGCGGTCCTCCACGATCCCCGCGTCCGCCCACGTGCCGTCCACGGCCACGGCGCTGCGGAGACCGTCTTCCGCGATCCATGCGACGAGCGCTCGGCCGCCCGCATCGACGGCGAGGTCGTGGCGGATGCGCGACGAGATCGAGCTGGAGAGCGGTCGGCGGTCGATCAGGACGGCCGCCGGGTCCCAGGCGCGCCCCTGGAATCGACGGACGACCAGGCGGCTCTCGTCGCCTGAGTACTCGATCCACGACGCGTAGCCGCGCCCGGTGGCGTCGATCCCGCACAGGACGTCGGCGACGCGCGCGAGGCGATCGGGTCCCTGGACGCGCTCCGCCGCCCCCGATGTGCCATCCTCCTCGATCGGACGGGCCCACAGCTCGTCCGCGTCGAGACCGCGCTGGGTCCAGAGGACGACCGCGCGGCCACCCTCCGAAACGGCGAGGCAGGAGAGGTCGGCGCGTCCCGCCCGCCCGCCCGAGCGGTCGGTGACGTCGGCCAGGGGCACGGCCGCGCTCCAGGGACTGGAGGGGGTCGGCTGCGTCGGCGCCGCGCAGGCGCTGCCGCAGAGCCAGCCGGCGACGAACCACGCGAGTCGGTTCATGCCCGCGCGGTCTGCAATCAGGATGCCGGTGCGCGCGCGCCGCCCCGGAGGCACTTGGCGCGTGTCGGCCCGTCACGCCGTCCAGCGATCGAACGCGCCCGTTCGCCGAACGGACGGCCCGATCGAAGAGGCGCGGGCGGGGGACTCGGTCCGGACCGAGTCCTCACTTCAGGTGCGCCTTCAGCGGAGCCGCCACGAGGTCATGCGATCGTCACGTCCTTGCAGAGGTAGACGTCCTGGATGGCGTTCAGCAGCTTCACGCCCTCCGCCATCGGACGCTGGAAGGCCTTGCGCCCCGAGATGAGGCCCATGCCGCCGGCCCGCTTGTTGATCACGGCCGTCTTCACCGCCTCCGCGAAGTCGTTCTCGCCCGAGGCGCCGCCCGAGTTGATGAGCCCCGCGCGGCCCATGTAGCAGTTGGCCACCTGGTAGCGCGTCAGGTCGATCGGGTGGTCGCTCGTGAGCTTCTCGTAGACGCGCTTGTCGATCTTCCCGTACGGGTTCTCCTTGGAGTTGAGCGCGTTGTAGCCGCCGTTGTTCTCGGGCAGCTTCTGCTTGATGATGTCCGCCTCCAGCGTCACGCCGAGGTGGTTGGCCTGGCCGGTCAGGTCGGCGGAGACGTGGAAGTCCTTCTCCTTGGTCTTGAACGCGCTGTTGCGCAGGTAGCACCACAACACGGTGGCCATCCCCAGCTCGTGGGCGTG
>JAICEW010000345.1 GCA_025923995.1 Vicinamibacteria bacterium | reverse complement strand
GGGCGCGCGGAGGGCCGCGCGGCCCCGCGGTGCCCCGGCCCTCGCCGGAGGCGCCGCGGCGCTCGCGTCCCTCGGTGTCGCGCTGCTGGCGACCGGCGGCAGCGGCCGCCTCGCGCCCCTGCTCGCCGACCCGGGCACCGACCTGGCCCGCGTCGCCGCTCGCGTCGGGTGGGCCGCGCTCCTGGCGGCAGCCGGCGCCGTCCTCGCGCTCATCGCCTGGCCACACCGCGCCGCGGCCGTGGCCGCGCTGGCGCTCGCGGACCTCGCGGTGGCGCACCACGACCTCAATCCCGTCGCACCGGTCGCGCTCTACACCCACGTCCCGGACGCCGCGGCCTCCGCGCGCGATCCCGAAGGCGGCCGGCTCTACGTGTACGACTATCTCGAGCCGGGCGCGAGCCAGCGCCTGCTGGGCCGCGCGATCCCGTACCTGCTCGCGCGGGCGCCCGCGAGCTGGGACGTGCGCGCCGCCCAGGCGCTCGCGCTCCGCGAGGCGCTGTTCCCGCCGGTCCCGTCGGTCTGGGGTGCCGAAGGGAGTTACGACCGCGACGTGCCCGGGCTGGAGCCGGCGCCGCTGGCGCTGCTCAAGGAGGCCTTCCGTCGCGCGGGCTCGCACGACGCGCGGCAGCGGCTCCTGCGCCTCGCCGCGGTGAGCCGCATCGCCGCCCTCCATGAGGGCGCCGGCCGAGGGCTCGAGCTCCTCGGCCGCCATCCGGGCCACTTCGTGGATCCGCTCCTCGTGTTCAAGGCCCTGCCCGGCGTGCCTCGCGCGTATCGGGTGGGGAGGGCGCGCGTCGTGAGCGACGACGGGCAGGCGCTGGCGGCGGTGCTCGCGGCCGACTTCGACCCGGAGCGCGAGGTGGTGCTCACCGGGGCCGCCGGCGGCGGGACGGCGCCGGGGTCCGGGGGCAGCGCGCGGGTGCGCGAGCGGCGCGCCGATCGCGTCCGGCTCGAGACGGACGGCCCTGCGGCGGGATGGATCGTGCTGGTCGACGCGTGGGATCCCGGCTGGCGTGCCTTCGTGGACGGGCAGCCCGCGGCGCTCGAGCGAGCCAACGTCGGGTTCCGCGCGGTCGCCGTGCCGGCAGGACGACACGAGGTGGTGATGGTCTTCCGCCCTCGCCTGCTGGCGCCCGCGCTGTGGATCTCCGTCGCCTCCGCCATGGGCCTCGCGGTCCTGTGGTGGATCACGCGCCCGCCTCGAGAGACGACGGGAGGGACCGGGACGTGAGCCTGCAGCGGCTGCGCGAGCATCGATCGATCTGGGACGCCAAGCCGGTGCTGGCGGACGTGTACGCGGTCTGGTTCGAGGAGCTGGTGCGCCTGGCGGCACCGGCGCAGCGCGTGCTGGAGGTGGGCGCGGGGCCGGGCCTGCTCGGCCAGTGGGCCCGCGGCCGGCGCCCCGACCTCCGGTGGATCGCGAGCGACCTGTTGCCGGCGCCGTGGAACGACCTGGTCACCGACGCGACCGCGCTGCCGCTGCGCGCGGCGAGCCTGGACCTGGTGATCGGCGTGGACGTCCTGCACCATCTCGCGCGGCCGCGCCGCTTCTTCACCGAGGCCGCGCGCGTCCTGGCCGCGGGCGGGCGGATCGCCCTGCTGGAGCCGTGGGTGACGCCCCTGTCGTATCCCGTCTACCGCTTCGCGCACCAGGAGGGCTGCACGCTCGGGATCGACCCCTGGGAGCCCTTCGCCGCGGCGGGCCAGGACGCGTTCGACGGAGACGGGGCGGTCCCGTGGCGGATCGTCCGCTCGACCGGGGAGCCCGACTGGCGTGGCCTGGGGCTGGCGTCGCCGCGCGTGCGGGCCTTCAACGGCTTCGCCTACCTGCTGACGCTGGGCTTTCGGAGCGCATCGCTCCTGCCCCGGCCCGCGGCGGGAGCGTTCATGCGCCTCGACGACCTGTTGACGCCGCTCGCGGGCCTGCTCGGGATGCGCGCCCTGCTCGTCTGGGAGCGCCTCTCGCCTTCGGCGGGCGCCTAGCGGCGGAAGAACTCGCCCAGGCGGATCGGGTCCAGCACGCCCAGCCCGACGTCCTCGACCTTGCCGCCCGCGGCGACGCGCAGCGTGATGGGGACGCGGGCCACCTTGAAGATCTTCCCGAACTCCCGGCTCGGCGCCCGCACCACGGGGAACTGGACGGGCGTGACGGCGAAGAACCCGGGCGGCTCGCGGTCCATCAGCACGCCGACCACCTCCACCCCCGCCGGCTTGCGCTCGAACGCCTGGTTCCACTCGGGGATCATCTGGTGGCAGACGGGGCAGCTGCTCAGGAAGAACACCAGCACCGTCGGGGCCTTGTACTTGATCTCGCGGATCTCGCCGTTGATGCCCGTCGCCTCGAAGGGCGGGATGGTCTCGCCGGGCTTGAGCAGCACCGGGGTCGGGCCGGCCGGCGGCGTGTCGGCGCCCGCGGCCGGCAGCGCGCAGGCCAGGAGGAGAAGCGCCCACGCGCCCTTCCGGCCCCGCATCGATCTCATCGGCCTGGCCTCCACAGGTAGGACCTCCTGGCGATGCTCACCGTGCCCTTCTGCTGATCGTACTCGAAAGGCACGCGCCCCGGATCCGCGAGCGGGCCACGCACGAGGCCGGCGGCCCGGACCTCCTCCAGGGACGACGGCAGGCGACCGGCGCGGCGCTTGAACTCGTCGACGGACGCCTGGGCCGCCTCGACCGCGTCCAGCGCGTCGAGGCGCTGCAGGTTGAACGCGGCGTTGTCGCGCATGATCCCCTCGCCCTGCTCGTAGAGCCGCGTCCAGATCTTGCGCGACACCTCGCGCTCACCCTTCTGCCGGAGGAAGTCGGCGGCCGAGGTGCGCAGCCAGAAGGGCGCGCCCGGGAGGGCCGACGCCTCCTCCAGCACCCGCGCCGCCTCCTGCGCGTCGTGGAGGAAGAAGAACTGGAAGAAGCCCTCGTCCTGGCGCAGCTCCCACGACTGCGGGTTCGCGCGCGCGCCGCGCCGCAGCAGCTCGATGGCGGCCTCCGGCTGCCCCGCTCCGTCCGGGTAGGGCTCGGCCATGAAGATGGCGCCGTAGCGGTAGGCGAGCAGGAACCGGGGGTCGAGGGCCGTGGTGATGTCGATCAGCGGACCGAGCAGGTCGTAACGCTTGTCGACGGCGAACGCGCGCTGGCCGCCGAAGTACTGCACCGTGCGCAGCCAGTAGATGTCGGCCAGCACGTTCTCGAGCCCCGGGCTCAGGCTGCGGACGTGCTCCCCCGTCCAGACGTAGAGCAGCTCCTCCTGCGCCCGGAAGCGCCCGCGCCGCGCGTCGATCGCGCCCTGCAGGAACGGGATGGTCGCGGCCAGGCCCAGCGCGAGCAGCGCGCGGATCACTGGAAGTCCTTCCTCCGGAACGCGACCAGCGCGAGCAGGAGCACGACGGACGCGTAGACGGCCGCGTAGACGGTGACGAGCGCGACCACGTCGAAGGGCACGGGCAGGCCGTACACGACCGCGTTCTTGAAGTCCAGGTTGCGGAAGTTGGGGAGCAGCCAGTACAGGAACTCGGTCACCGGCGATGGCACGCCCTTCGTGACCTGGTCCATGTTGCGGATCACGTCCGAGTACCGGCCGGCGACCACCACGCTGACGGTGCACACGGATGCCACCGCCGACGAGGTCACCGTCGAGAAGAGCAGGGCGAGCGACAGCACCAGCACGAGGCCCAGGTAGATCCCGTACACGGCCTTCAGCAGCCCGAGGTCGAGCACGCGGCCCGTGAGCAGCAGCGTGAGGTAGAGGCCGGCGCTCATGACCGCGACGTTGACGAGGAGCGTGAAGGCGAGCCCGGCGGCCTTGCCGACCAGCAGCTCGTCCCGGCCCAGCGGCTTGGCCAGCAGCGGGAACAGCGACCGCCGCTCGATCTCCTTGCTGACCAGCCCGACGCCGATGAAGATCGCGATGACGGTGCCGAACACGTCCATCGCCGCCAGGCCCAGGTCCTTGATGATCTTCTCGTCCTGGCGGATCGAGAGACGGTTGAGGAGCAGGCCCGACAGCGTCATGAGGACCGCGAAGAAGACCAGGTTGTAGAGGACGCGCTCGCGGATGGTCTCGCGGAAGGTGTTGGCCGCGACGGCCAGGACCCGCTTCAGCCCTCCCATGCGCCCTCCGCCTGTCCCGGAGCCATC
The DNA here is from genome assembly GCA_025923995.1 of Vicinamibacteria bacterium. Taxonomy (GTDB): domain Bacteria; phylum Acidobacteriota; class Vicinamibacteria; order Fen-336; family Fen-336; genus JAICEW01. The sequence goes on along the minus strand of JAICEW010000345.1, from coordinate 2,599 downwards.
TCGCGCACGAAGAACTCCTCGAGCGACTGGCGCATGGGGAGCACCGAGAGCACGCGTCCCTGCGCGGAGCGGACCTTGTCCAGCACCTGCCCCACGCTGGCCTCCGGGACCTCCAGCCGCCAGCGCTCGCCCAGGTTGCGCGCCGGCAGCTCGGGAGCGATCGTCTTCACCTGCTCGACGCTGAGGGCGCTGACCAGCACCTCCATGTGCGTCACGTCGATGGCGAGGATGTCGGCCAGCCGGCCGGCGGCGGTGACCTGCCCGTCCCGCAGCAGCGCGACGCGGTCGCACAGCGTCTCGGCGTCCGAGAGGATGTGGGTGGAGAAGAAGACGGTCTTGCCCGCGTCCTTCAGCTCCAGGATCAGGCGGCGGATGAGATGCCGGCCCAGCGGGTCGAGGCCGGACATGGGCTCGTCCAGGATCACGAGCTCGGGATCGTTCACGAGCGCCTGCGCCAGGCCGACACGCTGGAGCATCCCCTTGGACGCGCGCCGCAGCGCCACGTCGGCCGCGCGGCTCATGCCGACGCGCTCCAACAGCTCGGTCGCGCGCCGCTTCCGCGCCTCGGCGCTCATGCCGAACAGGCGCCCGACATACTCCAGGTACTCGCGGGCGGTCAGGTAGTCGTAGAGGTAGGGGTTCTCCGGCAGGTAGCCCACGCGATAGCGCCAGGCCCGGTCGCCCAGCGGCCGGCCCAGCACGCGGGCCTCGCCCGCGTCCATCCGCAGGAGCCCCACCAGGATCTTGAGCGTGGTCGTCTTGCCGGCCCCGTTCGGGCCCAGGCAACCGAACACCTCGCCCCGCGGGACCGTGAGGTCCAGCCCCTTCAGGACCGGGCGCAGCTTCTGCCGGATGTGGCCGACGCGATAGGACTTGCGCACGCCGCGCATCTCGAGCGCGGGTTCGGCTCTTGCTTCCCCGGTCACGGCGCCAATCCTATCCCAGGGTCGGCCGCAGCGGACGGCCGGTGGAGGCTAGCGCAGCGCCGTGCAGACGGCCGAGTCGGCCAGGCCGGTGGGAAGGCAGCAGTCGACCGGGTTCGCGGACGCGTACAGGATGCCGCTCGCGTCCCCCGCGAAGGAGCGGACGCCGCCCTGGTTGGAGGAGGGGCTGCCCTGGTAGCAGTACGTGTTGAGGGCCCCGGTGATGCCGACCCCGAGCGCCGGATCCTCCGTGAAGCTGCGGGCGTACCCCGACTTGGTGCTCAGGCTGGTGATGACGGGATCGAGGAAGGTCGGACCCGCGGTGGGGTAGCCGGTGATGCAGCTGGACGGCGTCTGCAGGCACGAGAGGCTTCCGTAGAAGCCCGAGTTCGTCGAGTGGTACGCGGCCTCGGCGGAGATGACGGACCGCGCGTCGCCGATCATGCCGCTCTCGTTGGCCGAGATCCGGGCCCTGAGGAGACTGGGGATCGCGATCGCCGCGATGATGCCGATGATCGCGACGACGATCAGCAGCTCGATGAGTGTGAAGCCTCTATCCTTGCGCATCTTTCCCTGCCGTTTCTCGGCCAGAACATGGGACGCAGAAGGGGCGCGTCGTACGTAGGGCAAGGGGAGCCGTAACCCCCCTTGCCCCGGTTGTCAGCGGAAGTCTAGCGCAGCGCGAAGCAAACGGCGCCGTTGACCTGGCCGTTGGCCGCGCAGCACTCCTGGGCGTCGACGGACGAGGAGACCACGCCGCTGGCGTCACCGCCGAACGAGCGCACGCCGCCCTGGGTGGACGCCGGGCTGCCGTTGTAGCAGAACGCCAGGATGTCCTGGCCGGGAGCGTCGGCACCCGTCGCGGGCGCGGGATCGGGCGTGAACGAGCGGGCGTAGCCCGACTTGGTCGTGAGGCTCACGATCGTCGGATCGAGGAACGTGGGGCCCGTGGTCGGGTAGTCGAGGATGCACGCCGCGACCGCGCCGGAGGTGCCCAGGCAATCGATCACGCCGTAGAACCCGGAGTTCGCCGACTGGAACGCGGCCTCGCCCGAGATCACGGTGCGGACGTCACCGATCATGCCGGACTCGTTCGCCGAGATACGGGCGCGGAGCAAGCTGGGGATGGCGATGGCAGCGATGATGCCGATGATCGCGACGACGATCAGCAGCTCAATGAGCGTAAAACCCTTCTGATTCTTCTTCATGCAGTCAATCTCCTTTCACCATTGCAATGGCGATGCATGCGCCCGTCCTTCAGCAACGGTCGTGCCAGGGAGATCGATCTCTCAAACCATAGAAGCTAATGCAGTTGTACAGATGGGCCTGGAGGCGGCGCCGACAATAGTTGGCGGCGCGACAAAAAGTGTCACGACGTGGCGCCCTGGTGCTTGCTCATGAGGTAGCGCAGGGACCGGGGGGTCACGCCGAGCAGCCGGGCGGCGAGCGCCCGGTCCCCGGCGGCCTGGTCCAGGGCCCGGCGGAGCAGGTCCGCTTCCACCGTGCTCAGGTGTTGGTCCAGGCTGAACCCGTCTCCCAGGTCGGGGCCCTCCCCCGCGGGGACGGCCGGCCGCAACATCGACTCGGGAAGCTGCTCGAGACGGATCACGTCGGTGCTCTCGATCGCGACCGCGCGCTCGACGACGTTCTCCAGCTCGCGCACGTTGCCGGGCCAG
>JAICEW010000344.1 GCA_025923995.1 Vicinamibacteria bacterium | reverse complement strand
GGACGTCACCTGTCGATGAGGCCGATGCCGGGTCCACTTCCCGTTCCGCTGGTCGTCCGGCCCGAGTGGCTGCTCGTGCTGGCCGCCGGCGCGCGGGCCGGGGGGCGCGGCCACCGCGCCGGGCGCCCGTCCCGCCTCGCCCGCCACGTCACGCTGACTCCGCTCAAGCACCACCCCTTGGAGGGCATGCGGCTCGGCTGGGGGATCAACCCTCCGGGCCCGAACGTGGACCTCGTGATCGAGGGGGTCTACGGGCCGGCCGACGGGTTCGCCAGCCGGTTCGAGGCGCTCGCGATCGCGCGCCTGCTCGACTCGAGCGCGGCGATGGTGGTGCAGGACGCGAACGGTCGCTGGCACGCGGTCAAGACGAACTTCGCGATGGACAGCGCGCCGTCGATCGCCATGAGCGAGCACCCGCTGCGCAGCCTGGAACCGATCGGGCGGCTGGACCCGGGCGCGTTCGAGCTGCTGAAGCAGGACGTGCGCGCGGCCACGACGGCCGAAGAGAGGATCGCCGCCTACCGGAGGCTCGCCGCGGCCACCTTCGGCGTGAGGCCCGAGGAGATCGCCGTCATCCTCCAGGGCGATGCGCGTGTCGAGGGCAAGATCAACGTCAACCTCTCGCCCGACTTCGACGCTGCCGGCCGCCTGGGCGCGGCCGGAGACCCGGGGCACTTCGTTCCCGGCCTGCCGTCCGCGACCGAGCTGGGACCGGATGCGTTCGAGAACCCCCACCGCGCGTTCTCGGTGCTGCTCCACGAGGAGATCCATGCCGGCCACTACCGCGCGGCCCAGGAGCGATACGCGGAGTACGCGAAGACGGACAAGACTCCAACCGTCGCGGAGTTCGAGACGTGGGTCACCGCGCGGGCCGACGCGGAGTCCAGGGCGCTCAAGGGGGCCGAACAGAAGATCGCCGTCTGGGACGAGGCGATGACGATCGGCGGCATCGCGGGTGATCGGCTGGCCGCTACGGAGGCGCACGCCTACCTCGGCTCGTTCATGACCACCTTGAGCGGAGGCACGCCCCAGCACGTCGAGGCGGCCACCGCCGAGCTGCTCACCTACGGAGGTGCCCTGGGAAGCAGCAAGGTCGCGGTGCCGAACGGGCAGACGCAGGAGGCGCTCTTCGACCAGCTGGAGCGGTTCTACCAGTCCCTGCCCGAGAGCCAGCGCGGCGCGTTCGACACGGCGCTCGCCACCGCGGCCAGCGCCCATCCGAGGAGCTGGGTCTCGAGCTTCAAGCACCCCTGAGCGCGCGGCAGGGGCCGCGCCTAGCGGCGGGGACGCAGGGGACGCCACACGACCTGCGAGGGCTGCCATTCCCTCACGGTCACGCCCGCCAGGCCCGGCGCCAGCTCGACCGCGACCGGCGCCGGCTGGCCCGCCTGCGCGGCCGCGCCGTCGACGTACGCCTTCACGTCGTCAGGGCGGACCTTCTCGAGCGCCGCGGCCGGGCCGGTGAGCACGACCGAGGCCTGCGCGGGCCGCAGCGTGCCCGTGCCGCCGCGCAGCGCGATGGGCAGGCCCTCGAGCGTCCGCGTGTCGTGCACCTCGCGCACCCGGGCCGTGACCTCCACGCGCGGCGTCCCCTGGATGCGCAGCAGCGGGTCCTCGATGCCGATGGCGACCCGCTCCACCACGTCCGAGCGCGCGGCGTCCACCGAGATGGGCTCCGTGTACGCGCTCTCGACGTCGTTGACCCGGCTCTTGGGGCCCAGCACCTGCACCTCGGCCGGTTGCGCGGTCACCTCCGCCACCTCGTAGCCGGCGGCCGGCCGGCCCAGGATGCGCGGCCTGATGGGCACGACCTTCTGCTGGGTGCGCTCGAAGTTGAGCGTGATGATGGCCGGGCTGATCTTCACCACGCGCACCCCGAACGGCACGCGGATGGAGTCGGCCGTGAGGTGGACGATGCGCTCGCCCTCGATCGCGCCCTTCACGTCGATGCGCGCGGAGACGTCGCCCGGCCCCAGCCGCTGGATGATCCCGGGCGAGGCGCGCAGCCGCACCTCCACCGCGTTCACCGGCTCGCCCGTCAGCTCCAGGTCCTGCGGGAAGTTCTGCAGCTCCACCGGCACGGCCAGGCCCATCTCCGACGTCTTCTCGCCGGCGATCACGTACCACAGCAGGACCGCCAGGCCCAGGCTGATCAGCTTGAGCGGAAGGTGGTCGAGCAGGAAGCGCACGCGCGCCTACTGCCGCTCCGCGCCGGCGGCGACGCTCTGCCGCGGCTCGGGCTCGGACTCCTCGACCTCCAGCGCGTCGAGCAGCGCCTGCTTGAGCGATCGCGCGTCCAGCTCGCGCCGGATGTTCCCGCCGGTCACGAGCGAGATGGTGCCCGTCTCCTCGGAGACCACCACCGCCAGCGCGTCCGTGTCCTCGGTCACGCCGATGGCGGCCCGGTGCCGGCTGCCCAGCTGGCGCGACAGCTCCGGGTTCACCGTCAGGGGCAGGAAGCAGGCGGCGGCGGCGACGCGGTTGCCCTGGATGATGGCCGCGCCGTCGTGCAGCGGCGTGCCCGGGCTGAAGACGTTGACCAGCAGGTCGTAGGTCACGAGCGCGTCCAGCCCGATCCCGGTCTCGATGTAGGTACGCAGGCCCATCTCGCGCTCGATCACGACGATCGCGCCGGTGTGCTGCGAGGAGAGCGTGGTGGCGGCCAGCACCACCTCGTCGATCACGGCCTCGGTGCGCTGGGCGGAGAACGCCCCCAGCAGCGGCGTCTTGCCCAGGTGCGCGAGCACCTTCCGGATCTCCGCCTGGAAGACGACGATGATGCCGAACACGACGTAGGGCAGGAACGTGCGCAGCAGCCAGTTCACCGTCTCCAGGTCCGCCCACTGCGAGACCCAGTACACGATCACCAGCATCATCGCGCCCAGCGCCATCTGGACGGCGTGCGTGCCGCGGATGAGCTGCAGCAGCTCGTAGATGATGAACGCGACGATGAGGATGTCGAGCGCGTCCAGCCACGAGAACTCCGTGGTGCGCAGGAACAGCGCGATGCGGTCGCCGATCATGCGCTGGCCCTCGCCGCCTCGGGACCCGAGGACAGGATGGCGTCGCACACCCGCGCCACCTGCGCCATCGGCCCCACGTCGTGCACGCGCACGATGTGGGCGCCTCCCAGGACGCAGGCGGCGACGGCCGCCGCGGTGCCGAACACCCGCTCGCCCGCCGGCAGGTCCAGGACGCGGCCGATGAAGCTCTTGCGCGAGGGGCCGGCCAGGATCGGACGGCCGAGCGCGGCCAGCTCGGGGAGGCGGCGGATGGCTTCCAGCGTGTGCGAGGCGTCCTTCGCGAAACCGAGGCCGGGATCCAGGACGAGCTGCGAGGGGGCCACGCCGGCCCGCTCCGCCTCGGCCACGCGCTGGGCCAGCTCCGCCGCCACCTCGCGCGCGACGTCGGCGTACGCGGGCTGCCGGTGCATGGCCTGGAAGTCGCCGCGCAGGTGCATGAGCACGGCCGGCACGCCCCGCTGCGCGACGAGGGGCGCCATGGCCGCGTCGTAGCGGAAGCCGCTCACGTCGTTGACGAGGTCGGCCCCGGCGTCGAGCGCGGCACGCGCGACGGCCGCCTTCGTGGTGTCGACCGACAGGAAGGAGGCGCCGCGGACGCGCAGCCCCTCGATCACGGGGACGACGCGGCGGATCTCCTGGTCGGGATCGACCACGGCCGCGCCAGGACGCGTCGACTCGCCGCCCACGTCCACGACGTCGGCGCCCGCCTCGAACTGCGCGAGCCCTTCGCGGACCGCGTCGTCGGTGGATGCGAAGCGCCCGCCGTCCGAGAAGGAGTCGGGCGTGACGTTCAGCACGCCCATGATCCAGGTGCGCCCGCCCAGCACGCACGCCGACCCTCGGAGGGTCAGCGTATGGAGCTTCCGTGCGTGCTGGCTCATCCCGAGTGCCCTCGTGCGGCGGTCACGGCCTGGGTGGGGTCGGGCCGCGCGCGGCGCCGACCCCGGGGGCCCCGGGATCTGGTTCCGGGGCCTACGACGTCGGCTTGGGGTTCGGCAGCGGCGGCGGGAGGATTCCACCCGACCGCTCGCCTCCGTCGACCCGCACCTCGCGTGGCGGCGCGGGCGGCGGCGCCACCGGCTCCGACTTGACGCGGATCTCGATCGGCCGGCCCGCGATGACCTCCTTCAGCTGGTCCGCGTCGAGCACCTCGTGCTCGAGCAGCGCCTCGGCGATACGGATCAGGGCCGGCTTCGACTCCGTCATCGTCTGCTGCGCGCGGTCGTACTGCTCGCTCACGATGCGCTTGATCTCGGTGTCGATCTTGAGCGCCGTGGCCTCGGAGTAGTCCTGGTGACGGTTGAACTCCTTGCCCAGGAAGATCTGCTCCTCCTTCTTGCCGTAGGTGAGCGGCCCCAGCGCCTCGCTCATGCCCCACTCGCAGACCATCTTGCGCGCCAGCTCCGTGGCCTGCTCGATGTCGTTCTGCGCGCCGGTGGAGATCTCCTTGAACATCATGTCTTCCGCGATGCGGCCGCCCATGCACACGGCGATGCGGCTCTCCAGCTGCTCCTTCGTGTAGTTGTGCTTCTCCTCGGTGGGGAGCTGCTGGGTCAGGCCCAGCGCCATCCCGCGCGGGATGATCGTGACCTTGTGCAGCGGGTCGGTGTGCGGCAGCACCGCCGCCAGCAGCGCGTGGCCGGCCTCGTGGAAGGCGGTGAGCCGCTTCTCCGCGTCCGTGATGATCATGCTCTTGCGCTCCGCGCCCATCAGGACCTTGTCCTTGCTGGACTCGAAGTCGTACATGGTCACGAACTTCTGGTTCCGGCGCGCGGCCTGCAGCGCGGCCTCGTTCACCAGGTTCGCGAGGTCGGCCCCGGAGAAGCCCGGTGTCGCGCGGGCCAGGATCGAGATGTCCACGTCCTCGGCCAGCGGGATCTTGCGCGTGTGCACCTGCAGGATGCCCTCGCGGCCGCGCACGTCGGGACGCGAGACCACCACGCGCCGGTCGAAGCGGCCGGGGCGCAGCAGCGCGGGATCGAGCACGTCGGGCCGGTTGGTGGCCGCGATCAGGATGACGCCGTCGTTGCTCTCGAAGCCGTCCATCTCGACCAGCAGCTGGTTGAGCGTCTGCTCGCGCTCGTCGTGGCCGCCGCCCAGGCCGGCGCCGCGATGGCGGCCGACCGCGTCGATCTCGTCGATGAAGATGATGCAGGGCGCGTTCTTCTTGCCCTGCTCGAACAGGTCGCGCACGCGGCTGGCGCCGACGCCCACGAACATCTCGACGAAGTCCGAGCCCGAGATCGAGAAGAACGGCACGTTCGCCTCGCCGGCGATGGCGCGGGCCAGCAGGGTCTTGCCCGTCCCCGGGGGGCCCATCAGCAGCACGCCCTTGGGGATGCGGCCGCCCAGCTTCTGGAACTTCTGGGGCTCGCGCAGGAACTCGATGATCTCCTGCAGCTCCTCCTTGGCCTCGTCCACGCCGGCCACGTCCTTGAACGTGACCTTCTTCTGCTGCGAGGCGAGCAGCTTGGCCTTGCTCTTGCCGAAGGAGAGCGCCTTGTTCCCGCCGCTCTGCATCTGGCGCATGAAGAAGACCCAGAAGCCGAGGATCAGGAGCAGCGGCGCCCACGTGATCAGCAGGTTGGCCCACGCCGGCGTCTGGTCCCGCTCGACGTTGACCTTGACCTTCTTGGCCAGGAGCGTGTCCATGTACTTCGAGTAGTCCTGGGGAGCGTAGGTGCTGAAGCTGTCGCGCCCGCCGTTGTTCTTCCCCTTGATCTCGTTGCCGGTGACGGTGACCTCCAGGATGCTCCCGGCGTCCACCTGGGCCACGAACTCGCTGAAGCTGATCCGCGTCTCCTTCTTCTGGATCTGGGCGAAGTGCCAGGCCAGGAAGATGACCACCAGCAGCGACATCCACAGCATGATCGTCTTGAACGTAGCGTTCACTACAGGCCTCCAGCAGGCCCTCGGTACCCGAAGACCGCGGGCGAGGGCCATGACCGGGCACTCCGGCCGCGGCGCTGCCCTGCCCCTGCTCCCAGATTAACCTACAACCGGCCCGACCGCCTCCGCCGGGTCTATCTCCCCTGCGAAAGAGTGATGGTCCGGCCCTCGGGGGGCGGGGCCGGCCGCGGGATGGTGCCCAGGTAGGGCAGGCCGCGGTAGTTGTCGGCCCAGTCCAGCCCGTAGCCCACGATGAAACCGTCGCGCGGCAGCGGATCCTGGATGGAGAATGCGGCCCAGTCCGGGTGCACGTCGATCTTGCGGTCGCGCGGCTTGTCGACCAGCGCGCAGACCTTGAGGCTCTGGGGCTCCCGCTCGCGGATGTGGTCGACCAGGAAGTTGAGCGTGATGCCGGTGTCCACGACGCCCTCCAGCAGGAGGATGTTGCGGCCCTCGTAGGGAATCTCGGCGGAGTACACGATGTCGGTCCGCACCGACCCCGCCACCTCCTCGCGCACCGAGGTGGAGCGCAGGAAGTGGCAGGTGGTGGGCATCGGGATCTGCCGGATGAGGTCGGCCATGAAGACGAGGCAGCTCTTCATGATCCCCACCACGCACAGCTCCTTGCCGTCGTAGGTGCTCGCGATCTCGCTGCCGATCTGGGACACCCGGCGCGCGATGGCGGCCGCGTCGAACAGGACCTCAGGCTTCGGGTTCACGGGCGTGTCTCCGTTGATGATTCGAGCCGCAGCCGCACGAAGGCGCGGCCGCACTCCTCTTGGACGTCGGTGACGAGGCCGGGGATCCAGACCACGCGGCTGCCTTCGGCCACCAGGGGCAG
>JAICEW010000343.1 GCA_025923995.1 Vicinamibacteria bacterium | reverse complement strand
GACTCGTCGGTCACGATGCCGTAGATCACGTTCGCTTCCGGGTCGGCCACCTTGGTGATGATGGCGGTCGCCTCCGCCGCTTCCGCCAGCGACAGGTCGACGCCGCCCGTGATGTTCACGATCACGCCGCGCGCGCCCTCGATGGAGCTGTCCTCGAGCAGCGGGTTGCTGACGGCACGCTGGGCCGCCTCCACCGCGCGGCTCTCGCCCTCGCCGATGCCGGTGCCCATGACCGCCTGGCCCATGCCCTTCATCACGGCGCGCACGTCCGCGAAGTCCAGGTTGATCTGGCCGGGCACCGTGATGATGTCGCTGATCCCCTGCACCGCCTGGCGCAGCACGTCGTCGGCCACGCGGAAGGCCTCGGACACGGGCGTGTTGCGTGCGACCGTCTGCAGCAGCCGGTCGTTGGGGATGGCGATCACGGAGTCGACGCATTCCTTGAGCTGCGCCAGCCCGTCCAGCGCCTGGCCCATGCGCCGCTTGCCCTCCAGGCCGAACGGCAGCGTGACCACGGCCACCGTGAGCACGTTGCCGCTCTCGCCGCCCAGCTGGCCCGCGATCGAGGCCACCACCGGCGCCGCGCCGGTGCCGGTGCCGCCGCCCAGGCCGGTGGTGATGAACACCATGTCCGAGCCCTCGAGCGCGTCGCAGATCTTCTCGGTGTCCTCGACCGCGGCCTGCCGCCCCACGTCGGGGTTGGCGCCGGCGCCCAGCCCCTTGGTGAGCTTGCCGCCGATCTGGATCTTGACCGGCGCCCGGTTGCTGCGCAGCGCCTGCAGGTCGGTGTTGACCGCGATGAACTCGATGCCCTGCAGGCCCGAGGCGATCATGCGCGAGATGGCGTTGCCGCCGCCCCCGCCCACGCCCACCACCTTGATGCGCGCGCCGCGCGCCTCTTCGTCGGCGAACGTGATGCGCCCGGGCGCGTCGTTATGGTTGGTCATGCGAAGCTCCTTCCGAAATCAAAGCCCTTCCGAGCATCCGGTCATGAATCCGCACTTGAGGCAGATGCGCTTGCAATGCGCCGCCACCACCTCCGCCCCGCACATCTCGCAGGGCAGGTCCGCCTGGCCACGGGCGCCCCGCGCGCCGGGCGCCACCACCTCGGCCTCGTGCGTCCGCGCCAGCGGAACGGGGGGGAAGACGGCACCTTCGCGCTTCGCTTCCATCGGTGTCTCCTCGATCAGAAGAAGTCCGACAGCCACCCCATGAGCCGGCCGGTCACCTTGCCGAAGGTGCCGGTGGCCGCCGGGCGGGCGACCGTGAGGCCTCTCCCCGCCCGGCTGCGATATCCCTGCAACACCAACCCCACCGCGGTCGAGTAGACCGGGCTGGCCACCACGTCCACGAGCCCCCCGATGCCCGAAGGGGTCCCCCGCCGCACCGGCATGTCGAAGATCTGCTCCGCGATCTCGGCCATCCCCTCGAGGATGGCGCCTCCGCCCGTCAGCACGACGCCGCTGTTGAGGCTGCGGTCGAAGCCCGAGCGGCGGATCTCCGTGAACACCATCTGGCAGATCTCCTCGGCGCGCGCCTGCAGCACGTCGCCCAGCACCTGCCGCGCCATGATCCGGGGCTTGCGTCCGCCCACGCTGGGCACCTCGATCGAGTCCTCTTCCGGGACCATCGAGGTGAGCGCACAGCCGTGCTTCTTCTTGATCTTCTCGGCCTCGTTCACCGGCGTGCGCAGCGCGACCGCCACGTCGTTCGTGAAGTGCTCGCCGCCCACCTGCAGCACGGCCGTGTGCCACAACGAGCCCTTCTCGAAGATGGCCAGGTCGGTGGTGCCGCCGCCCACCTCCAGGAGTGCGACGCCCAGCTCCTTCTCGTCCGGAGTCAGGCACGCCTCCGCGGCCGCCAGCTGGGTGAGCACGGTGTCGATCACCTCCAGCCCGGCGCGGTTCACGCAGGTGACCGTGTTCTGCGCGGCCGTCTGCGAGCAGGTGATGATGTGGACGTTCACCTCCAGCCGGGTACCGGTCATGCCGGTGGGGTCGCCGATGCCGTCCTGGTCGTCCACCACGAACTCCTGCGGCAGCACGTGCAGGATCTCGCGGTCCATCGGGATGGAAACCGCCTTGGCCGCCTCGATCGCGCGGTGCACGTCCTCGCGCTCGATCACCCGGTTGCGCCCGGAGACGGCGATCACGCCGCGCGAGTTGAACCCGCGGATGTGGGTCCCGGCCAGGCCCACGTAGGCGGACCCGATCTCGACACCCGCCATCAGCTCGGCTTCCTCCACCACGCGCTTGATGGACTCGACGGTGGCCTCCAGGTTGATGACCACACCCTTGCGCAGCCCCTTGCTCTCCGCCTGGCCGATGCCGATGACGTCGAGGCGCCCCTCCTCCGTGATCTCCGCGACGATCGCGCAGATCTTGTGCGTCCCGATGTCGAGCCCGACGATGTAGCGGTCTTTCTTCTTGGACAAAGGCGCTCTCTCCTGGTTAGCCCACCTGCGTCGCCGCGATCAGCGGCGACGGCCGGGGCGCCGGCGGGCCGACCGCGGGCACCACCGGCGGTGGCGTCGGCACGGGCTGCGTCGGCGTGATCTCGACGGGTGCGATCGGCTTGGGCGGCTGCTTGGCGTAGATGCGATCGCGGAAGCGCAGGTCGAAGTACTCGGCGTCGGGGCAGCGCGCGGTCAGCTCCTGGCGCAGCCCCAGGAAGGTCAGCAACCGGCCGCGGTAGGGCGGCGCGCCCAGGCGCAGCACCTCGCCGGCGCCGCGCAGGACCACGCGCAGGTCGCCGGAGTCCTCGACCTCGACCTCGGACACCTCGGACCCCAGGTCGGCCAGGTCGGCCAGCAGCGCGCCCGCGCGCTGGGCACGCTCGCGGCGCGCCTCCACGTCCACCTTGCCCAGGCCGCGCACGATGGGCAGGTCGAAGCCGGCCGTGCGCGGTCCGTACATGTCGATGAGGACGCCGTCCTGGTCCATCAGGTAGAGGCGCTCCACCTCCGCCAGCGCCAGCGGCGCGCGCTCCCGCACCTCGACGCGCAGCGTGTCGGGCAGGGTGCGCGAGACGGTCGCGTCCGACACCCAGGGCGACGCGCGCAGGCGCGCCTTCAGCTCGTCGATGTCGAGGCCCAGGATGTTCTCGCCCACCGCGGGGCCCAGCAGCTCGCGCACCTCGCCCTCCGACAGGAAGCGGCTGCCGCGCACCTCCACGTTCGCGACCCGCAGGTGGCGGTTGCCCATGACCTGGGCGTACGCGGTCCACATCACGAACACGACCGTCAGCACTCCCGCCACGATCTCCACCGCGATCACCGTGCGGCCCACGAAGCCGCGGCGCGCGCGGCGCACGCGCGTGCGGCGCGCCGGACGGAGGAACGGCGGGTCCTCGACGTCCGGGACGGGCAGGTCCACCGCGGGCAGCAGCAGCGTCTTCTGGCGCGGGTCGCGCTTGCGGCGCTCGCTCATGCCGAGCACCTCCGCAGCAGCTCTTCGCCGGCGGTCCACACGCTGCCGGCGCCCAGCGTCAGCACCACGTCCCCCTCGCGCGCCTCGGCGGCCAGGCGCTCCGTCGCGCTCTTGAGGTCGCCCGCGTAGGCGGCCTGGCGGTGGCCGCGCGCGGCGATGGCGGCCGCCAGCGCCTCCGCGGTCGCGCCCGCGATCGGCTCCTCGCCGGCCGCGTACACGTCGGTCAGCAGCAGCGCGTCCGCCTGGTGGAAGGCGCGGCAGAACTCGTCCCACAGCGCCTGCGTGCGCGTGAAGCGATGCGGCTGGAAGAGGACGAGCGTGCGGCGCGCGCCCGCGCGCTGGCGCAGCGCTTCGAGCGTCGCGCGGATCTCGGTCGGGTGGTGGCCGTAGTCGTCGATGACCAGCACGCCGCCGGCCTCGCCCCGCACCTGGAAGCGGCGATCGACTCCGGTGAACGCGGCCAGCCCCTCCTGGACCTTCTCGAAGGAGACGCCCAGGTCCAGGCCGACCGCGACCGCGGCCAGCGAGTTGAGCACGTTGTGCGTGCCGGGCACCTTGAGCTCGATCGTGCCCAGCGCCTTTCCGCCGGCGACGGCGGTGTAGGTGGCGCCGGAAGGCAGGAGCGCGACGTCGCGCGCGGTCACGTGCGCCTGCGGGGAGAGGCCGTAGCTCACCAGGCGGCGCTCCACGCGCGGAACGATGTCCTGCACGGGGCCGTCATCCAGGCAGAGCACGGTCGCGCCGTAGAAGGGGACCTTGTTCACGAACCCCAGGAAGGTCTCCTGGATGTCGAGGAGGTCGCGGTAGGTGTCGAGATGCTCGCGGTCGATGTTGGTCACCACCGCGACCGTCGGCGTGAGCTTCAGGAACGAGCGGTCCGACTCGTCCGCCTCCGCCACCATGAAGTCGCCTTTGCCCAGGCGCGCGCCCGAGCCCAGCACCCCCAGCCGGCCGCCCACCACCACGGTCGGGTCCAGCCCGCCGCGTGCGAGGACGAGCGCGACCATGGAGGTGGTGGTGGTCTTGCCGTGGCTGCCCGCGACCGCCACGCCGTACTTGAGGCGCATCAGCTCGGCCAGCATCTCCGCGCGCGGGATGACCGGCACGCCGCTGGCGCGCGCCTGGATCACCTCCGGGTTGTCGGGCTTGACCGCGCTCGAGGTCACGACCACCTGCGCGCCCTGGACGTGCGCGGCCTGGTGGCCCTCGAACACCCGCGCGCCGGAGCTCTCCAGGTGCGCCGTGACGCCCGTGCGCTTGAGGTCCGAGCCGCTCACGGTGTAGCCCAGGTTCAGCAGCACCTCGGCGATCCCGCTCATGCCCGAGCCGCCGATCCCCACGAAGTGCACGTGCTGGATGGACCTAAACACGCGGGTCCTCCAGCAGGTCGGCCACGCGGGCGGCGGCGTCGGGATGGCCGAGCGCGCGCGCGGCCTCCTCCATCGCGGTCAGCCGGCCGGGCGTGCGCAGCGTGTCGGCGATCGCGCGGGCCAGCGACTCGCCCGTCAGGTCCTTCTCCTCGACCATGACCGCGGCCCCGGCCGCCTGCAGCGCGGCCGCGTTCACGCGCTGGTGGTCGTCCGCCGCCAGCGCGAAGGGGACCAGCACGCTCGCCTTGCCCGCGACCGTGAGCTCCGCGCAGGTGGTGGCGCCGGCGCGGCACACCACGAGGTCGGCCGAAGCCACGCGCGCCTCCATGTCGTCGAGGAACGCCACCACCTCGCTCGGCCGGCCGGCGCGCGCGTGGGCCGCGGCGACCTCGTCGCGCATGGCGGGGCCGGTCTGGTGGACGAGCCGCACGTCCGCGGGCAGGTGGGGCAGCGCGTCCACGGTCGCGCGGTTCAGCACGCGCGAGCCCTGGCTGCCGCCGAAGACGAGCACCGCGTACGGCGGCTGGTGGGCCCTGGGTGCGACGCGGCCGAAGCCGCCGCGCACCGGGTTCCCGGTCAGCACGCCCTTGGCGCCGAAGAAGACCCGCGCCTGCTCGTACGAGCAGGCGGCCCGCCGCACGAACGGGCGCAGCCGGCGGTTGGTGAAGCCGGGCCGGGCGTTGGGCTCCAGGATCACCGTGTGCACCCGCAGGAGGGCGGCGGCCAGGAGCAGCGGACCGCCGGCGTAGCCGCCGACGCCCAGCACCGACCGCGGCCCGGTGCGGCGGACGAGCGCCGCCGCGCGCACCAGGGACCAGGGCAGCAGCGCCAGCCCCTTGAGCGCGCGCCAGGGCCCGACGCCGTTGAGCGGCAGGATGGGCAGCAGCTCCAGCTCGTAGCCCGCACGCGGCACCAGCCGCGACTCCAGCCCGCGCGCCGTGCCCACGAACACGATCCGCGTGGCCGCGTCGCGCGCGCGCAGCTCGTCGGCCACGGCGATGCCGGGGAAGATGTGCCCGCCGGTGCCACCGGCCGCGATGAGGATCGTGCGCGCCACGCTTCAGTCCGCATGCTGCGACACGTTGAGGACGAGGCCCACGGCCAGGAGCGTCAGGACCAGCGACGAGCCCCCGGCGCTGATGAACGGGAGCGGAATGCCCTTGGCCGGGAGGAGCCCCAGCACCACGCTCAGGTTGATGAACGCCTGCAGCACGATCGCGAGCGTCAGGCCCGCCGCCAGGTAGGTGCCGAAGGCGTCCGGCGCCCGCCAGGCCGCGCGCAGCCCGCGCCACATGAAGAAGACGAAGGCCAGCACCACCGCGCCCGCGCCCAGCAGGCCCAGCTCCTCGCCGATCACGGCGTAGATGAAGTCGCTGTAGGGGTACGGCAGGTAGAACAGCTTCTGCCGGCCCTCCATGAGGCCCACGCCGTGGACGCCGCCGGTGCCGACCGCGATCAGGCTCTGGATGATCTGGTAGCCCGACCCCCGCGGATCCGAGTTCGGGTTGAGGAACGCCTCGATGCGGTCGCGCCGGTAGCCCGCGCCCATCACCGCCTGGTAGAGGAAGAGCATCGCCGGCAGCGAGAGCGCCGCGAAGTAGCGCAGGCGCACGCCGGCCAGGAACAGCATCACCGAGCCCACCAGCACGATGGTCGCCGCCGTGCCCAGGTCCGGCTGGATGAAGACCAGGAACGCGAACCAGCCCAGCAGCAGCAGCGCCGGGAAGAGCGCGGGGAGGAACTCGTTCACGCGATCGCGGCGGCGCTCCAGGTGGTAGGCCAGGAAGAGCACGATCGCGAGCTTGGCCAGCTCGGAGGGCTGGAAGGAGAGCGCGCCCAGCCGCAGCCAGCGGTGCGTCTCGTTCACCGTCGGCGCGAACAGCACCGCGATCAGCAGCAGGGTGGTGGCGCCCACCACCGAGTAGACGACCGCGGGCTGGCGCAGCCGCCGGTAGTCGAG
>JAICEW010000342.1 GCA_025923995.1 Vicinamibacteria bacterium | reverse complement strand
GGCCATGCGGGCGGCCGGCGCGCGCTCGTCGTAGAACGCCGGCCCCTCGAAGCCGAGCGTGAAGGTCTTGACGGGCGCGCTCGAGGCACGCGCGGCCAGGGCCAGCACGGCGCCGGAGTCGACGCCGCCCGAGAGGAGCACCCCCAGGGGGACATCCGCCATCAGCCGCTTGCGCACGGCGGCATCGAGCCGCTCGCGCACGCCGGCCGCGGCTTCGCCCAGCGGGATGCGGCGCACGTCCTGCGCAGGCGGGAAGCGCAGGTCCCAGTAGACGCGCGGCGCCCCCAGGCCCTGGGCGTCCGCCGCCATGGTGGACGCGGGCGGCATGCGGCGCACGCCGCCGAAGAGCGTCCGCGGCGTGGGCACGTAGCCGAACGCCAGGTACTCGGGCAGCCCCGACACGTCGAAGGACGCGGGAGCGCCGCCCGCCAGCAGCGCCTTGATCTCCGACGCGAACAGCAGCTCCCGGCCGTCCGTCCAGTAGTAGAGCGGCTTCTTGCCGAACGCATCGCGGGCCAGCAGCAGGCGGCGGCGCCGCGCGTCCCACAGCGCGAGCGCGAACATGCCGTCCAGCCGCTCGACGATCGCGTCCCCCTCGTCCTCGTAGCCGTGGACGATCGTCTCGGTGTCGCCGTGCGAGCGGAAGCGGTGCGCGCCCTCCTGCGCCCGGCGCAGCTGCGCGAAGTTGTAGATCTCGCCGTTGAGCATCGCCCGCACGGTGCCGTCCTCGTTCGCGATCGGCTGGTCGGCTACGTGCGAGAGGTCGATGATCGACAGCCGCCGGTGCGCGAGCCCGACCGAGGGCGCGGCGGTGGCGTCCACGAACACGCCCTCGGCGTCGGGACCGCGGTGCGCGAGCGCGCCGGCCATGCGGCGCAGGCGCGCCTCCTCGATGGGCGCGCCCTCGAACGAGAGCACCCCGGCGATGCCGCACATTCAGGCGGCCTCCGGGGGCGCCGCGTCCTGCGCCGCGTGCGCCCGCCGCCGTGCCTCGTAGCCGGCGGCGGCGAAGATGAGCAGGAACACGAGCACCTGCGAGCGGTGGCGATAGGCGGCGCCCGCGTTGGCCTCGCCCAGCGCGTAGCCCAGCGTCAGGCTGAGCGTGATCAGCAGCAGCATCAGCGCGCCCGGGGAGCGGTCGCGCAGCAGCTCGCGCACGCCGCGCACCATCGACGGGATGAGCGCGTAGAAGACGAGCATCTCGGGCAGCGCGACCAGCTGGCGCACGTTGCGGATGGTCCAGGGGTAGGGCGCAAACAGGAAGAAGGCGAGCCCCTTGGGCAGGAAGGCGAGCGCGCGCCCCGGCGTCGAGATGTCGACCGCCTCCTGGTACGCGCTGCCGCCCACGCTCGTGTAGTGGCGCATCTCCTGCAGCGCCTCCAGGTCCACGAAGCGCAGCCGGCGGTCCTGCCCCGCCGCACGGTCGGCGTAGATCACGACCGCCGCCACCAGCATGCCCAGGACCGCGTTGCGCAGCAGGTGGGCCCGTCCGCGCACCACGAACGAGACCAGGATCGGCAGCGTCACCGCGAACAGGATGTACGCGCGGAACTGGCCGATGAGCAGCACGGCCGCGCCCAGCTTCAGCGCGGTGAGGACGCTGGCCCGCTCGTGCAGCCGGAGCGCCTCGCGGCAGATGAACACGATGAGGAGCACGACCCACACGTCGCGGATGTTCTGCGAGGACCACAACACCAGCGAGGGGAAGACGGCCGACCAGGTGGCCGCGCGCAGCGCCACCTCCTCGCGCCGCGAGACGCGCAGTGCGACCTCGTAGGCCAGCGGCACGGTGAGCGCGCCCACCAGCGCGTTCACCAGCTTGGGCACGATGGGGAACGCGCCGAAGACGTAGTAGAGCGCGGCCACGATGTAGTAGTACGCCTTGGGGCCTGGGGCCAGCAGCTTCCCCGGGTACACGTACGTCTCGCCCGACCAGTAGCGCGCGAGCCAGCCGGAGAAGAAGTCGTAGGTGGCCTGGTCGGGCGCGAACACCAGCTCGCTCACGAACAGGTGCAGCAGCAGGGCGAGGCCGATGCGCAGGCCGAGGCCCATGAAGAACGCCCGGCGCCAGGGCAGGTGCGTCGGGCTCACGCCGCACCCGCTTCCGGCGGGCGCAGCTCGCCCATCGTCCGCACGTCGAGCCGGCCCTGCTCCCGCAGCGCGCCCACCTCCGCCAGGATCGTGCCCAGCCCGCCCAGCATGTCCTCCATGTCGTCCGCCAGGTTGGTCGGGTGGGTCCACAGGTGGAACACGGCGCGCTCACGCACGGCGTCGCGCAGGCCCTTGCGGGCGCGGCGGACGCGCAGGGCGATCGGCAGCAGCCGGCGCAGGCCGTGCCTGGGGAAGTAGATCATCGAGCCCGGGACCGACACGAGCCCGTCCGGCTCCTGGCGGGGCATGACGACCGGCGGGCGCCGGGCGAGCACCACGTCGGCCAGGTGGCCCAGGCGACGCACGAGCGGCGGCGCCCCGCGGTGCCACGCCGGCTCGGGCGAGCGGAAGACCTCGAACCCACGCGCGCGCAGCGCGTCCTGGTGGCCCACGACGTTGCGCGGGAAGGAGAAGCTCGTCAGCCGCAGGCCCATCGACGAGGCGGCCGCGACCAGCGCGTCGAGGTCGCTCTCGGCGGCGGCGCGCGAGCAGCCGGGATCGCCGTAGATCACGTGCGAGAACGAGTGGCCGCCGATCTCCTGCGGCACCGGGCACGCGCGGACGCGCTCGATCAGGCTGCGCGCGAAGAACAGCGGCGCGGTCGCCTCGTCGCCGCCCGGATCGGCACCGAACCAGTCGCCGCTCACCCAGCGATGCGACGGCCGGACCACCTCGGGGTGCGTGCCCACGCAGCGCTCGAGCATGAGGTGGCCGACCGTGAGCCAGGTGGCGGAGATCCGGTGCTCGACCAGCAGCGCGAGGAGCCGGTCGACCACGACCGCCCGCTCGCGGGCGCACGCCTCCCCGAAGCCGTCCGTCCCGAAGAGGTCCAGCGTGCCCCAGATCAGCTCGAAGTCCAGGCTGAGCGTGAACACGCCGCGAGGGAAGCGCGCCTCGCTCATGCGCCGCCCTCCGGCCGGCGCGCGACCGCCAGCAGCATGTTGGCGGTGGCGCGGCCCCAGCCGCTGCCCGACGCGCGCGCGTCGCTCGCCTCGAAGCGGCGCAGGAACCCGGGCAGGCGCCTGGGCGCCAGGCGCTCCACCCAGTTCACGGGGCCCCAGTACACCGCGTGCACCTCGATCGCCTCCAGCCCGGCCGCGGCCAGCGCCCGCCGCAGGGCGCGCACGCTCGTGAAGTACTGGCGCAGGGGCGAGAAGCCGCGCCCGCGCGGCAGCAGCCGGTTGAGCAGCGGGTACGCATTGAGGCTGAGCCAGGGCACGGCGGTCACGAGGCACCGCCCGCCGGGCCGGAGCACGCGGGCGATCTCCTGGAGCAGCGGCGCGGGGTCCTCGAGGTAGCGCAGCACCTCGACGGAGAGCGCGGCGTCGAACGAGTGGTCCCGGAAGGGCAGCGCGGTCACGTCCGAGAGCAGAAGGGGCGCCTCCGGGTCGGCGCCGCGCGCCTGCTCCAGCATCGCGCCCGATCCGTCGATTCCCACCGCGTCGTACCCGCGCGCGCGCAACGCCTTCAGATGGTGCCCGGTCCCGCAGCCCACGTCGAGCAGCCGAAGCGGCGCGGCCGTCGCCGGCAGCAGGCGCGCGAGCAGCAGGTCCAGGCGGCGGCGGCTGTAGGCGAAGCACGACAGGTACGGGTCCTGGCCGAGCTGCTCGTATCCGGCGGTGAAGCCCGCCGCCTCGCGCGAGTGCTGGCGGACGGCCTCGGTGTCCGTGTCGGTCATCTCCGGCCCACCGCCGCGCGCACGCAGTCCGCGAACGCCGCCGCGCTGCGCGTCGACGCGTAGCGCTCGCGCACCGTGCGCCGCCCTTCCTCGCCCAGGCGCCGCCGCAGCGCCGGATCGTCGACCAGCCGCAGCAGCGCCTCCATCCACTCGTCCTCGGTCGACACCAGGTAGCCATTGTCACCGTGCCGGACCGCTTCGCGGGTGCCCCCCACCGCGGAGCAGACGGCGGGGATGCCGAGGGCCAGGTACTGCAGCTCCTTCATCGGGCACTTGCCGCGGGCCCACTCGTCGTCCGGCATCGGCTTGATGCCGACGTCGAAGGCGGCGATCTCGTCCACCTCGTTCGCGGGCGTCCAGGGGCGGAAGACCGCCTCCACCCCCGGCAGCGCCGGAGGACGCGTGCAGAGCACGCGCACCTCCACCTCGCGCTCGGCCTGCAGGCGGCGCAGCAGCGGCGCCGCGCGCTCCAGGTGCGTCAGCGAGGTCGCGCTGCCGGTCCAGCCGATCACCACGCGCCCGTTCGGGGGTCGCTGGCGCGCCACGTAGGCGTCGGCGTCGATGCTGGTCGGCACCACGTCGACCGGCGCGCCGTGGCCGCGGGCCCAGCCGGCCAGGTACTCGCTGCCCGCCGCGACCCGGGTGGCCAGCCGGCACAGCGTCGCCGTCTTGCCGGGGAACTTCAGCCGGTCGAACAGCGCGTTGGCACCCGAGGTGTGGCGGAGCCAGATCGCGTCGTCGAAGTCGAAGACGACCGGCGGGCCGATCGCGGCCAGCAGCCGCTCCAGGACCGCCGGACCCGCCAGGCACACCGCGCGGTGGACGAGGACGGCGTGGTACCGGCGCGCGCGCAGGACCTCCGGCAGCCGCGCGGCCGTGGCCATGGCCATGCGCGCGGCCTTGCTCCCGAGCCGCCCGGGCTGCGCCAGCAGCGCGCCCAGGCGCTCGTCCGCGAACGGGGCGAAGTGCACGCGCATCCCGTGGTCGCGCTCGAGCAGCGGCGCCCACTGTTCGATGCGGAAGCGCTGGCTGGGCGTGGTGCCGAGCGGGTACGGCACGAGCGCGAGCAGCGCGAGCGTCACGCGGTCGTCTCCCGGAGCGCCGCCTCGTACACCGCGGCGTAGCGCGGCCCGCCGATCCGGTCCAACGACAGCTCGGCCTCCGCGAAGGCGCGGCAGCGGCCGCGCGTCAGCGGATCGTCGAGCAGCGCCTGGAGCGCACGCGCGCCGCGGTCGAGCGACGCGTCGTCCAGCGCGCCCAGCACCACGCCACGCCCGTCCGCCAGCATGCGGTCGCAGTCGCCGATGCCCGCGGTGGAGACCACCGGCAGGCCGGCCGCCAGGTACTCCCCCACCTTGGTGGGCGAGGACGACCGCTTGGACGGGCAGGGCTGGATGAGCGAGAGGCCCGCGTCGGCGGCGCGCAGCACGGCGTGGACGTCCCCGGGAGCCACGGCGCGCACGTCGAACGCGTCGGGCGGGACGTCCGCGGCCGCGAGCGCGCGACGCATCGCCTCGGACGGGCTCGCGGTCAGCACCTGCAGGAACGCGCGCGGGTCCTGCGCGCGGGCGCGCGCGAAGAAGCGGGCCATCTCGGCATCGAGGTACCACATCCCGAGTTTTCCGACGTAGACCAGGACGCGCCGGCCCGCCCATCCCCTGCGCGCGCGCTGGGCCTCGCGGGCCGCCTCGTCCCACGGATGGAGCCCCAGGTCCACGCAGCAGGGGATCACCGCGACGTCGGCGGCGCTGCGGCTCGCGAGCGGACCGCCGCCTTTCGACAGGTCCGCGCGCACGGTCTCGGTCAGGACCACGATCGCCGCCGCGCGCCGGAAGAACACGCGCTCGGCGGCCTTGGCCAGCCGGTACTTGAGCCCGCCGCGACGCCAGTGACCGGCGTCCGCGTATTCGTCGGGCAGCAGGCCGCGCACG
Source organism: Vicinamibacteria bacterium (assembly GCA_025923995.1). GTDB lineage: Bacteria > Acidobacteriota > Vicinamibacteria > Fen-336 > Fen-336 > JAICEW01. The sequence goes on along the minus strand of JAICEW010000342.1, from coordinate 1,028 downwards.
TCGAACACGAAGGGGACGCGCGTCAGCGCGCGCAGGCCCAGCGCGACCGCCGCTCCCACGTGCGAGCGTGCGTGCACCAGGCGGAGGCCGTGGCGGCGGGCCAGCCCGAAGCCGCGCACCACGCCGCGGCCGATGTCGTACAGCGTCGCGGGCAGCGACGGCCATCGGTGGTAGCGCAGCGCGTGCCAGGCGATGCCTTCGGCCGCGAGCGTCCGCGCGACCGCGTCCGTCTCGTCCGCGGCGTGGCCGAGGGGCTCGAAGGTCAGCAGGTGCACCGCGTGCCCTCGCGCCGCCAGCGCGCGCAGGTAGGGCCGCACCTGCGTCGCCACCAGCGGCTCGTCGACGCCGAGGTAGCACACGTAGAGCACGGCGCTCACCGAGGCGCACCGCGGCGCTGGAGGCGGCGGACCGGATAGGCGAGGAAGCGCCCGATGCGCGACGGGTCGAGCGCGAGCGCACGCAGCCCGTGGCGCACGGCGGGCAGCGTATGGCCTTGCGCCTGGAACGAGCCCGCGAGCATCGTGTGCAGCGCGGCGTAGGCGCGACGGCGCAGCGGCCGCAGGCGCTCGTCCTCCGCGAAGGCCTTGGCGTAGGCGGCCTGCATCTCGCGCGCGGTGCGCGCGACGTCGGCGTGCATGTTGCCGCCATGCACGCGGTAGCGCAGCAGCACGCGGGGCACGAAGCCGACGGCGGCCCGGCGGGCGATGCGGTGGTGCAGGTCCCAGTCGGCGGACGTGCCCAGCGTCTCGTCGAAGCCGCCCACCTGCTCGAACAGCGCGCGCGGGACGACGGCCCCGCTGCCGCCGCCCAGGACGACCGCGCGCCGGAACAGCAGCATCTCCTCCGCCACGTGGCCATGGAGGCCGTCCACTCGCGTCCGCAGCGGACGTCCGGCGGCGTCGATCTCCTCCACGCCGCAGTGCACGAGCCCGAGCGCGGGCGCGGCCGCGAACAGCTCCGCCTGCGCGGCCAGCTTCTCCGGCAGCCACGCGTCGTCGGCGTCCAGGAACGCGAGCAGGTCGCCCGTC
>JAICEW010000341.1 GCA_025923995.1 Vicinamibacteria bacterium | reverse complement strand
GAAGACGGTGCGCGCCGGACGGTAGCCGGCGGCCAGGGCCGCCCGGAACATCTCCGTGAGCGAGGCGACCCCGGACGCGTCGTCGTCGGCCCCGGGCGCGCGGCAGCTCAAGGGGGGAGGCGTCACGTTGCAGTCGGGCGGCTGCCCGTTCTGGATGGAGTCGAGGTGCGCGCCCAGGACCACAGCCTCCTGCGGGAGCTGCGCGCCGTCGATGCGGGCGATCACCGAGTGCTGGAGCCAACCCGGGTGGTCGAAGAGCCTCACGCTCACGTCGGGCCGGCCGGCGGCGATCTGCTCCCACCGCGACTTCAGCCAGACCGCGGCGTCGAGGCCGGTCTGGGTCTCGTAGTGGCGCGTCCAGTATCCCGCCAGGTGGCTGATGACCGGCGTCACGTTCGCCTGGCTCACCTGCGCGACGATCGCGTTCACGGTCGCCGGGTTGTCGATCGTGTACTCGACGACGGGCGCCTGGGGCCCGCGGGGCGCGCGCAGGGCGCGCTGCGCGGCCTCGCGCGTCATGTGGGCCATGAAGCCGCCGCACCGCTGGTAGCGCCGGTGGACCGCGGTGGCGATGTCGACGAGCAGGCTCTTGCGCGTCGCGGCCAGCGCGCGGTCGCCGTCCGTCTCCAGCACCGCGGGCAGGCGGTCGCCGGCCACGGCACGCAGGTCCGCGCGCACCGCCTCCAGCTCGGCCGCGCGCATCGTGATCCAGACCGGCGGATCGCTCGGCTGCTCCCGCGCATCGGCGCCCGGGCAGGGGACGAGCACGCCCAGGACCAGGACGATCGCGGCCCGACTCCGATGCCCACGACGGGTCGTCATGAGGTCCACTGCAGGCTCCCCCCGAGCGCTCAAGTATCGGGACGGGCGGTGAGGGCTGTCAAAGCCCCGGCGTGCGTTTTTGGGGCTATAGTCCGGGCGGTGACCGGACCGAAGAAAACCGGCTCGTGAAGGAGGGCAACCCATGAAGTGTTCCTCGTCTCTCGCTCGCCATGGCGTCGCACTGGCGGCGCTGGCCCTGGCCGCCGCGCCGGCCGTGGCCCAGGACAAGGCGGAGACCTACAACGCGACGGCGAAGCTGAAGACGGCGGCCGGCGCGTCCATGACGGCGCCCGTCGTCATCACCATCGACCGCTGGACCTCCGATGCCCAGCGCGAGAAGGTGCTGGCCGCGCTGAAGTCGGGCGGCACGACCGGGCTGCAGAAGGAGGTCGCCGGCTTGCCGTCGGTCGGCACGCTGCAGGTCGGCGAGATCAAGGCCCCCCTCCACTTCGCGCGCGCGTTGCCGGTCGGCGGCGGCAAGGTCGTGACGGTGGTGACCTCGAAGCCGGTCTTCTTCGTGGGCGCCGGTGCGCCGGGCGCCAAGGCGAAGGAGGGCTACGACGTGGCCATCGTCCTCTTCCAGGTGGACGCGGCCGGCAAGGGCGACACCGGCGACTTCGCCCCCGCCGCCAAGGTCAAGGTGGACGACCGCGGCGCGCTGGTGACGGAGGACTACGGCGCCGAAGCCGTCCGCCTCGAGGGCATCACGAAGAAGTAGGGCCCGATTCCCGCCGCGCTGGTCTCGTGGAAACCAGCGCGCGGACCCCGTTGCCGTGGAGCCGTAATGGTGTTTGCCCGGACGGGTGGGATTCGCACCTTCAAGCGACGGCCGAAGGCCGGCGCTTGAATGATCCAGGATCCCACCCGATCCGCCGCCGACTGAGCGCAGCGAAGGAGGTGGCGGAGAGGGTGGGATTCGAACCCACGATACCGTTGCCGGTATAGCAGTTTTCGAGACTGCCCGCTTCAGCCGCTTGCGTACCTCTCCGCGGGCGGCACTGCAGCCTGAAATTCTACCTCAGCCCTCCTCGCGCCGGAACCTGAAGAAGTCGACCACCAGCCGGCGGCAGTCCTCTTCCAGCACGCCCGAGACCACCTCGAACCGGTGGTTGGCCGGCACCTCCTCGATCGTCAGGATGGAGCGGAGCGCGCCGAACTTGGGCTCGGCGGCCCCGTAGACGACGGTCCCCACGCGCGCGTTGAGCAGCGCGCCCACGCACATCAAGCAGGGCTCCAGCGTCACGTAGACACTGCAGCCGGGCAGGCGATAGTTGCCCAGCGCGCGCGCCGCCTCACGCAGCGCCACCACCTCGGCGTGGGCGGTGGGATCCTGCGAGTGGATCGGCTGGTTGAAGCCCCGCGCGACGACGTGGCCGTCCCGCACCACCACGGCGCCGATGGGGACCTCGCCGATGTGCATCGCCGTGCGCGCGCCTTCGATCGCCTGGCGCATGAACGCCTCGTGGAACGAGTGGAGGCGCGCGTCCCCCACGCCGTTGCGACCGAGCGGGTTCGGGTCGCGAGGCCTGGCCATGCGGGACGCGTGAGGATAGCCGAGCGGTCCGGCGGACGCTACCGGGCAACCGCGACGTCGAGGGCGGAGCCGCGCCGTGGCATAGTCGCTCCATGCCCCTCAAGGTCGTGTCGGGCGGGCAGACCGGTGTCGACCGGGCGGCGCTGGACGTGGCGCGGGCCCTGGGTCTCCCGCACGGCGGGTGGTGCCCGCGCGGCCGGCGCAGCGAGGACGGCCTCATCCCCGACGTCTACGCGCTCGAGGAGACCCCCCAGTCGCGCTACGAGCAGCGCACGGAGTGGAACGTGCGCGACGCCGACGCGACCCTCATCCTCTACCGGCACGAGCTCAGCGGCGGCACCGCCTTCACGTTCGAGTGCGTGCGCAGCCTCGGTCGGTCGCACGCGCTCGTCGACCTTGCCCAGGGCCCGGACGCTCTCGCGCTGGGGGAGTGGATCGAGGCCTTCCGCGTCCTCAACGTGGCGGGGCCGCGCGAGAGCCGCTCTCCCGGCATCTACGAGCAGGCCCGTCGCTACCTGCTGGACCTCCTGGGGCCGGGCGCTCGGCTCGGCTGATTTGCAACAGCAATCGATCGGGCCTAGAATTGCAATTGATGAAGGAGCGGGCGGCCACTCCTGGTCCGGCTCCGGGGCCCTCCGTGGGGCCGGTGCTGACGCGGGCCGCCCTGCGCGCCGCGGAGCGTCTCGGGCTGGCCCAGAAGGAGCTGGCCTCGCTGCTGGGGGTGAGCCCGTCCACCGTGTCCCGCTTCGGCCAGCGCCCGCTCGATCCCCGGTCCAAGGAGGGCGAGCTGGCCGTCCTGTTCGTGCGTCTGTATCGCAGCCTCGATGCGATGGTCGGCGGCCAGGACGAGGCCGCGCGTCGCTGGATGCACGCCGAGAACCACCACCTGGGCGGCCCGCCCGCCCGCCTCGTCCAGACCGTCACCGGCCTCGTCCATGTCCTCGAGTATCTGGACGCAATGCGCGGGAAGAACTAGGGTCCGCTCGCTGGCCGGCGACGCCTGGCGCGTCGTCGAGCCCCAGCACCTGGTCGCGACGCGGAAGCTGGTCGACTCCGACGCCGAGCAGCAGGTCCTGGAAGAGCTGATCGAGTCCACCAAGCCGCCCCTGCCGGCGGGGCGGCTGCACTTCCTGCTCACCACGCCCTTCCGCTATCCCCCGCTCCGCCATGGCTCGCGGTTCGGCACGCGCGCACAGCGGGGGATCTGGTACGGGTCGGTCGCGCAGCGCACGGCGTTCGCCGAGACCGCGTACTACCGGCTGCTCTTCCTGGAGGGCACGGCTGCGGAGCTGGCGCCCCTCCACGTCGAGCTCTCCGCGTTCCGCGCCTCGTTCCGCAGCGACCGCGGTGTCGACCTGGCCGCGCTGCCCTTCGCGGCGTTCCGCGACCGGATCTCGTCGCCGGTGGACTACCGCGAGTCGCAACGGCTCGGCTACGAGATGCGCGAGGCCGGCGTGTACGTCTTCCGCTACTGGTCCGCGCGCGACCGGCAGGGAGGGCTCAACGTCGGGCTCTTCAACCCGAAGGGGTTCTCCTCGCGGAAGCCTTCCGTGCCCGAGACCTGGCACTGCGTGGCCGCGCGGGACGGCGTCGAGACGACGAAGAAGGACGTCTTCGCGCGCGTGTCGTTCCGCTTCGCCCGCGGCGAGTTCGAGGTCGAGGGCCGCCTGCCGGCTCCGGCGCCCTGACCAGGTTCGAACGATGGCGCCGACGGTGGCGCGCGAACGGCGTACCCGTAGCGGCGCGTGAACCACTCGAGTGTTCGCCGCCGCGAAGCGGTACGCCTGAGCGCGTCCACGAACGGCGCCTCGTTCGAGTGCCCAGCCTTCAGGCGGCCGCTGCCTGCAGGCGCCGCAGGCCCACCCACTGGCCGGCCACGAAGAACGCGACCGCCACGGCCGAGAGCGCGACCAGCTCCTTGCCCCACGCGCTCAGCAGTCCAGGCCAGAGGGCCAGGCCCACGCAGGCGGCGACGTAGGCCAGGTCCGCGGCCACGAAGAGCGCCGCGTCCAGCACGCGCGGACGGCGTGACGAGAGCGCCAGCAGCAGGGCGTAGGGCACGAACACGACCGCCGCGATCCACAGCGGCAGCGCGGAGCCGAGGCCCATGATGGCAGCCAGCTGCGGGCCGAAGACGGCCATCGCGACCGCGGCCAGTCCCGTGAACACGGCGTTCAGCGCGAGAGTCCGACGAAGCAGCATCACCCACCTCCTGCCGCCAAGATCCGCGGTTCGCCGCCGCGCGGCCATGACCTGGGACGTAATGGCCGGGGTCATGGGAGGGTGGTACCTTGCTCACGGGGCCAGGGAGCCGAGGAAGCCGAGAGATGAACGCGACCGCGGAGGCGACGGGCGTGGGACGCATGCTGCGGCAGTGGCGCACCGAGCGGCGCATCAGCCAGCTCGACCTCGCGAACCAGGCCGAGGTGTCCACGCGGCACCTCAGCTTCATCGAGACGGGGCGCGCGCGGCCCTCACGCCAGATGGTGCTCGTGCTCTCGAGCGCCCTGGAGGTGCCGCTGCGCGAGCGCAACTCGCTGCTGATGGCGGCGGGCTACGCGCCCGCCTATCGCGAGACCGCGCTCGAGTCGCCGGAGATGGCCGACGTGCGGGTGGCGCTGACCATGATCCTGCGGCAGCACGACCCCTTCGGCGCGGTGGTGGTCAACCGGCGGTGGGACGTCGTGATGGCGAGCGAGGCCTGGACGCGGTTCATGGCGGTGCTGCGCCCGGGCGCCTGCACGGCCGCCGGCCTGACCGTGATCCCTGCCCCGCGGCCCAACCTGATGCGGCTGCTGTTCTCGCCCGACGGCCTGCGGCCCGCCATCCGCAACTGGGAGGAGGTGGCGCGCGCGTCGCTGGGACGCGCACGCCGCGACGCCGCGGGCGATCCCGTCGCCGAGGAGATCGTGCGCACGTCGCTGGCGGAGGGCGGCGTCTCCGAGTGGTGGGACGACGCCGACTTCGTGACCGCGCAACGGCTGCTCATCCCGGTCGAGATCGAGATGGGCGGGCACGTCGTCCGCCTGCTCAGCACCATCAGCACCCTGGGCACCGCGCAGGACATCACGCTCCAGGAGCTGCACATCGAGTCCTTCCATCCCGCCGACGCGGAGACGGACGCGCTCATCCGCGGGATGGCCGTCGCGAGCGCCTGACCGAAGCTCCCTCCAGGGCTCCGGCCAGACGCCGCGCGCCAGCCAGCCGGCCTCAGCCGGCCGTCGACACGGCGAGGTACTGCTCCCGCACGGCGATGCCGCCCTCCGGCAGGTGGACGGCCGCCACCGTGGCCACGTAGTCGCGGAAGCGATACCGCACGAACGCCGTGCGGAAAGGAGCGCCCGCGAGGTACGAGGCGTCGCCCTCGCCCAGCGTCTCGGTCGGCGCACCCAGCCGCTCCGCCAGCCGCGCACGCGCCGCACGCAGCGAGTCGCTGGCCCGCCGCGCCTCCAGTCCCCTCCGCAGCGCGTCGACCGCCACCACGCGCCCCTCGGCGTCGAACGCGAGCGTCAGCGAGTCGACGCGGCCCTCGGAGTCGGGCAGGCCCAGCGCCGCGGCCGGGACGCCCTCGCACTCCAGCGAGCGCAGCCCCCGCGTCTGGCTGACGCAGCGCAGCCGATGGCGCTCGGCCCAGGCCAGCACCGCGCTCTCGGCGCTGCGCGAGAGGTCGAAGCCGAGGGCGGGCCGGTCGGGCGCCTGCTCCGTGCCCCGCAGGGCCGCCAGCCCGTAGTCGCGCGCGGCCGTGAGCTCGGCCGCCCCCACGCGCTGCGACGGGCAGGACCACCCGACCTTCGCCAGCAGCGGACGGGCGGCGGGATGGTGGAGCGCGGTGATCGCGAGCGTGCCCACTCCCAGCGTGGCGACGCCCGCGACCGCCGTCCGGCGGACGGCACGGCCGGTGAGACGCATGCCGCCCGTCAGGACACGATCTGCGGCCGCAGGCCGACCAGCGTCGGCGCCACCGCGTTCACGTCCGCCTCGGACACGCCCGCCGAGCGCAGCACCATCGCCACGTCCATGATGAAGCGATCGAACACCGCGCCGCTGATGTTGAGCCCGCGGTGCGCGGTCACCATGTCGGCGCACATGTCGCCCTGGTCGTTCCGGCCCGGGTACGTCGCGGGGCCGCCGAACACGGCGGTGAACTGCAGGCGCAGGCAGCTCTTGAGGCGGTCGGGACGGCCGGGCGTGGCCAGCGTGCCCGCGAAGAACGGCGCCGTCACGGGATCGCTCACCAGCGCGGTCACGGCGTTGTCCACCACGGTGCGGATGGTGGGCGCGCCGCCGTACTTCTCGAAGAGCGTCTGGCTCGACGACACCGGGGTGTCCTCGCCGCAGCCGGCGAGGGACGCGGCCACCGCCAGGACGGCGGCTCCGCGGATGAGTGCGTTCGGTCGGAATGGCATGGGTCCCTCCTGCTCGCCCTGGGAATACGCGG
>JAICEW010000340.1 GCA_025923995.1 Vicinamibacteria bacterium | reverse complement strand
GGCCACGCCCGTTCCCTCCAGCCGGCGGGCCAGGGCCCAGGTCCACATGCGGTTGGCCTGCTTGCTCTGCGCGTAGGCGGCCACGCCTTCGTAGGGCCGGCGGCGGAACTCCACGTCCGAGAGGTCCAGGTCGCGTGCCAGCTCGGACGCGACGTTGACGACGCGCGCGGGCGCGCTGCGCGCGAGCAGGGGTCGCAGGCGTTCGGTCAGCAGGAAGTAGCCGAGCACGTTCGTGGCCCAGGTGCGCTCGATCCCCTCGTCCGTCTCCTCCCGGCGCGCCAGCCACGTGCCCGCGTTGTTGACCAGCACGTCGAGCCGCTCGTTCTCGCGCGCGAAGCGCTCCGCGAAGGCGCGGACCTGCGCCTGGCTCGACTGGTCGAAGACGGCCAGCTCGACCGTCCGGCTGCCGGTCGACTCCGCGATCTGCCGCCGCGCGGCCTCCCCGCGCGCGGCGTCGCGGCAGCCCATCACCACGCGCGCGCCCGCCTTCGCGAGCGCCCGGGCGGTTTCCAGGCCGATGCCGGAGTTGGCCCCGGTCACCAGGCAGGTCCGGCGGGAGACGCTCCAGCTCATCGCACGAGCCGGCCCGGGCGCGCGCCGGTCATCCCGCCGTCGCGCACGACCGGCACGCCGCCGACCAGCACGTCGCGGATGCCGACCGGATACTGCATCGGCTCCTCGAACGTCGCGCGGTCGGACACGGTGGCGGGATCGAAGACGACCAGGTTCGCGCGCGCGCCCTCGCGCACGCGGCCGTGCCCGGCGAAGCCGAACGCGTCGGCCGCCTGCGACGTCAGCTTGCGCACCGCCTGCTCGAGCGGCAGCACGCGCTCGTCGCGGACGTAGCGGCCGAGGATGCGCGGGAACGTGCCGTACGCGCGCGGGTGCGGGCGTCCGCCCAGCAGGCCGTCCGTGCAGGCGTTGACCCACGGCAGCGCGAGGAAGCGGCGCACCACGGCCTCGTCCTGCGAGAAGGAGACCATGGCCACGCCCATGCGCTCCTCCAGCAGCAGGTCGAACGCGGCGTCGAAGGGGTCCTTCTTCCAGGCGACCGCCGCCTCCGCCAGGCTCCGCCCGAGGCGATCCGCGTGACGCCCCGACGCCACGTCGGCGATCACGATGCCCTCGGGCCCGCTCCACTTCCAGAAGTTGTCCCAGTCCCCCGGCGCGCGGTCCGCCATCTGCGCGCGCATCCGCGCACGCGCCTGCGGGTCGCGCAGGCGCGCCAGCGTGGCCTCCGTCCCTCCGTCGTGGGCCCAGGGCGGCAGGATCGCGCCCAGCAGCGTGCTGCCCGCCACGTACGGGTACTGGTCCGCGGTGATGGCGAGGCCTTCGGCGCGCACGCTCTCGACCAGCGCGACCATCTCGTCCGCGCGGCCCCAGTTGTCGCGGCCGGCGATCTTGAGGTGCGAGATCTGGACCGCGCACCCCGACTCGCGCGCGACGGTGATCATCTCCCCCACCGCTTCCAGGATCCGGTCGCTCTCGCTGCGCATGTGCACGACCAGCGGACGGCGCGCCTGGGCCAGCACGAGGCCCAGCGCGATCAGCTCGTCCGTGCGCGCGTAGCAGCAAGGGGGATAGATGAGCCCGGTCGACAGGCCGCAGGCCCCCTCGTCCATCCCGTCGCGGAGCAGCGCCTGCATCCGCGCCAGCTCGTCGCTCGTCGGCGGCCGGTCGTCGCCGCCCATCGCCACCTGGCGGATCGCGCCGTGCGGGACGAGGTACGCGAAGTCGGGCGCCGGATGCGCCGCCGCCACGCGTTCGAGGTAGTCCTTCGTGAAGGACCAGTCCCAGGCCACGCCGAAGTCGCCCAGCAGCCCCGAGAGCTTCTGCTTCCAGACCGCGCGCTCCCCCTCGCGGACGGGCGCGACCGAGATGCCGTCCTGTCCGAAGACCTCGAGCGTGATCCCCTGCCGCACCTTCATGGGCAGCGCCGGGTCGGCCAGGACCTTCACGTCCGAGTGGCTGTGCGTGTCGATGAAGCCGGGGCAGACCACGTGGCCCGAGCAGTCGATCGTCTCGGCGCCCCGCAGGCCGGGCCCGTACGCGGCGATGCGGCCGTCCCGGATGCCGACGTCCGCGCGCACGCCCGTGGCGCCGGTGCCGTCCACGACCAGCCCGCCCGAGAGGACCCGCTCGAGATCCATGCGCCTCCTTTGCCCGAGGCGCCATTCTCCCCGATGCCGCGTCCCGCTCCTAGGCGCCGGCGAGGGGACCGCTGCGTCGCGGCCCCCTCGCGGCCAGCCCGCTAGGGGCAGACGTTCGAGTCGACGATGATCCGGCCCCGGACGCGGATGCTGTTGTTCCACTGGTCCTCGTCCTGCGACCACAGGCTCGCGCCCGTCACCGGGTCGTAGGGGACCACGCGCGCGTAGACGCGGTACGTCCCGTTGGGCGCCGAGGCCGGAACGCGGAACATCCGTCCCAGCGTCGAGCTGTCCTCGGGGCTGATCGTCCACTGCCGGAGGTCGGGAGACTTGAGGTCCATGGCGGGGCCGCTGACCTCCAGGTCGTCGTCCAGGGACAGCCAGACCTGCTCTTCGAGGTCCAGGGTGTCGTCGCTCTTGTTGTTGACGGTGTAGCGGAGCTGGAGGTAGCTGCCGGGGCAGACCCGGTCGCTGACCGTGTCGTAGGCGGAGGGCGCGACGTTCACGCCGCAGTACACGAGCTCGTCCTCGCGCGGCGCATAGGCGTCGCCACGGGAGGACACCTTGCAGTTGTGGATCTGGTGGGCCGCCTCGTCGTCCGGGTAGTCGCTCTCGGGCCGGAACCAGGTGTTGGTGACGGACACGTCGAAGTCGTTGGCGCCGCCGTTGCCGTAGAGGGCGCGCAGGCCGTCGATGTCGTCGGGCAGCAGCTCCACCTGGGGGACCTCGAGCGCGCCACGGGTCCACGCCTTGGTGCCGTGGTCCATCACCGCGTAGGTGTCGGGGGCATGGGCCAGGCCCAGCGCATGTCCCATCTCGTGCAGCAGCACCGCGCGGAAGGAGATGCCGCCGCCGAAGTACTTGCCGTCGACGTCGGTGGTGGGGGGCGGCCCCAGCACCCAGGTGTCGGACTTGCGGAAGTAGATGTGCGTCTGCGTGTACTCGCAGTCGTCGTCGGGGTCGTGGGGGGCCCAGGCCGGTGCGTTGTTCGCCGTGGTGAAGCCGATCACGATGGTCTGGTCCGGGAAGTCGTCGACGCCGTAGTCGTCGAGGTTGTCGTCGCCGAGCACGCCGGTCCCGACCACGAGCTCCAGGTCGAGGCCGCGCACGGAGTTGTACTCGGCGACGACGGCCTCGATGTCGTCGACCACGTCGATCAGCGCCTGCAGCATGTCCGGCACGTTCTGCTGGACGGCGTAGTCCACGAAGCTGTCGGTCATCAGGCGCACCTGGACGGGCGAGCTCGTGTCGTAGCGGGCGCCGGGCGGACAGGTCGACTCCTTGTACAGGTCGTAGGCGGCGGCGTGGCGGCCCGCGAGCAGGCTCATTCCGATCGCGAGGATCAGGATGCGGCCTCGGCGGGTCAGGCGTGTGGTCACGGCTCTCCTCCTTCGCGGCCGGTGGGAGGGAGGGCCGCTGTCAGGGGGAGAAACGCCGGGGCTCCCCGCGAGCCGCCATGCGCCGGGAGCGCGGTGACGGCGCGCACACGCGCCGCACCGGTAGTAGACTCCCGGCCTTCCGGAGGTCCTGATGCTCCTGCGACTCGCACGCTCGACGGCGTGCGCCCTGACGCTCGTCGCCGCCCCGGCACCGGCCGACGAGAAGCCGTCCGCGCCGGCTCCCATCCCGACCATCGAGGTGAAGAGCGCCGGGATGCAGCGCCTCGACGGCTTCGTCCCGCTCTACTGGGACGAGGCGGGCGGGAAGCTGTACCTGGAGGTCGCGCGCTTCGGGGTCGAGATGCTGCACTCGACGGGGCTCGCGTCCGGGCTGGGCTCGAACGACATCGGCCTGGACCGCGGCCAGCTCCAGGGCGAGCGCATCGTGTTCTTCGAGCGGGCGGGACCCAAGGTCCTGCTGGTCCAGCCGCAGTACGCGTTCCGCGCGACCACGACCAATCCGGACGAGGTGCGGGCCGTGCGCGACGCGTTCGCGCGGTCCGTCCTGTGGGGCTTCACGGTCGCGGCCGAGTCGAGCGGCCGCGTGCTGGTCGATGCGACCGACTGGCTCCTCCGCGACAACCTGGCGCTCGCGCCGCGGCTGCGTCCGGGCACGTACAAGCTGGACGAGAAGCGCAGCAGCCTCCATCGGCCCGGCACGTTCAACTTCCCGAAGAACACCGAGATCGAGGCCGAGCTGACCTACGTGCTGCAGCAGCAGGCCGGCCCGCCCGAGGGCGGCGCGGCCCCCGGCGGCGACGCCGACTTCGGCGGGCGTCGCTTCTTCGAGGGGGTCGGCGACGTCGCCGCCAGCGACGAAGCCGCCAGCCTGCGCATCCACCACTCGTTCATCGAGCTGCCCGACGACGGCTTCCGGCCCCGCTTCGACGACCCGCGCGCCGGCTACATCACCCAGGGCTACCAGGAGCGCTCGGCGCGTCTCGAGGAGCCGCTCGAGCGCCGCTTCGTGCTTCGCCACCGCCTCGAGAAGACGGATCCCACGGCGGCCGTGAGCGCGGTCAAGAAGCCGATCGTGTACTACCTCGACCCGGGCACGCCCGAGCCGGTGCGGTCGGCGCTGCTGGACGGCGCGCGCTGGTGGGCGGAGGCCTTCGAGGCCGCGGGCTTCAAGGACGCGTACCGCGTCGAGCTGCGCCCGCCGGACGTCCATCCGCTCGACGCGCGCTACAACGTCATCAACTGGGTGCACCGCTCCACGCGCGGCTGGAGCATCGGCACCTCCATCTCCGACCCGCGCACGGGCGAGATCATCAAGGGCGTCGTGACGCTGGGCTCGCTCCGCGTGCGCCAGGACTACCTGATCGCGGAGGGCCTGCTGGCGCCGTACGCGAAGGGCGACGAGAACCCGCCGGTGCTCGCGGACTGGGCGCTCGCGCGCATGCGCCAGCTCTCGGCGCACGAGGTCGGCCACACCCTGGGCCTCATGCACAACTACTACGACAGCGAGCGCGGGCGCATCTCGGTGATGGACTACCCGCACCCGCTCGTGACGCTCAAGCCCGACGGCTCGCTGGACGCCTCGTCGGTCTACGCGCGCGGCGCCGGCGAGTGGGACAAGGTCGCGATCGCGTGGGGGTACGCGCAGTTCCCGCCCGGCGCCGACGAGTCGGCGGGGCTCGCACGCATCCTGGACGAGGCGTGGCAGCGCGACGTGCGCTACCTGACGAACCAGGACATCACGCTCCACCCGCGCGCCGACTGGTGGTCGAACGGCACGGACGCGTCGGCCGAGCTCCTGCGCATGCTCGACGTGCGCCGCCACGCGCTGGCCCGGTTCGGCGAGAACGTCGTCCGGGCCGGCCGCGCCCTGGCGACGATCGAGGAGACGCTGGTGCCGCTGTACCTCCACCACCGGTACCAGGTGGAGGCGGCGGCGTCCGTCCTGGGCGGCCAGCACTTCGTCTACGCGGTGCGCGGGGACGGGCGCGAGCCCCTGCGGCGAGCGTCGGCCGCGGAGCAGGACGCCGCGCTGGCCGCGCTCCTGCGCACGCTCGACCCCGCGGAGCTGCGCCTGCCCGAGGCGGTGCTGCGCGCGATCCCGCCGCGCCCGCCGGGCCACCGGGCCCACCGCGAGCTCTTCCCCCGCTACACCGGCACCGCCTTCGACGCGGTCTCCCCGGCCGTGGCGGCCGCGGGGCTCACCGTCGGGGAGATCCTCGATCCCGAGCGCGCGGCGCGCCTGGTCGAGCAGAAGGCGCTCGACCCGGCCCTGCCCGGGCTCGACGACGTGCTCGACCGGCTGACGCGCGCGGTGGACACGCGCGTCAAGCGGTCGGCCTACGAGGCCGAGATCGCGCGCGCCGTCGAGCGCGTCGTGGCCGAGCGGGTGATGCAGCTGGCGGGCGGCGCGCGCATGCCGCAGGTGCGCGCGCTGGCGACGCAGTCCCTGAAGTCGCTCGCCGGCCGCGCCACCCAGGCCACGACGGACCGCCTCGACCGGGCGCACCGCGCGCTGCTGGCCCAGGACGTCGAGCGCTTCCTGGAGCGTCCCACCCAGCCGTGGACGCCCCCGGCCACTCCGCCCGCGCCGCCCGGCCCGCCCATCGGCGAGCCCGCGCTCGACTACCTGCGCGCGCTGGCGCCCGACTGCGCGGAGGACGGGCGCTAGCGAACCTCGCCCGACGCCGGCACCAGCCGGCCCCGCGGTGACGACAGCGCGACCGCCTGGCGCATGAGCTCCAGCAGGTCCGTGGCCTCGCTGCCGCGCAGGGCCCGCGACGGCAGCCGCTCCGCCACCGCGAGCACCGCCTCCAGAGACTCGCCCTTGAGCCAGTAGCTCTGGCGCAGGTGCTCCGCGAAGCGCGCCATCACGGCCGCGACCCGGAACCCGGGCGATGCGCTCTCGAAGCTCCCGCGCAGGTCCGAGTCCTGGACGTCCCGCGCCAGCTCGCGCGCGTCGCCGCTCTCGGGGTCGATGAAGCGGACGTTCACGGTCCCCAGCCTGCGGCCGGCATCGCGCAGCTTCAGCTCGTAGAGCACCGTGACCGCGTGGCCGGCCCCGATCTCCCCGCCGTCCACGTCGTCGTTGCGGAAGTCCTCGTCGGCCACGTCGCGCTTCTCGTAGCCCAGCAGCCGGTAGCTCGCGACCGCCGCCGGGTCGAACTGCACCTGGGCCTTCGCGTCGCGTGCCACCACCTCCAGCACGCCCGAGAGGTCGCGCAGGAAGAAGCGCTCGGCCTCGCGGTCGTCGTCGATGTAGGCGTACTG
>JAICEW010000339.1 GCA_025923995.1 Vicinamibacteria bacterium | reverse complement strand
GGGTGGACCCGGCCACGCGGCGGATCGGCCTGGAGGACGCGGCCGCGGCGGCCGCCCTGCGGGCGATGCGGGCCACCCTGGCGGGGGAGGAGCCCATCAGCCCGCCCGGCGTGACCGCATACAAAGAAGATGAGAGCCGTCGGCTCTTCCAGGACGGGCGCGCGGTCTTCCTGAGGAACTGGTCGTATGTCTGGCGGCTGGTCCAGGCGGAAGGATCCCCCCTCGCCGGCAAGGTGGGCGTGCAGCCGATGGTGCGCGGTGCTCACGGCCCCGGCGCCGGCACGCTGGGAGGATGGGGCCTGGGCGTGTCCCGTTTCGGCCGCTTCCCGGACGACGCGGTCCGCTTCGTGCGCCACGCCGCGACGCTCTCCAGCCAGCGGGCGCTGTGCATCGGATCGGGGTACGCGCCGGCGCTGCGTGCGGCCTACGACGACCCGGACCTTCGACGCGCGAACCCCTTCCTGGCCGAGTTCCTGGGCCTGCACGAGCGGGCCGTCCCGCGACCGACGATCCCGCGTTATGCCCGCGCGTCCGACATCCTCCAGCGGCGGCTGAGCGCCGCGCTGGCGGGCCTGCAGCCTCCCGAGGAGGCGCTGGCGGTGGCCGCGCGCGAGACCCGCCTGCTGCTCGGAGCCGGCGGCTGACGCCGTGAGGACCTCCGCCCGTGAGTGGGCGCTCCTGCTGCTGCCGGCGGTCGCGTTCGTGGCCGTCGTCGTGCTGCTGCCCGCGCTGCGCGTCGTGGAGCTGAGCCTGACCGAGGCCGAGCTGCGCGACGGCATCGAGACCCGCTTCGCGGGGCTCGCGCCCTACGCGCGGCTGTGGCAGGACGGGCGCTGGTGGTCGTCGCTGCGCAACACCGTGGTCTTCACGGGCGCCTCGGTGTTCCTGGAGACGGTGCTCGGCGTCGCGTTCGCGCTCGTCCTGCACCGGAGGATGCGCGGGCGGCGGCTGCTGCGGGCGGCCGTGCTGCTCCCGTGGGCGCTGCCGACCGCCGTCATGGCGCTGGCCTGGGCCTGGATCTTCAACGACTCCTTCGGCGTCGCGAACGACGTGCTCCAGCGGCTGGGGCTCGTCTCGCGGCCCCTCGCCTGGCTGGCGGACCCGACCCTGGCCATGGCGGCGCTGGTCGTCGCCGACGTCTGGAAGACGACGCCGTTCAGCGCGCTCATCGTGCTGGCTGGCCTGCAGGGGATCCCCGAGACGCTGCTGGAGGCCGCACGCGTGGACGGCCTCGGGGCCTGGCAGCGCTTCCGGCACGTGGTCCTGCCGCTGCTCGTCCCGTCCCTGGTGGTCGCGGTGCTGTTCCGCGCCGTGCAGGCCTACGGCGCGTTCGACCTCGTCTACGTGATGACAGGCGGCGGGCCGGGAGGCTCGACGGAGACGGTCTCGCTCTACGCGTTCCAGAACCACTTCCGGTACCTCGACCCGGGCTACGGCTCCGCGATCGCGGTGCAGGGGATGCTGCTCGTCTTCGTCGTCGCGGCGCTGGGCCTGCGCGCCGCCCGGCGGGCTGCATGAGCGCGCGCGCCCTGGGCCGCGCGGCCGCCGTGGCCGCGCTCGTCGTGTGGAGCCTGGCGCCCGCGGCCTGGCAGGTCGCCACCGCCCTCAAGCCGGACGTCCAGATCACGCAGGTGCCGACGTCGTACCTGCCGCGCCCTCCCACGCTCGAGCACTTCGCGAGCCTGTGGCAGCGCAAGCCGTTCGGGGTCTACCTCGCGAACAGCGCGTGGATCAGCTCCGCCGCGACGCTTCTGTGCCTCGCGCTCGCGGCGCCCGCCGCGGCCGCGCTGGGACGGATGGGCGGACGCGGGCGGGACCGCCTGCTGCTCGGCTTCCTGCTCCTGTCGCTCTTCCCGCCGATCCTGCTGCTCTTCCCGATCTACGAGGCGGTGCGCGCGCTGGGCTGGCTCAACCACCCGCTGGCGCTGATCCTCCCCTACGCGGCTCTCGCCCTGCCGCTCGCCGTCTGGGTGCTGGACGCGGGCTTCCGGCAGGTGCCCGACGAGATCGAGCAGGCCGCCGTGCTGGATGGGCTGGGCCCGCTCCAGCGCCTCTGGCGCGTGCGCCTTCCGCTGGCCGCCCCCTCGCTCGCCACCGCCGCGATCCTCGTGTTCATCTTCTGCTGGAACGAGTTCATGTTCGCGCTCACGTTCATGACGCGCGACCGCGGCAAGACCGTGACCGCCGGCATCGCGAGCGTGAGCGGCGCCTCGCTCTACGACGTCCCGTGGGGTCCGCTGGCGGCGGCGGTCGTGCTGGCCACCGTCCCCCTGGTCCTGCTCGTCCTGCTGTTCGAGAAGCGGATCACCAGCGGCCTGACCAGCGGCGCGGTGAAGGGCTGACGTGGGCGGCCTGCGCGCGGAGGCGCTGGGGAAGGTGTTCGCCGACGGCACGCGGGCGCTGGAGGGCGTCTCCTTCGAGGCGGAGCCGGGCCGCGTGCTGGGGCTGCTGGGGCCTTCGGGATGCGGGAAGTCGACGCTGCTCCGCATCGTCGCCGGGCTGGAGTCGGCCACGGAGGGCCGGCTGTTCCTGGACGGCGAGCGGTTCGACGAGCGGCCGCCGGGCGCGCGCGGCGTGGGGTTCGTGTTCCAGAACTACGCGCTGTATCCGCACCTCGACGTGCGCCGCAACCTCTCGCTCGCGCTCGAGGTCCAGGGGCTCGGGGAAGAGGAGATCGCAGCGCGCGTCCGCGACACCGCGGCGCGCCTCGGACTCGAAGGGCTGCTGGAGCGCCGGCCGCGGCAGCTGTCGGGAGGGCAGCAGCAGCGCGTGGCCCTGGGCCGCGCGCTGGCACGCCGGCCGCGCCTGTTTCTGATGGACGAGCCGCTCAGCAACCTGGACGCGCTGCTGAGGGAGAGCATGCGCTCGGAGCTGAAGGCCCTGTTCCGCAGCCTCGACGCGATCGTCCTCTACGTGACGCACGACCAGGCGGAGGCGCTGAGCCTGGCCGACGAGGTGCTGGTGCTCCGGGACGGCCAGGTCCGGCAGCGGGCCGCGCCGCTCGATCTCTATCGCCGCCCGGCGGACCTCTTCACGGCCTCGTTCGTGGGCAGCCCGCGCATGACGCTCTGGCACGGCGCCCGCGAGGGCGCCGAGCTCGTCGTCGGACGCGCGCGCGTTCCCATCCCCCCGGCGGTGAGCGGCGGGGACCTGTGGGTCGGCATGCGACCGGAGGACGTCGAGGTGCTCGACGCGCCGGCCTCCGGCGCCTGGCCGGCGCGCGTCGTGGTGGCCGAGCCGACCGGCGATCGGATCCTGCTCACGCTCGACGTCGCTGGGCAGAGCCTGCGCGCCCTCGCCGCGGCCCGCGCCTGGCCGGAAGACGTGTACCTGCGTGTCCAGGACGCGAGGCTCCACTGGTTCGACGCCGGCAGCACGAAGCGCGTCGAGCCGCGCTGAGGTCGGTGGCATCGGGGTTGCTGCATTCCTGGCGCGCGTCCGCTAGACATGGCTGGTCGGCGGCGAAGGCGCTCTTCTGCGACGTCCCAAGCCCCGGATCTACACGCCCGATTGTAAGAACGTCGTTTAGGGCTCGGAGGTATTCATGAGAACGAATGTCACGCGGACCTTCGCTCTGGGCGCGATCGTCGCCCTGGGCGCCAGCGGATGTGCCACGAAGAAGTACGTCCAGCGCGAGGTAGGTGAGGTCAACCAGAAGGCCGACAACCTGTCGAGCGAGATGGAGAAGACCCAGCAGCGCGTCAGCCAGAACGAGACGCGCATCGGAGAGGTGGATCGCGAGGCCCAGGCCGGCAAGCAGAGCGCCCAGGAGGCGCTGAACCGCGCGGCGGACGCCGAGAAGGCGGCCAAGGGCAAGCTGATCTACCAGGTGACGCTCACGGACGACCAGGTGAAGTTCCCGTTCGGGAAGGCCGTCCTCAAGGACGAGGCCAAGGTCTCGATCGACCAGGCCATCTCGGCGCTCAAGACGGAGAACAAGGGCGTCTTCATGGAGATCGAGGGCCACACCGACTCGGTCGGCCCGGCCTCCTACAACAGGGACCTGGGGGAGAAGCGGGCCATGGCCGTCCGCGACTACCTGCACGACGACCTGGGGATCGCGCTGAGCCGCATCGAGGTGATCTCCTACGGCGAGGACCAGCCCGTGACGGACAACAAGACCCGCCAGAACCGGGCCGAGAACCGGCGCGTCGTCATCAAGGTGCTGGAGTAGCGATCGGGGCTTCCGAAGAGGAGGCGTGCTCGGACGAGCGCCTCCCGCCAGGTGGTGATCCATGAATGTACTCGTGACCGGTGGCGCCGGCTTCATCGGCAGCCACCTGGCGGAGGCGCTCGTGCGGGCCGGGCATCGTGTTCGGGTGATCGACAGCCTGTTCTCCGGCAAGCGCGCCAACCTCGAGGCCGTCCGCGACGACGTCGAGCTGATCGAAGGCGACTGCACCAACCCGGAAACGGCCTCGCGGGCCGTGGAGGGGATCGAAGCGGTGTTCCACGAGGCCGCGGTGCCGAGCGTGGCCCGCTCGGTCAAGGACCCGCTGCTCTCCCACCAGACCAACCCGACCGCGACGCTGACGATGCTGGAGGCGTCGCGGAACTCGGGCGTGCGCCGTTTCGTCTTCGCGGGGTCCTCGTCCGTCTACGGCAACTCGCCGACGCTGCCGAAGCGCGAGGACATGGAGACGCGGCCGCTGTCCCCCTACGGCGTCGGCAAGCTCAGCGGCGAGCACTACGTGCGCGTGTTCGCGAGCCTGTTCGGGATGGAGACGCTGACGCTGCGCTACTTCAACGTGTTCGGCCCCCGGCAGGACCCCGGCTCGCCCTACAGCGGCGTCATCAGCCGCTTCATCACCTGGATGCTGCAGGGCAAGACGCCGGTCGTGTACGGCGACGGCGAGCAGAGCCGCGACTTCACGTACGTCGCCAACGTGGTGGACGCCAACCTGGCGGCGCTGGAGGCCGCGGCGCTGGGCGGGGAGGCGGTGAACGTCGCGACCAGCCGCCGCGTGTCGCTCATGGAGCTGCTGCGCGGCGTCGCGCGGGAGACGGGCCAGCCGCTGCGCGCCCAGCACGAGCGCGAGCGCGCGGGCGACATCCGGCACAGCCTGGCGGACATCGGCAAGGCGGAGCGGCTGCTCGGCTACCGGCCCCGCTACGGCTTCGAGGACGGGCTGCGCGAGACGGTCGCCTGGTACCGCACGCAGCCGCTGCCGGCGATCTGACCGTGCCCCCGCCGGCGCCCGCGCCCGGGAGCGCGCCCCATCTGCTCGTGACGGGGGGCGCGGGCTACATCGGCTCGCTGCTGACCGGGGTCATGCTCGCGGCCGGCTGGCGGGTGACCGTGCTCGACAGCCTGCTGTTCGGCGGGGAATCGCTGCTCGGCTACCGGCACCTGCCCGGGTTCCGGCTCCGGGTCGCCGACGTGACGAAGGACGACCTGGCCGAGCCCATGGCCGGCGTGGACGCCGTGGTCCACCTGGCCGCGCTCGTGGGGTTTCCCGCCTGCCAGGCGGTCGGCCGCGCGGTCGCCTGGCGGTACAACGTCGACGCCACCCGGCGCGTCTTCGAGGCGGCCCAGCGCGCGGGCGCGAGCCGGTTCGTGTTCGCGTCGACGTACAGCAACTACGGGCTGTCGCCGTCGGGCGCGCCCGTGAGCGAGGACTCGCCGCTCAACCCGCAGTCGCTCTACGCGGAGACGAAGATCGCGGCCGAGGAGCTGCTGATCGAGCAGGCCTCGGCCAGCCGCACCGCGCCGCTGGTGTTCCGCTTCGCCACGCTCTTCGGCGTCTCACCCCGCACGCGCTTCGATCTCATCGTGAACCAGTTCGTGCTGGAAGCGACGACGCGCCGCCGCCTCGTGATCTACCAGCGCGGCTACTCCAGGTCGTTCGTCCACGTGCGCGACGTCGTGGACGGCATCGCGCTGGGCCTGGCGGCCCCCGAGGGCCAGGTGCGCGGCGAGGTGTACAACCTCGGCGCGGACGAGGGCAACTTCACGAAGGACCAGATCGCGGCCCTCGTCGCGCGCCACCTGCCGGAGACGCGCGTGGAGTACCAGGACCTGAGCTTCGGCGGCGACATGCGGGACATCTCGGTCTCGTTCGCGAAGGTGCGCGAGCGGCTCGGCTTCCACGCGCGCGTCGACGTGGAGCAGGGCGTGATCGAGGTGCGCGACGCGCTGCGTGACGGAATCATCCAGGATGCGTCCTCTTCGCGCTACCGCAACGCGGCGTTCATCGTTCCCTAGTCCGCGCTTACAACACAAGCGCCGTGCAACTCTGACAAGGCACGGCCGAATCTGCTCTGCGGTCGACGACCGCGTGACGGCCCGCATCCTTATAAGCGGGAAGCCTTACGTCGCCGTTCCGTCATATCCCGAAGATGGCACAGCACTTGCGAACTTGAAGGGCGGCCGCTGGACGCGGCTGTCGTCGATGTGCCGGGAGTCGACCCCAGTGGTCCGGGCTTCGCGGTGATACGTCGCTCCAAGGAAACCCCGGACGAATGGCCAACAGAGCCCCGTTCCTGCCCCGGGCGGAAGGCGCCGCCCCCGAAGCCCTGCACCTGCGCGACTACTGGCACGTGCTGCTGCGGCGGCGCTGGCTGGTCCTGTTCGTGTTCGTGCTGGTGGCGGGGGCCGGGATCGCCCGCGTCCTGGTCCAGCAGCCGCAGTACCGCGCGACCTCGCAGATCCTGATCGAGCGCCAGGCGCCGGACGTCCTCGACTTCCCGAAGAACGCGCGCGTCCAGGAAGCGGTCGACGACTTCTACCAGACCCAGTACCGGCTCCTGCAGAGCCGCCTGCTGGCCCGGCACGTCATCGAGCGCATGGACCTGCTGAAGGAGCCCGAATACGGCGGCCTCACGCAGG
>JAICEW010000338.1 GCA_025923995.1 Vicinamibacteria bacterium | reverse complement strand
TCGCGGACCGTCATGGCCCCGCCACGGCCTGGAGGTCGCGGCGGAGCGCGGCCAGGGCCTCGTCCTCGGCGCTGTCGTAGTAGCCGCGGATGCGGGACTGCGCGTCGACCAGGACCAGCCGCGAGCTGTGCAGGAACGGCCCGTCGCCGCCCGCATCGCGCTCCGCCTCGGGCACCGCGGCCGCCGCCAGGTGGAAGCCGTCGCGGGCCAGCGCGTGCAGGTGCTTTTCCTCGCCGGTCAGCAGCAGCCAGTGCTCTCCGATGCCGTTCTGCGCCGCGTACTGGCGCAGGACCTCGGGCGTGTCGTGGCCCGGGTCGACCGAGAAGGAGACGAGGGTGACCCCGGGCCGAGCGGCTCGGACCTGCTTCATGCGGGACGTCATGCGCGGACAGACGCCGCCGCAGCGGGTGAAGATGAATCCCGCGACCCACGCACGGCCCGCCAGGTCCTCGCGCGTGATCGTGCGGCCGGACCGCTCGGTCAGCGTGAACGCGGGCACGGCACCCAGCACGGGCGGGGCCTCGACGGCGGCGCGGCGAAGGTGGAGCGCGGCTCCGGCCGCGGCCAGGCCGGCGACGGCGATCCCCGCGAAGAGCACGAGCGGGAGCCGCGACCGGCGCGGCGCCGCCTGGGCATCCGTCACCGCCGGCCCGTCAGGCCCGGAGGGCGGGCCGCCGCCAGGGCGGCCGGACGCGGCTCCCGGCCCGCGCCGCCAGCGAGCGGATGCGCTCGCGCAACAGGTACGCGGCCCCGGCCGCCATGAGCAGGTACGGGCCGAGGAGCATGACCAGGATGGCGCGGTTGAACTCGGCCGTGATCCCGCGTCCCTCCTCCGAGTTGGTGAGCGCGGTCTTGCACATCGCGCACTGGGCGGCCGCCGGCGGGGCGAGCAGCAGCGCCACGGCCAGCGCCAGCAGGGCGACGGCGGCGAGGCGGCGGGCGGGGCGCATGGTGCGGCTCAGCGGATGGTCTGCTGGAGCACGTGCGCGCTCTCCCGGCTCACGAACCCGTAGAGGATGAGCGACGTCACGAGGATCCCCAGCCCCACCATGATCCCCAGGTTCCGCTTCTCGTAGCGCAGGTGCATGAAGTTCCCGGCGATCATGACCGCCTTGACCATCATGAACACCAGCAGGAACACGAGCAGGAACCAGCGGGGCATGTGGAACTCTTCGGCCGCCAGCATGGCGACCGTGATCACGAGCAGGATGGCCCAGGTGATCCAGTAGATCCGGTAGGGGCTCGTCCCGGCCTGCGTGTCGCTCATCGCTCCTCCCTTACAGCAGGTAGAACAGGGTGAAGATGAACACCCAGACCAGGTCGACGAAGTGCCAGTAGAGGCCGGCCATCTCGACGCCCTGCGACGGCGTCTTGCGCATGCTCCAGCGGACGAGCGTGACGATCAGGATGATGAGCCCGGAGAGCACGTGCGAGCCGTGGAAGCCGGTCAGCACGAAGAACGCCTGCGTGAACACGGGCGGCACCCCCTCTGCGGCCAGCGTGCTGCCGGGCAGCGCGCCCGTGAGCCGCGCCCCCTCGTGGATGAGGTGCGACCACTCGTAGGCCTGGCAGCCCAGGAAGCACAGGCCGCCGAAGATGGTGATGGCCAGCATGGTGCGGGCCTTCTTGTGGTCGCCCAGCCGGGCCGCGGTCACGGCGCTGCCCATGGTCATGCTCGACGTGATCAGGATGAACGTCATGAGCGCGATGAAGGGGATGCTGAAGACCTCGGACTGCTTCGGCCAGGGCTGGATCGCGGCCTGGCGCAGGAACGCGTAGCCGCAGAGCAGCCCGGAGAACAGCAGGGCGTCGGTGACGATGAAGATCCACATCATCGTCTTCTGCCAGGTCGCACCGAAGGGCGCGGCGCCGCCGCCCCAGTGCGCCTCCATCACCGCCGCCTGACCGCCGTCGTGCATGAGAGGTCTCCCTAGAAGACGAAGAGCAGAAGGAACAGGTACACCCAGAGGCCGCCCAGGAAGTGCCAGAACGTCGCGAACAGGCCCAGGCCGTCCTGGCCCGGCGTGTACCGGAGCCGGCGCGCCTTGGCCAGGACCACCAGGAACCAGACGAGCGCGCCCAGCAGGTGCACCACGTGCAGCCCGGTCAGGAGGTAGAAGAACGAGTTGTGGGCGCTGGCCGCGAGCAGGACGCCCCGCGCCACCAGCGAGCGCCAGACCGCGACCTGGCCCGCGACGAAGAGAAGGCCCAGCGCGCCGGTCGCGCCCAGCCAGGCCGCGACGCCCGGCTGCCAGCGGCGGAGCCGGCGGCGCGCCCCCTCGACGGTGACGCTGCTCGCCAGCAGGAGGAGCGTGTTCACCCAGAGCAGGGGCGGCGGCGTCAGCTCCCCGCCCCAGCCCGCCGACGCGCGGCGGGCGATGTAGGCGCTCGTGAACCCGATGAACAGCATCGTGATGGTGCCCAGGAAGAGCCAGAGGCCCAGCCGCGCGGGATCGGCCAGGATCCCGCCGCCACCTCCGGAGCCGCCGTCGCCGGCTCCCGGGCCGGCGGGCGGGACGTCCGCCCCCTGGTGGTGGACCGGCGACTGCTCGAGCGTGCGTGCCGTCATGCCGCTAGTGCCCGGCCGCGGCTCCCGCCGGCTCGTGCTGCATCACGTGGTCCCGGGGAGCGTCGGGGTTGCTGTACTCGTACGGCCAGCGGTGCACCTCCGGGATCTCGCCGGGCCAGTTGCCGTGCGGCGGCGGAGACTGCGTCGTCCACTCCAGGCCATTCGCCTCCCACGGGTTCTCGCCGGCCTTCTTGCCCTTGAACGCGCTCCAGAAGAAGTTCACGAAGAAGATGATCTGCGAGGCCCCCAGGATGAGCGCGCTCATCGTGATCAGCTCGTTGATGGGCTGCAGCGGCTTCAGGAACTCGTACTGGTAGGGATCGTAGATGCGCCGCATGTGTCCCGCGATCCCGATGTAGTGCATGGGGAAGAAGGTGCCGTAGTAGGTGATGAACGTGAACCAGAAGTGGACCTTGCCCAGCGGCTCGCTCATCAGCCGGCCGAACATCTTCGGGAACCAGTAGGCGGTCGCGCCGAACACGCCGAACAGGGCCGCGCCGGCCATGATCAGGTGGAAGTGGGCGGCCACGAACATGGTGTCGTGCAGGTGGATGTCCGGGCCGGCCTGCGCGAGCCACACGCCCGACAGCCCGCCGCTGATGAACAGCGAGATCACGCCCATCGCCCACAGCATGGGCGTCGTGAAGCGTATGCGCGACCTGTAGAGGGTGGCCAGCCAGTTGAACACCTTCACGGCCGAAGGCACCGCGATCAGGATGGTGCCCACCGCGAACGCCATGCCCAGGTAGGGGCTCATGCCGCTCACGAACATGTGGTGGCCCCAGACGATGAAGCTGAGGAACCCGATGCCGCACATCGCGAGCACCATCGACTTGTAGCCGAAGATGGGCCGGCGGCTGAAGGTGCTCAGGATGTCGGAGGTGAAGCCCAGCGCCGGCAGCATCAGGATGTAGACCTCGGGGTGCCCGAGGAACCAGAA
Organism: Vicinamibacteria bacterium; assembly: GCA_025923995.1. Classification (GTDB taxonomy): domain Bacteria; phylum Acidobacteriota; class Vicinamibacteria; order Fen-336; family Fen-336; genus JAICEW01. Next base: position 3,322 of record JAICEW010000338.1, on the reverse strand, counting down.
CAGGTGCTGCCACAGCAGCGGCGAGCCGCCCTGGTGCAGGGGCGTGCCCGCCTGGGTCAGCAGGGGCACGTTGTTGAGCGCGATCTGGGCCGGGATGAAGAAGCTGGTGCCGTAGTGCCGGTCGAAGACCAGCATGATGCAGGCCGCCACCAGCGCGGGGAAGGCCAGCAGGCCCAGGATGGCCACCAGGAACATGGCCCACATCGTCAGCGGCAGGCGGAACATCGAGAGGCCCTTCGTGCGCAGGTTCAGGATGGTGGTGACGAAGTTGAGGCCGCCCATCGTGAACGAGGCGATGAAGAAGACCATGCCGATGATCCACATCGTCTGGCCGGTGCCCGATCCGGGCACGGCGCCCTTGAGCGCGGACAGCGGGGGATAGGAGGTCCAGCCGCCGGCGGCCGCGCCGCTCTCGACGAAGAAGGAGGCCAGGATCACCAGGCACCCGGGCAGGAAGGTCCAGTAGCTGAGGCCGTTCAGGAACGGGAAGGCCATGTCGCGCGCGCCGACCTGCAGCGGGATCAGGAGGTTGCCGAACCCGCTCACGGGAGCGGTGGAGAGCACGAAGAACACCATGATGGTGCCGTGCATCGTGAACAGCATCGCGTAGAACTCGGGGCGCATGACCCCGAAGCCGCCGCCGACGTCGTAGCCCATGGGGAAGATCTTCCCCAGCCACGTGTAGTCCTTCTCCGGCCAGGCCAGCTGCACCCGGATCAGCATGGCCAGCAGGCCCGCCACCAGCGCCATCAGCATGGCGGTGACGTAGTACTGGATGCCGATGACCTTGTGGTCCTTGCTGAAGACGTACTTCCAGATGAAGGCCTGCGGCGCGTGCGCGTGCTCCGCGTGCGCGGCGTGAGTTGCCATCGAGGTCTCCTGCATGAGGTCCCTACTGGCCGGCCGCGGCGGCCACCGCGGCGTCCAGCTCCGATGCGGCCACCACGTGCACCTGCCCGCGCATCCGGTAGTGTCCGAGGCCGCAGTGCTCCGCGCACGCGATCTCGAGCGGCTTGTCGGGCGGCGTCAGCTCCTTGGCCGTGAACCAGACCTCCGTGACCATGCCCGGCATCGCGTCCTGCTTCACGCGGAACTGCGGGAGGAAGAAGCTGTGGATCACGTCCATCGAGCGGACCCGCACCCGGATGGCCCGGTCCTTGGGCAGGTAGAGCTGGTTCAGCAGCAGCACGTCGTCCTTGCCCGCGGCATCGGCGGGGTCGAGGCCGATCAGGTTCTCCTGCGAGGCCAGCTTGAAGTCCGTGCGGCCCAGGATGCCGTCCTTGCCCGGATAGCGCACGTTCCACGCGAACTGCTGGCCGGTCACCTCCACCAGCGCGGCGTCGGCGGGCGCGGGGCCGTTGATGCTGGCCCACAGCCCGAGCGCGTTGAAGAGGATCACGAAGAGGATGGCGGCCGTGACCAGCGTCCAGGTCCACTCCAGCTTCGGGTTGTCGTGCCAGTAGATGGCGCGCGCGCCCTCGGCGTCCTGGTACCGCCAGCTGAACCAGGCCAGCAGCAGGTTGGTCAGGATGAAGACGACGCCGGTCAGGACCAGCGCCACCCAGATCGCGTGGTCGATGTCTCCGCGATCGGAGAGCAGCGGGGGCATCCACGGCTTCATGAAGTAGGCCGTCGACACCACGACCAGCACCACCGTCGCCAGCGCGAACAGCAGGCCCTGCAGCTTGCCCATTCTCGAGTCCCCCGTTCGCCCGCATCCGTCTCGTCGCCTTGGCTCTTCGGGGCACCGGTTCCGCTGCGCCTTCGAGGTGAGGCGAGGATCGGGACGGCCAGGTCGCGAATTTCCGGCGAAAGCTATCTCAGTCGCGGTAGCGGGTCAACCACGAGAGAGGAACCGGTCCAGGAACAGCAGCGCGCACAGCAGCACCAGGTAGGCGAGCGACGCCAGGAACAGGCGCCGCGCCCACACGAGCGTGCGCTGCACCGCCGCCGCCACCGCCACCGCCGCGAACCCCAGGCCGAGCAGCAGGGCACCGGCCAGGTACGGGGCGCCCGCGAGGCCGGCCACGGGCGGCGTGAGGCTGACGACGAGCAGCGCGAGCGTATGCGCCACCGCCTGCCGGCCGGTGATCCTGCCCTCCGGGTCCAGCACCGGCAGCATGGGCAGGCCGCCGCGCGCGTAGTCGTCGCGGTAGATCCAGGCGATGGCCAGGAAGTGCGGGATCTGCCAGAGGAACAGGATCGCGAACAGGATGAACGCGCCAGGGTCGATCGCGTGCCGCGCGGCGGCCCAGCCGATGACGGGAGGCAGCGCGCCGGGAACCGCGCCCACGATGGTCGCGAGCGAGGTGCGGGCCTTGAGCGGCGTGTACAGGAACACGTAGCTGCCCCACGTCACGAGGGCGACGGCGGCCGCGAGCGGCCCCGAGAACCACGTCAGCACCGCCAGTCCCGTGGAGGTGAGCGCGAGCGAGAACGCGGCCGCTTCCGGCGTGCGCAGGCGGCCCGAGGGCAGTGGCCGGGCCTGCGTGCGGCGCATGCGGGCGTCGACCCGGCGCTCGAGGACCATGTTGAGCGCGCTGGCCCCGCCGGCGACCAGCGCGGTGCCGGCGAGCGCGGCCGCCAGCGGCCAGGCTTCCGGGGCTCCCGGGGAGGCCAGCACGTAGCCCATGAGCGCCGTCAGCACCACCATGAAGGTGATGCGCGGCTTGGTCAGCTCGACGTAGTCCGCGGCCGCGGTGCGCTCGGCCGGGACGGCGGAGGCGCTCATGATCCGACCGGGAGCGGCACGCCCGTCGCCGCGGCGTCGGGCCGCAGGTGGCGGTGCGCGCGCAGGCCGAGGAAGAACGCCGCGCCCAGCACCGCCGCGCCGGTCGCGACGTGGGCGGTGGTGGGATAGACGGCCTTGCCGGTCCAGATGACGCTGGCGCCCAGGGACACCTGGACCAGGACCAGGAGCGCGAGCAGCCGGGCCGGCCGCACGAAGCGGACGTCGCCGCTGCGGTGCGCGCAATAGACGGCCCGGCCGACCGCGGCCAGCACCGCCAGCGCGCCCAGCCGGTGCGCGAAGTGCACGGCCACCCTGGGGTCGCCCAGCGGGGGAACGAGCTGCCCGAAGGCCAGCGGGAAGTCCGGGATCGAGAGGCCGGCGTCCAGGTGGCGCATCAGCGCGCCCAGCAGGAGCTGGACGTACACGACGGCCGCGGCCGCGTTCGCGGCCGCGCGCACGCCGCCGGCGTCGTCCTCGCCCCCCGCGGCGCCCAGCCACTCGCGGGAGGTCACGTACGCCATCGCGATCGTGATGAGGAAGAAGGTCTGCGCCAGGCAGGCGTGCGTGACCGAGATGGCGGTGGGCAGCAGG
>JAICEW010000337.1 GCA_025923995.1 Vicinamibacteria bacterium | reverse complement strand
GGGCCCTGCCACTTGAACACGGGCGCGTTGACCTGGGCTCGCGCCGGGGCGGCGCCCAGCAGGCACAGCACGGCCAGGGCGGCTGGTGTTGGCTTCACGGCGGCTCCTTGGCCGACACGGTAGCGGTCGGCCCCGAGGCCGTCAAACGGAGCTCGTACACCGCGTCGCCGTCGTCGAACCGGGCCACCTCGACAAGGCGGTCCGCGAACGACGGCAGCGTCCGCTCGATGCGCGCCCACTTGTTGGGCCCGAAGCCCGAGCGATGGACGATCACGTAGCGCGCGCCGGCCCCCGCGAAGGCGTCGAGCGACTCGGCCGAGGGGAACCCGCGCGCCCGCTCGCGCACGGCCACGTACGGAGCCGGCTCGATCCCCGCGTAGCCGTTCAGGAGCGGCTGCCAGTGCTGCGTCTGGCGCACCATGTAGACGCTCTCGTGGTGCCGCGCGTCCTCGAAGATGCCGTCGATGTCGAGCATGGGCAGCTCGACGAACACGGTGCCCGCCGGCTGAAGCGCCATCCAGCCGTAGACCGGCGGCGGGGCGCGCCTGCTGTCGACCACCTGCGACCAGGCGGGCATCGGGATGGGCGCGATCCACGTCTCGGACAGCGCCGCCAACGCCAGCGCGCCGAACGCGACCGGCCGTGGAGCGAAGCGCGTCAGCGCGCGCGCCGCCAGCATCGCCAGGGCCAGCGCGATGAAGGCCCCCGCCCGGCTGGGCACGCGGATCATGCGGAAGATCGGCAGCTCGCGCGCGAGCGCGAACGGCCCCGGCGCCAGCGGACGGCCCATCAGGTGCACCTCGGGGCCCAGCGCCAGCAGCGCGGCCACCAGGCCCAGCACGCCAAGCGCCAGCGCCTCGCGCGAGGGCCACCGGCGCGCCCGCCAGCATGCAGCGGCGCCGGCCAGCGCGAGCGCCGGCAGCACCAGGCCGGGGAACAGGTTGTTGGCCTGGGTCGTGCGGAAAGCGCTCGTGGCCTCGCCGTAGAGCAGGTTCCAGGACGACGTAGCCAGGAACGACTCGAGCGCGGCCGAGTAGACGCCCGTCTCGTGCGCGCCGCGCTGGTAGCCCAGCGGGTCGAGCGCGGCCCGGTGCAGCGCGTACAGCGGCAGCAGGCCGACCGCGGCCGCGGCCACGGCGGGCAGGGCGCGCAGGATGAGCGCCCACCGCTGCCACAGCAGGACGAGCGCCACGAAGGGCAGCACGGCCAGCGCGATCACGCCGTGGTACCCGCACGCGTAGGCCTCGAGCACGAAGAACAGCGCGGCCAGGAACGAGTCCCGTCGTCGGCCCGTTCGGAAGAACCGCACCATGAACAGGATGACGAGCGGCAGCCACTGCGTGCCCAGCGTCGACAGGTGCGCGATCTGGTCCGTGCGTATCGGCGAGAGCGCGAACGCGGCGCCGGCCAGCAGCGACGCCGGCTCGCTGCCGCCCAGCTCGCGCGCCAGCAGGTACGCCGTGAACGCGGACAGCACGAAGGTCAGCAGCCGCGCGACGCCGAACAGCCAGACCGCGTCCGCGGTGAACGGCCAGAACGGCGCCAGCAGCACCGTCGTGCCCAGGATCGGCTCGTCCATGCCGAGCGTGTAGCGCAGGGGATGGAAGATGGGCGCGTGCGGCAGGCTCGCCGGGTCGTGCAGCATGGCGTGCCGCTCCCAGGCCATCTCCCAGGCGAAGAACGCGGAGTCGCCCGCGTCCATCACGTGGAGGCGCGCGACCAGCGGCCAGGTGAAGACGGCGGTGAGCGCGCCGAAGACGAGCAGGGCGCGCAGCCACCGCGACGTCAATTGGGCTTGAACTCGACGACCATCTCGGGCTCCAGGTGGACCTTCATGCCCTTCACCTTCGAGAGCGCCGCCTTCTGCTGCTCCACCGAGCCCTCGACGTCCTCGAAGGCCGCGAGGGCCTTCTCGTCGGCCAGCAGCGCGCTCATGTCGAGGTCGAGGTAGGTCACCCGGTTGCCCGCGGCGTACTGGCTGTTCGTCTTCACGACGGTGCCGTCCACCTCCACCGCGATGGTGATGCGCAGCCCCTTCAGCATGGGCTTGATCATGTCCATCATGCCCTTGGCCATCGCGTCCATCCCGGGCGCGGGCGTCTCCTTGGGCTTCCTGGCGGCGCCCGACTTGAGGTCCATCGGCTTGCTCTTGAGCGTCAGCACCGCGTGGCCGCCCTGCCTGGCCAGCGCGAACTTGAGGTCGTCCTCGGGCGACGCCTTGCCGCTGGGAGCCGCCTCCGCCATCGGCTTCTGGTTCACCTTGAGCGTGTTGACGTCCTTGAAGGCGAACACCGCCTTGACGCCCAGCTTGTCCTTCTCGCGGATGGGCGTGGCGGACACGAACGTCACGCCCTCGCCCATGCGGGCCGCCTCGGCCTTGAGCACCTCGGGGTTGAACGGGCCCGACAGCAGCTCCTGGTCGGTCAGCTTCATGGGGTCCTTGCCGCCCTTGGCCCCGCCCATCTCGGCCAGCGTCGCCGGGTTCATGGTCAGGCTCTTCTCGACGGAGCCGCTGCCGTCGCCCTTCACCTTGATCAGCACGTCGGCGCCGATGCAGGCCAGGGACGACGCGCAGAGCGCCGTCGCGGCGGCCAGGCGGATGGCGGTCTTCATCGAGCCTCCTGCGGAGGGGTGCGAAGTGCCGAGAGCTTACGCCACCGGGCCGGATCCGTCATTCCTCGCCGCCGCGAGCGGCGTGGGCGAAGCCGCGCCTGGCGCTCCGCGCGAACCCGGCCAGCTCGTCCACCAGCGGGTCGGCGATCGCGGCCAGGCGCGTGAGCGCCGCCTCCAGCGGGAGCGACGAGCGCAGCAGCAGCCGGTACGCCTCCTTGAGCGCGCGCACCTGCGACGCCGGCACGCCCGCGCGTCGCAGCCCGATCACGTTCAGGCCGCGCGCCCGGCCCGGCGCGCCGTCCGTGATCACGAACGGCAGGCAGTCCTGCACGATCTTGGAGTTCCCCCCGATCATCGCCAGCCGGCCGATGCGGCAGAACTGGTGGACCACGACCCCGCCCGACAGGAACGCGCGGTCCCCGATCGTCACGTGCCCGGCCAGCGCCACGTTGTTGGCGACGATCACGCCGTCCCCCAGCCGGTCGTCGTGCGCGACGTGCACGTACGCCATCAGGAAGCAGTCGGAGCCGATGACGGTGTCGCGCCCCGTGCCCCCGCGGTGGATGGTGACGCCCTCGCGGATGCGGTTGCGATCGCCGATCACGAGAGCGCTGGCGCCGCCGTCGAAGCCGACGTCCTGCGGCTCGCCGCCCAGGATCGCCCCCTCGTGGACCTGGTTGTCCGCTCCGAGCGTGGTGTAGCGCTTGACGATCGCGTGCGCGCGGATCTCGGTCCTGGAGGCGATGCGCACGTGGGACTCGACGAGCGCGTAGGGGCCGATCCGGACGTCGTCGGCGATGTCGGCCTCCGGATGGACCAGGGCCGTCGGATGGATCTCGCGGGGCACTTGTGGCGTGAGTCTAGCGCGTCAGGCCACGACGGGCGGCAGGTCGCCCGTGGGCAGGCCCGCCAGCTCGCGCAGCGCGCGGCCGACCTCGATGCGCGCCATGCGCTTGCGCCAGGCGTACGAGAGGTCCGCGTTGTCGAGCGGACGTGCCGGCTTGTAGGCGATGCCGGCCGCCATCTCGATGGTCTCGGCGTCGAGACGCTTGCCCTTCAGGAACTCCTGCGCGTCGGTGGCCTCCACCGGGTGCGTATGGACCGCTCCGAGCACGATGCGCGCGTCCGTCACGATCCCGCCCGCATCGCGCTGGATCGCGGCCGCGACGCCCAGGATCGGGAAGTCGATCGAGCCGCGCCGGCGGAGCTTGCGGTAGGTCATCGACCAGCCCGCGCGGTCCGGCACGTGGATGTCCGTCAGGATCTCCTCCGGTCGCTTGGCCAGGTACGCGATGCCGTCGCGGCCGAAGAGCTGCGGGACCGGGATGCGCCGCTCGCCCTTCGGTCCGACCAGCGTGACCTCCGCGCCGAGCGCGATCATCACGGGCGCCGTGTCGGAGGACGAGAGCGCCCAGCACTTGTCCGATCCGGGGGCGACGAGACAGATGTGCCCGTCCTTCTTCATGCAGTACCCGATCGACGCGCGCCAGAACTCGGTCTGGTTGTAGTACGTGCAGCGCGTGTCGACGCACAGGTTGCCGCCGATGGTGCCGGCGTTGCGCAGCGGCGGGGACGAGACGAGGCCGGCCGCCTTCGCGACCGCCGGCCAGCGCGCGATGACGTCCGCGTGCGCCGCGACCGCGCTCAGGGTGGCCATCGCACCCAGCCGCAGCCCGCCGTTCGCGGTGATGCCGCGCGTGTCCGCGATGCCGCGCAGGGAGACGAGCACCTTGGGCTCGAACTGCCGGCGCTTCATGTTCGGGTAGAGGTCGGTCCCGCCCGCGACCACCATCGCGTCGGGCCCGTGGTCGGCCAGCATCGACGCCGCCTCGCGGGACGTCTTCGGGACCAGGAACCGGAACGGCGGCAGGCGCAGCATGCTAGCGCTGCTCCTGCGCGAACGCGGCCGGGGCGGCCACCTCGAGCGGCTCGACGTGCACGGTCTCGGGGTACCGGAACGCCGGCATCTGCGGCGCCTTGTAGCGCCCTTCCAGCGCGGCCAGGACCTTCTCGGGAGTCACCGGCACCTCGTCGATGCTGACGCCGAGCGCGTCGCGCAGCGCGTTCGTCACCGCCGGGATCACGGGCAGCAACGGGCCCTGGCCGCACTCCTTGCCGCCGTAGGGTCCCTCGGGGTCGAGCGTCTCGACCAGCACGGAGTCGACTGGAGGCATCTCGAGCGTCGTCGGGCTCTTGTAGTCGAGCAGCGACGGGATCTTGTGCAGGCCCTTGCGGAAGACCTGCTCCTCCATCAGCACCTCGCCCAGGCCCATGTACACGCCACCCTCGACCTGGCCGATCACCAGCAGCGGGTTGATCGACTTCCCCACGTCGTGCGCGATCCAGACCTTGTCCACGCGGACGAGGCCCGTCTCGCGGTCGGCGGACAGCTCCACCACCGCGGCCGAGTAGGAGTAGGTCGGCGTGGGTCCGACGCCCGCGCCCTTCCACTTCGCGACCGACTTCGGGGGCCTGTAGGAGCCGACGGAGCCGAGCGTGCCGAACTGGCCTTCGGCGAGGACGACCGCTTCGACGAAGGTCAACGACTTCGACTCGTCCGCAGCATCCCAGATTCGGCGGCGACCCGCCCGCAGTCTCTCCACGGGCACGCCCAGGCGGCTGGCCGCCGCTGCGAAGATCGGCTCGCGCACGCGTCGCGCGGCCTGGATGGCCGCGTTGCCCGTCATGAGCGTCACCCGCGACGAGTACGAGCCCAGGTCGACCGGCGTCAGGTCCGTGTCCGCCGTCACCACGCGGATGTCCTCGGGCCGGATGCCCAGCTCCTCCGCGACCACGTAGGCCAGCACGGAGTCGGAGCCCTGGCCGATGTCGGTCGAGCCGCAGAAGACGGTGACGCCGCCGCCGCGGTCCACCTTGATCTGCACGCCCGAGTGGGGCATCGCGTTCCAGTAGATCGGCAGGCCCGCGCCGCTGATGTAGGCCGAGCCCGCGATGCCGATGCCGCGCCCCGCGGGCAGCTTGCCCTTCTTGTCGCGCCAGCCGGACCGCTCGATGACCTTCTCGAAGCAGGTCTGGAGCCCGATGGTGCGGACCTTCATCTGGTTCGCGGTGATCGTGCCCGGCGCGACGGTGTTCCTGAGGCGCCACTCCGCCGGGTCGATCCCCAGGTCCGCGCAGATCTTGTCGACGTGGCACTCGAGCGCGAAGCGGGGCTGGGGCGTGCCGTGCCCGCGCTTGGGGCCACAGGGCGGCTTGTTGGTGAAGACGCGCACGCCCTCGAACTTGTAGCGGGGCACGCGGTACGTGACCGTCTGCAGCGCGCCCGTGTAGTAGAGGCTGGCGACGCCGTAGCTGCCGTAGCCGCCGCCGTCCAGCGCCGTGCGGAAGTGCATCGCCGTGATCGAGCCGTCCTTCTTCACCCCGGTCTTCACCCACATCTTCACGGGGTGGCGCCCGCGGTGGCAGTAGAAGACCTCCTCGCGCGTGAGCGTGATCTTCACCGGACGGCCCGTCTTCATCGAGAGCTTGCAGACCGCGACCTCGTGGTTGAACGGGTCGCTCTTGCCGCCGAAGCCGCCGCCGTTGGGCGTCGCGATCACGCGGATGTGCGCCGCCGGCATCTCCAGCACCTTGGCCAGCGCGCGGTGCACGTAGTGCGGCGTCTGCGTGGACGACCACAGGGTCAGCTTGCCGTCGGGGCCGTACGCCGCGATCGCCGCGTGCTGCTCCATCGGCAGGTGCGTGTTGCCCTCGAAGAAGAACGTGTCCTCGCGCACGTGGTCGGCCTCGGCGAAGCCCTCCTCGACCTGGCCGAAGTCGAACGAGACCTCCTTGTGCACGTTGCCGTGCGGGCCGTACTCGTGGATGCGCCAGTCGGGGCGGGCCAGCGCCTCGTCGATCGTCATCAGCGCCGGCAGCACCTCGTACTCGACGTCGATCAGCTCGAGCGCGGCCTCGGCCGTCTCCTCGTCCAGCGCGGCCACCGCCGCGACCGGATCGCCCACGAAGCGGGCCTTGTCCGGCGCCAGCGCGTGCTCGTCCTGGCTCACGGGCAGGATGCCGAAGGGGATGGGCAGCTCGCTGCCGATCAGGGTGGCCAGCACGCCGGGGTGCGCGGCCGCACGGCTCACGTCGACGCGCTTGATGCGCGCGTGCGGGTGGGGCGACCGCAGGAGCTTCGCGAACGCCATGCGCGGGAGCACGAGGTCGTCCGCGAAGAGCGTCTGGCCGGTGACCTTGGCGGCTGCGTCTATCTTCGCGAGCGGCTCGCCGATCACCTTCGCATGGCC
>JAICEW010000336.1 GCA_025923995.1 Vicinamibacteria bacterium | reverse complement strand
TCCTGTTCCCGGCGTGCGGGTCGCTGGCCGGAGTCTGGGTACCGGCCGGCACGCGCGACCTGCTCGTCGAAGCGCGATGAAGCTGCTCAAGCTGCCCGAGCTGTGGCGCCTGATGAAGGAGATGGACCTGGAGGCCGTGCGGCGCGAGGCCGAGCGCCCGTTCCAGGTGCTGCTGGCCGGCGAGTCGGCGGACGTGGACGGCCTGGGGCTCCTCCTGAGCGGCCCCGACGGGCACCATCCGTGGGTGCTCCGTGCCGACGCGGCCGAGGCGCGGCGGCGCGCGGGCTCGGGCCTGATCGACCTCGCGATCGTGGCCACGCCGACCGCGGACGCGCCCCCGCCGCTGATGGCGGCGGTCGAGGTGCTGGCGGCGGCGCGCGTGCCCACGATCACGGTCGTGCGCGCTGCATCGGCGCGGCCGAGCGATGCGCTGGTCCGTCCGGGCGAGGCCGCTCGCGCGATCGTCCCTGGGAACGACGCCGCCTCGCTGGATGCGCTGGCCGAGGGCGTGGTGGCGGCCGCGCCGCCGACCCTGCGCATCGCGCTCGCCCGCCAGCTCCCGCCGCTGCGCCCGCGCGTGGTCAGCGCGCTGATCGAGGATGCGGCACGCACGAACGCGCTGTACTCGCTCACGACGGGGCTGGCCGAGGTCGTCCCCGTGCTGAACGCGCCGCTGAACCTGGCCGACGTGGTCGTGCTGACGAAGAACCAGCTCCTCATGAGCTACCGCGTGGCCCTCGCGGCGGGCAAGCGCGGGAAGGGGCGCGAGCTGGTGGGCGAGGTGGCCGGGGTGATCGGCGGAGGGCTGCTGCTGCGCCAGGCCGGACGCGAGCTGATCGGGCTCATCCCCGGCGTCGGGATCGTGCCCAAGGTCGCGGTGGCCTACGCCGGCACGATCGCCATCGGCCGCGCGGTCGCGGCGTGGGCCGTCGGCGCCGAGCGGCTGTCGAAGGAGTCCGTGAGCGCGTTCTATCGCGAGGCCTGGCAGCGCGCGAAGGAGGTCGCGAGCGACCTCGTGGCCCGGGCCACCACCCGCGCAAAGGCCGCCCGGCCCCGGCTGGGCCGGAAGCGCTGAACATCCTTTTTCAGCGCCGCCCTCCGCGTTCTCCTCGTACTGCGCGATGAGGGCCGCGAGCCGGGCCGGGCCGGGGGTTGCCGGCGCCGGTCGAACGATTTATCCTCGCTGGTCCGTCCTCTCGCCATGACCTACGTCTGTCCGTCCTGCCAGGCGCCCAACGACGACGCGGCCGAGACCTGCTTCACCTGCGGTCAGGCCCTCGCGGCCACGGTGCGGCTCGGCTCGGTGGTGGCGGGGCGCTACGAGATCCAGCAGCAGCTGGGCAAGGGAGGGATGGGCGTGGTCTACCGCGCCCACGACAAGCTGCTGGACGAGCAGGTGGCCATCAAGGTCCTGCGCCCCGAGGTCGCGCGCGATCCGGAGATCTCCCGCCGCTTCCAGTCCGAGATCAAGCTGGCCCGGCGCGTCAGCCACAAGAACGTCTGCCGCATCCACGAGTACGGCGAGGAACGCGGGCTGCGCTTCATCTCGATGGAGTACATGCAGGGCGTCGACCTGCGTCAGATCCTGCGCGAGCGCGGCGGCCTGCCGGCGGACGAGGCCTACGCGACCTCCCTGCAGCTCGCGGACGGCCTGAACGCGATCCACGAGGTCGGCGTCATCCACCGCGACCTCAAGACGCCGAACATCATGCGCGACACGCGCGGCCAGATCCGGCTGATGGACTTCGGCATCGCCAAGGACTGGGGAGCGGCCAACTCGGCGACCGCCACCGGCCTCGTGATGGGCACGCCCGAGTACATGAGCCCCGAGCAGGCGCGCGGCGAGAAGATCGACTTCCGCAGCGACATCTACGCGCTGGGGATCGTGATCTTCGAGATCTTCACCGGCCGGGTGCCCTTCCGGGCGGAGACGCCCCTGGCCACGATCCTCAAGCACCTCCAGGAGCCGCCGCCGCTGGACGGGCCGGAGGGCGAGCGCATCCCGCCCGCGGTGCGCGAGATCCTGCGCAGGGCGCTGGCCAAGGATCCGGGTGCGCGCTACGCGACCGTCGAGGACCTCGGCAACGCGCTGCGGGCCGCGCGGGCGTCCGGGGGACAGGAGCCCGTGCCCACGTTGGAGATGCGCACGCCGCCATCGGGCTCGCCGACGACGTTCATCCCGCCCGAGGTCGCGACCGCGCCCGCCACGCGGGTCGCGGCGGCCCCGCAGCCGCAGCCGACCACGTTCCCCACGCCCACGCCGGTGCCGACCTCGCGACCCACCGCGGTCCCCACCCTCTCGCCGACGATGCACCCCGCGCCGCCCGCGGCCGCGCCGGCTCCGTTCGCGCCGCCGCCCCGCCGTCCCGCGCCGGGCACCGGCCCCGTCGCACGCCCGGCCCCGGTGGCGCGGCCCGCGCCGTCGCGCACCGGGCTCTGGATCGTGCTCGGACTCGGCGGGGGCCTGCTGGTGCTGCTCGTGGGGGTGTTCGTGGTCTGGAAGGTCCTGGAGTCCCAGGGCATCATCGGCGCGTCGCCCAGCCCCACCCTGGTGGCGTCGCTCCCGACCGCGCCGCCCGTGACCCAGGCGCCCTCGACGCTGCCGACCCTGCCGCCCGAGACCGCGCCCGCGACCACCCTCACCCCCGAGACCCGGCCGACCCCTCCCCCGGCGACCGCCGCGCCGCCGGCGACGATGCGACCGTCCCCTCCGCCCACGCTGGCGACACCGCCGCCGACGACCCGTCCACCCGCTCCCGCGGTGCCGGAGGAGGTCACGGAGCTCATGGGATCGCTCGGCGACCCGGACGCCAACACGCGCTGGAAGGCCGCGGAGGCGCTCGGGAACCTCGGTCCGCGAGCCAGCGCGGCCGTGCCGGCCCTCACGCCCCTGCTCGCCGACCGGCAGGAGACGGTTCGCTGGCGGACCGCGGAGGCGCTGGGCAAGATCGGGCCGGACGCCCGGGCGGCGGTACCCGCCCTGGTGCGCGGCCTGTCGGAGATGGGGCTCCTGGCCACCGAGAGCGCCAAGGCGCTGGGGCGCATCGGTGCGGGGGCGCGCGAGGCGGTGCCGGCGCTGTCGAGCGGGCTCCGCAACCAGGACGTGTACTTCCGGCGCGAGGTGGCCAAGGCGCTCGTCCGGATCGGTCCGGACGCGAGCGGGGCGGTGCCGTCCCTGATCGACGCCCTGCGCGACAAGGACAAGGTGGTGCGCCTGGAGTCCGCCCGGGCGCTCGGTCGCATGGGGGCGGCTGCGCGCAGCGCCGTGCCCGCGCTGACCGCCGCCACCAAGGACTCGGACGACCTGGTGAAGCGGGCGGCGGCCCAGTCGCTGGAAGCGATCCAGGGCGGCGGCGCCTACTAGGAGGAGGGACGTGAGCCGGCTCACGACGGGGCCAGTCTCGAGGGCGTAGTCACGTGAGGCGGTTGGGCTTCGGCTCGCGCGTCTTGGTTTGGGGGCCCGGATGGCGCCCGGACAAGGAGTAGGACGATGACGCGGTTGGCGGTGGCGGTGGCGGTGGTGCTGGCGGCGGGGGCGGCGGCCGGCGCGGAGACCAAGGTCAAGGAAGAGAAGGTGGACGGCTACCTGGAGTGGCGGCAGGGAGACCTGCTGGTCGTCGACGGCCAGAGGGTCCGGACCCAGGCCGCCACGCGCTTCAAGGGCAAGGAGCCCGCGACCAGCATCGCCTCCATCCCGATGGGCTTCGAGGTCAAGGCGAAGGGGACGCGCCAGGCCGACGGCTCCCTTCTCGCCCGCGAGCTGGAGGCCAAGCCGAACGGGTCCGCCATGTTCGAGAAGGACGTCAAGTCCATGACCGACCAGGCCGAGTCGCAGTACCGGCGGGCGGGCCGCTTCTTCAACGAGCTCGAAGGAGGCCGCACCGAGACGGTCGGCGTGATGCTGGAGGACGGCCCCAAGGTGGAGCGCGCGCGCCGCATCGTGGACAGCCTCCTGCCTCCGTACATCGACCCCAGCCAGGTCCGCGTCTACGTGATCGAGAACAAGGAGTGGAACGCCTTCGCCATGGGCAACTACTCCATCTACACGTTCAGCGGGATCATGGACGACCTGGACGACGACGAGCTGGCCATCGTGCTCGGCCACGAGATCGCCCACGCCAGCCACGAGCACACCCGCAAGCAGTTCAAGAAGGCGATGTGGATCCAGCTGGCGGCCATCGGCGTGAGCGCCGCGGCCGAGGAGATCGACGACAAGAACAAGCGGGCGGTGGCCCAGCTCATCACGCTCTTCGGCGCGCAGGCCTGGTCCAACGGCTACGGCCGCGACATGGAGGACCAGGCGGACCGCGTCGGCCTGCGCTACGCCTACGAGGCCGGCTACGACATCACGAAGGGCCCCCGCCTGTGGCAGCGCTTCGCCAAGAAGTACGGCGAAGCGAACAAGGTCGCGAACTTCTTCTTCAGCAACCACTCGCTTTCGTCGGCCCGCGCGGTGAACCTCGAGCGGCAGATCGCGCTCAACTACCCCGACGGCGCGAAGCAGGGCGTGCGTCCGGCTCGGTCCTCGACGACGCGTACGGCCAGCTCGGCCCCGCCGGCCGCGGCGCCCCCGCTGCCCGGCCAGACGTCGGCCCTGAGCGGCTCCTCGTCCGGACCGGTCACCTCCGCGGCCTCGTCCGGCAACCGGAAGGAGATCCGCCCCGGCATGACCGCCAGCGAGGTCCGCACGATGCTGGGCAAGCCGAAGGAGGAGGTGGCCTTCGGCGCCAAGAGCATCTGGACGTATCCCGCGTTCTCGGTCGTCTTCGAGGGTGGCAAGGTGGTCGAGGTGAAGTTCTAGGCCTGGACGCTCGCCGCCCGTGTCGGGCGGCGCCCTCGTGCCCCGCCCGTCCCCACCCGACGGATTTGCTTGCGGCGACACGCCATTCGGGTCTATCCTCACCAATGGCGCGGCCGACGTCCCCCTCCCTGCTGTGCCTTCCGGGTCAGGAGTGGTTGTTGTCGGGAGCGGCCGGTCGCTCCAGTCGACGCCCTCCTTGCAGCACCGTGATCCGGAGACTTGACAAAATCAAGTGTTAGACGTAATCTAATGAAAGTGGCACGAGAGGTCGTGGACGTCCTGAAGAGCCGGGGCATCCAGCCGTCCGCCCAGAGGGTGGCGGTGGCTCAGCACATCCTGGATGCCCACGACCATCCCAGCGCGGACGAGGTGTTCGCGCGGGTGAAGAAGCGGTTCCCCATGGTCTCGCGCGCCACCGTGTACAACACGCTCAACGTCCTCGTGGAGAAGGGGCTGCTGCGCGCGCTCGTGCTGGCCGAGGGCAAGGTCGTCTTCGATCCCAAGACCGACGCCCACCACCACTTCATCGACGAGTCGACGGGGACCATCCACGACGTGCCGTGGGACGCCCTGCGCGTTTCGGACGTGGGTTCCCTGCCGGGCCTCGACGTGCGCGAGTACCAGGTGGTGCTGCGCGGCCGCCGGCGCGGCGCGGTCCGGTAGTCGCCCGGGCCGTCTCTTTTTTTCACCCTGAACTAGACGTTATCCAGAGTTAGATCACTTACAAGGAGTCACCCGCATGTTGACCGTCGGCGATGCGTTCCCGTCCTTCCGCCTCCAGTCCGTCGTGAGCCGCCAGCGCGGCCAGGAGTTCCAGGAGATCACCGAGACCAGCTACCCCGGCAAGTGGAAGGTCGTGTTCTTCTGGCCGATGGATTTCACCTTCATCTGCCCGACCGAGATCGCCGAGTTCGGCCGCCGCGAGGCGGACTTCCGCGACCGCGACGCGCAGGTGCTGGGCGCCAGCACCGACACCCACTTCGTGCACCTGGCCTGGCGCAACGGCCACGAGGACCTGCGCGACCTGCCCTTCCCCATGCTGGCCGACACCAGGCGCGAGCTGTCGCAGGCGCTGGGCATCCTGCACAAGCAGGACGGCGTCGCGCTGCGCGCCACCTTCATCGTGGATCCCGAGGGCGTGATCCGCTGGGCGAGCGTCAACGACCTGTCGGTCGGCCGCAACGTGGACGAGGTGGTGCGCGTGCTGGACGCGCTGCAGACGGACGAGTTGTGCCCCTGCAACTGGAAGAAGGGCGAGCCCACGCTGGAGGTCGCTTGAGCGCGGCGCTGGACGGCCTCCGTGCGCGGCTGCCGGAGGCCGCGAAGGACATCAAGCTGAACCTGCAGGCCGTCCTGCAGGACGGCAGCCTCTCGCCCGCGCAGCGTTACGGGATCGCGATCGCCTCGGCCATCGCGGCGCGCAGCCCCGAGCTGCGTGACGCGCTCGTGGCGGACGCTCCCGCCGACGCGGGCCCGGCGGTGGTCGAGGACGCGAAGGCGGCGGCGGCGGTGATGGCGATGAACAACGTCTACTACCGCTTCCGCCACATGGTCGGCAAGCCCTCGTACGGCGAGAAGCCGGCCCGCCTGCGCATGAACCGGCTGGTCCAGCCCGCCTCGAACAAGCTGGACTTCGAGCTGTTCGCGCTGGCCGTGTCGGCCATCAACGGCTGCGAGAGCTGCGTCCGCGCCCACGAGCAGGCCGTGGTCGCGGGCGGGATGACGGAGGAGCAGGTCAACGACGCGGTGCGCATCGCCGCGACGGTGAATGCCGCCGCCGTCAGCCTGGAGATGGCGAGCCTGCCGGCTCCCGTGATGGCCTGACCGCAACCGATCGCCCTCACGCCCAGGTCCCGCGGCGTGAGGGCGCGACGTTTCGATGGGCGCGGCGGAGTCGAACCCGAGCCACGAGCCCGGCGCGGCCTGATCTGCTGGTCCATAATGGCCCTTCCGTGACTTTGCGATCCCTCGGCGCCTTGGCGCGACCACTGACGCTCGCCGCGCTTGCGCTGGTCGCGGCCTGCAGCGGCGAGGACGCGACGGCTCCCTCGGGCGCAGCGCTCGCGGTCGC
>JAICEW010000335.1 GCA_025923995.1 Vicinamibacteria bacterium | reverse complement strand
GTGGCCTGCTGCTCGTAGATGAACGACAGGGCCGCCTGCTGGCGGAAGGCTCCGTTGTGGAACCAGTCGTCCCCGATCCAGCCGTCGACCATCGGGTTCATGGGCACGGCCACCTTGAGCGCCGGGTGCGGGTTCACGAGCGCCATCAGCGGCAGGAAGCCGTCGTAGGAGATGCCGAGGATGCCGACCCGGCCGTTGCACTCGGGGACGTTCTTCACCAGCCACTCGATCGTGTCGTAGGTGTCCGTCGAGTGGTCGACCGGCGTCGGGTTCTGCGGGCCGCGGAGCGGCCGGTTCATCACGTAGTCGCCCTCGGAGCCGTACTTGCCGCGCACGTCCTGGACCACGCGGATGTAGCCGCCGTCCACGATCACGTCGGTCGCGTGGTCGTAGCCCGAGAGCAGCGGGCCCAGCTGCGTGCTGTTCACGATCGTCGTCATCGCGGTCGCGTCGTACGGCGTGCGCGTCAGGAGGATGGGCGCGCCCTTGGCCCCCTGGGGCACCAGGACCACGGTGTGCAGCTTCACCCCGTCCCGCATCGGGATCATGACGTCCCGGCGCTCGTGGTCGAAGCCGTACTGGGTCGGCTTGAACGTCGCCGGCGTGTCCGAGGGGAAGGCCGGGTCCTTCGGCGCCTGCGCGGCCGCCGACCCGGCGAAGGAGAAGGACACGAGCAGCGCGGACCAGCGCATGGAGCCTCCAATCAGATACGGACGGCCTCGACGACCGCCGACAGCGTGGGGAAGCGTGGGCAGTCGTGGTCGGCGTAGAGCCCGGCGGAGTCCAGGAGCCACGCGTGCAGGCCCGCCGCCCGCGCGCCCACCACGTCGATGTGGAAGAAGTCGCCGACGTGGAGCGTGGCGCCTGCGCGGACGCCCAGCCGCTCGAGCGCGAAGGCGAAGAAGGCCGGGGCGGGCTTCTCGACGCCCAGCTCCTGCGAATCGATCACCAGGTCGAACCAGTCGACGAGTCCCAGCCGCGCGAGCTTCGCGCGCACGGTGCCGTTCGCGTTCGAGGCCACCGCCAGCGGGAGCCCCATCTGCTTGAGCGCCGCCAGCGCGCGGGGGACCTCCTCCGGGACGCTTTCCCAGAGGTTGTGGAGGCGGTGGTACTCGGCCAGCTCCGCGAGCGCCGTGTCCGTCGCGGTGGAGAGCGGGATCCCGGCGTGGGTCAGCACGAGGTTGAAGTACTTCCAGCCGCGAGTCCGGTCGTTGGTCGCGCGCACGCGCTCGGGCGTGTCCAGCTCCCGCTTGGCCAGCGGCTCGGCCGCGGCCAGCCGGGCGGGATCGACGTCGACGCCATGACGCGCGAGGGCGTCGCCCACGCGGACCCAGTTGGGGTTGACGAGCACACCGCCCGCGTCGAGGAGGACGGCCTCGAGCGTCACGGGCGCGTCGCTACCAGCTGTAGGAGAACCCGGCGCCGACGCCCGTGCCGTTCGCGTCGGTGGCGGGGGTGAGCGAGAACCGGGGCTCGCGGCCGCGCTCCGGCAGGCCGTTGCTCTTCGAGACCGAGTGGCCCACCAGGTACCCCAGCGTCGCGCCGGCCAGGACGTCGCTCAGGTGGTGCTTGTTCGACTCGATGCGCGAGAGCCCGATCGCGGCGGCCGCGGCGTAGGCCGGGATGCCGACCTTGGGCCCGTAGTGCGCGTCGAACACCGAGGCCATGGCGAACGCGCCCGAGGTGTGGCCCGAGGGGAACGACAGCGTGTTCGAGCCGTCGGGCCGGCTGCGATGGGCCGCCGACTTGAGCGCCGACGTGTACGTCATGCTCACGATCGCGGCCTGCGCGACGTCGTAGGTCGCGGCCCGGAAGCGGCTGTCGTGGGTCGCGCGGCCAGCCAGGAACAGGCCGGCGGTGAGCGGGACCATCACGCTCGCGCCCCCGGCCTTGCCGCCCACCTTGCCGAAGCCCTGCGCCTGGCCGCCGAAGCCCGACTTCATCCGCAGGTCGAACGACGAGCTGACTCCGGCGGCGGCCGCGCCGATCAGGAAGGGCTTGAGGCTGTCCTTGTTGAAGACGGACACGAAGCCGCGGCCCAGGTTCCGGGGGAAGGCCGACATGGTGCGGACGCCGTCGCCTTCGAAGCCGGTCACGTCGAAGGGGCGCTCGCCCCGCAGGTCCGGCATGGGGGGGGCGAACGGGGTGTCGGTCTGCGCGACCGCGGGGGCGCCGCACCCCGCCACGACCAGCACCAGGAACCCAAGACGTGAACGGATCACTCACGACCTCCTTGCAAACGGCCGCGAGATTGTAACAGGGGTGTGGAAAAGGGCGGTAACCGGTCGGGGACCGGTCGGACGCGGCGTCAGTCCTGTGTGGGCAGCGCGGCGGGCGCCCCGCCCTTGGCGGGGATCGCCTGCGATTCCTTGAGGGCGGAGCGCAGCATGGCGAGCGCGGTGTAGATGACGACCACCACCACGCCCCAGCGGACCCACACCACCGGCAGGTTCTTCACGATGTAGACGGCCACCAGCACCGCGGGCACGCCCCCGAGGGCGAGACCGAGCGCGGGGCGCAGCGCGTAGGCGCGCTTCTCGATGAACCGGATGCTGCCGACGGGCATCAGGAACGCGCAGGAGCCCATCATGATCGGGAAGGCGGCCTTGGGATCCATCCCCAGCAGGGCCACGAGGATCATGCAGGGGCCGTAGAGGCCGATGCCGAGCGTCATCAGGACGCCCAGCACGAAGTTGCCGCCGACGCCCGCGGCGAACCGCCAGCCCTCCAGGCTCGTCGTGACGCCCCCGGTCGGGTCGCCCTTCAGGTTCTTGTAGGTGAAGAGTGCCGCCGCCACGATCAACGCGATGCCCATGCCGATCTGGATGCGGCGGCGGGGCCATCGCGCCACGATCGGCGCCCCGATCCAGGCGCCGAGGACGGCCGCCGCGATCATGGAGATGAGCGTCGGCATGGCCACCGCGACGACGACGATGTAGATGAAGGCCTGGACGATCGTGGGCGCGGTGTGGCCCACGTTCAGCGTCCCGGGGATGCGCTCGTCGGCGACGATGCCCTTCAGCTTGTAGATGGAGGTCGTCGTGGCGAACGACCCGATGCCGAAGGTGTCGAAGAAGTTCGTCACGAAGCCGATCAGGGTCTCGAGCCAGGTCGGCTTGACCCCGCTGGCCGCGCCCGCGGCGCTCGCGTCGTCCTTCGAGCGGCCGATGGCGCGCGACCAGAAGGCCGCGAAGCCGACCGCGACCAGGCCGAGGGCGACGAGCAGGACGAGCTTCGCGGTTTCCACGATGCCGGATGCTACAACAGAACGGATCGGCCATCGTCAAGCCCGCGGTCGCGGAACGCGCGGGGCGTGAGCCCCACCGTGGCCTTGAACTGGCGCGTGAACGCGCTGTGGTCCGCGTATCCGCAGGCCTGGGCGATGCCGGCGATCGTCGTCTCCGTCTCGCGCAGCAGTGTCGACGCCGCGTCGACGCGGGTCTTCACCAGCAGCTGCCGGGGCGTCAGGTGGAAGACCTGCTTCACCACCCGCTCGAAGCGGTCCATGGAAAGGCCCACCTGGGCCGCGAGGGCGGCCAGGCGGACGGGCTCGCTGAACCGTGCGTGCATCGCCTCGATCGCGCGCGCCAGCCGCGCGTACTCGGGATGGCGCTCGTCGGGCCGGTGCACGTCGCGCGAGATGCCCACGAGTCCCGTCGTCGCGCCGCCCGGGCCGCGCAGCGGGACCTTGAAGGTCAGGCACCATCCCTCGCGCCCGCCGGGGTAGAGGTGCAGCTCCAGCTTGTCCTCGATGGGCGCGCCGGTGCGCAGGACCTCGCGGTCCTGCGCCGTGTAGGCGGCGCCCAGCCCCCGCGGGAAGACCTCCTCCGCGGTGCGGCCCAGGACCTCCCGCTTGTGCCTCTTTCCGCAGCGCGCCACGAGCGTCTGGTTGGCCCGGACGTAGCGCCCTTCGCGGTCCTTGGCGAAGAAGACGACGTCCGGCAGGCGATCGAAGAGGTCCTCGACGGCAAAGGGCGCGGCCCGCACGAGGCGATTATGCCGAATTCCGCAGCGCCGCGCGGCCGATCGTGCAAGACCGTCTGGGGTCCCGCGCGGTACCCTCGGACCGTGCATTCCGTGAAGGTGATCGACTCGCACACGGGGGGCGAGCCGACGCGCATCGTGATCGACGGGGGCCCCGATCTGGGCTCGGGCCACCTCGCCGAGCGTCGCGAGGTCTTCCGCGAGCGGCACGACCGGTTCCGCACGGCCATGGTGAGCGAGCCCCGCGGCTCCGAGGCCCTGGTGGGCGGCCTGCTCTGCGATCCCCCGGACGCTTCCTGCGTGGCGGGCATCATCTTCTTCGACAACGCCGGCTTCCTCGGGATGTGCGGGCACGGCACCATCGGCCTGGTCGAGACGCTCGCGCACCTGGGGCGGATCGCCGAGGGCGTCCACCGGATCGCGACGCCGGTCGGCGTGGTCACCGCCGAGCGCCACCCGGACGGACGCGTCAGCGTGGGCAACGTGCCGAGCTACCGCTGGAAGCGCGACGTGCGCGTGTCGGTGGCGGGACAGGGCACCGTCAGCGGCGACGTCGCGTGGGGCGGCAACTGGTTCTACCTGGTGCGGGACCACGGCCTCGACATCGCGATGGGGAACGTCGGGGCGCTCACGGCGTTCACGCTCGCGATCCGCGACGCGCTGCGGATGGCGGGCGTCACCGGCGAGGGCGGCGCGGACGTGGACCACGTCGAGCTGTTCGGTCCCTCGCGCGTCGGCGACAGCCGCAGCTTCGTTCTGTGCCCCGGCGGGGCCTACGACCGCTCGCCCTGCGGCACCGGCACCAGCGCCAAGTTGGCCTGCCTGGCCGCCGACGGCCGGCTGCGGCCCGGAGACGTCTGGCGCCAGGAGAGCGTGACCGGCAGCGTGTTCGAGGCCTCGTTCGAGTGGGACCGCGCGGCCGAGCGCATCCTGCCCCGCATCACCGGCTCGGCGCACGTCACCGCCGAGGCCACCCTCTTCCTCGACCCGCAGGACCCGCTGCGGTGGGGGATCCGCGACCAGTGGCCCGCGACGTCCTGATCGTGGGCGGCGGTGTCGTCGGGCTCTTCACCGCGCGCTACGCGGCCGAGCGGGGCCTGTCCGTCACCGTGGTCGAGCGCGGCGGTCCCGCAGACGAGGGATGCTCGTTCGGCAACGCGGGCATGATCGTCCCCAGCCACGTGGTGCCGCTGGCGGCGCCGGGCATGGTGTCACTGGGCCTGCGCTACCTGCTGAGCCCCGAGAGCCCGTTCTACGTGAGGCCGCGCGCGAGCCTGGACCTGCTCCGCTGGGGCGCGCGCTTCTGGCGCGCGGCGAACGCGCGGCACGTCGAGCGCTCGGCGCCGGTCCTGCGCGACCTGCACCTGGCCAGCCGCGCCTGCTTCGAGGAGCTGGCGGGCACGATCGACTTCGGCCTGGTGACGCGCGGCCTGCTCATGCTCTGCAAGACGACGCACGGGCTGGAGGAGGAGGCGCGCGCCGCCGATCACGCCCGTTCGCTGGGCGTGCCCGCGACGGCGTTGAGCGCCGCGGAAGCGCAGGCGCTCGAGCCGGGCGTGCGCCTCGACGTCGCGGGCGCCATCCACTATCCGCTGGACGCCCACCTGACGCCCGGACGGCTGATGGCCTCTCTGCGCGAGTCGCTGGAGCGCTCGTCCGTGCGCATGATCTGGAACGCGAGCGTCACCGGCTGGAAGACGCGTGAGGGCCGCGTGGAAGCGGCCGTCACCACCCGGGGCGACCTGACCGCGGACGAGTACGTGCTGGCGGCCGGCGTGTGGTCGACGCCGGTCGCGCGCGATCTCGGCGTCTCGCTGCCCATGCAGGCCGGGAAGGGCTACAGTCTCACCCTGCCCGCGCCGCGCCGGCTGCCGCACCTGTGCGCGCTCCTCCACGAGGCGCGCGTGGCGGTGACCCCGATGGGACGGGCACTGCGAGTCGGGGGCACGATGGAGCTGACCGGGATCGACACCGCGGTGAACCCGGCGCGCGTGAGGGGGATCGTGAAGGCCGTGCCGCGATACCTTCCGGACTTCGAGGTGGGCGACTTCGACGGCCTGCCCGCCTGGGTGGGCCTGCGGCCGTGCTCGCCCGACGGCCTGCCCTACCTGGGACGCACCGGCCGCTTCCGCAACCTGTCGGTCGCGACCGGCCATTCGATGATGGGCGTGAGCCTGGCGCCGATCACCGGCCGGCTGATGGCGGAGACCCTGGCCGGCGCGCCGCCGTCGATCGACATCGAGGCGCTGAGCCCGGACCGCTATTCATGAGGATCCTATGGCGATGAGCTTCCGGGGCGTGATCCCCGCGATCACCACCCCCTTCAACGAGGACCTGCGGATCGACCACGGCTTCCTGGCCGACCACGCACGCTGGGTGGTCGACAGCGGCTGCACCGGCGTCGTGCCCCTCGGATCGCTGGGCGAGGGCGCCACGCTGACCCCGAGCGAGAAGCGGCAGGTGCTCGAGACCTGCGTGCGCTCCGTCGGCGAGCGCGTGCCCGTGATCCCGGGCATCTCGGCGCTGTCGACGGCGGAGGCGGTGGCGCTCGCGCGCGACGCCCAGCAGATCGGGTGCCGCGGGCTCATGGTGCTGCCGCCGTACGTCTACAGCACCGACTGGCGCGAGATGCGCGCGCACGTGGCCGCCGTGCTGGAGGCCACCGAGCTGCCGTGCATGCTCTACAACAACCCGGTCGCGTACCGCACGGACTTCACGCCGGAGCAGGTGGAGGACCTGGCGGCGTCCTATCCGCGCCTGCGGGCGGTCAAGGAGTCGAGCACGGACGTCCGCCGCGTGACCGGCATCCGCGCGCTGCTGAGCGAGCGCATCGACGTGCTGGTCGGCGTCGACGACGCGATCGTGGAGGGCATCGCGGCCGGCGCGGTCGGCTGGGTCGCC
>JAICEW010000334.1 GCA_025923995.1 Vicinamibacteria bacterium | reverse complement strand
GTCCGAGATCAGCCATCGCGGCTTCGTCGCCCACGGCATGCGCACCGGCAAGGACAAGTACGTCCAGCGGTTCAGCCCCGAGGAGGACGAGCTGTACTTCGACCTGCTCAAGGACCCCAAGGAGCAGACGAGCCTGCTCGAGGCGAACCGCGAGCGCGTGAGGCTCCTGAAGGCCGGCGTGGAGGCGGCGATGGTTCCCAACCCGTTCCGCCACCACCTCAAGGTCGCGGGCGGCGGCGAATGGGCGCTCACGCTGCGCAGCGGCGGCTGGATCGAGAACGTCGAGACGGCGG
This sequence comes from Vicinamibacteria bacterium, assembly GCA_025923995.1. Taxonomy (GTDB): domain Bacteria; phylum Acidobacteriota; class Vicinamibacteria; order Fen-336; family Fen-336; genus JAICEW01. Next base: position 6,629 of record JAICEW010000334.1, on the reverse strand, counting down.
GGCTGGGCCAGGGCGAGCGCCAGTCGCTGGAGGCCAACGGGCGGCGCCTGGTCCTGAAGCTCAAGCCCAAGGCGGGAGAGCCGCGCGAGGCCTCGTTCCTCGTCCGTCCCATGGGCGCGCCGGTCCTGGTGGAGGCGCTACGCGACGGCAAGCCGATCGCGTCGCGCGACGTCTACATCGCGAAGGAGGGCGTGCACCCGCCCGAGGGGCCGCTTCGGCTGCCCGAGATCGAGCCGGTGGGCGACGACGACCGGGACCGGCTCTCCACGGACATCTTCGCGGCGCCATCGGACGAGAAGCCAGGCCTGCACCTGTGGGTGACCATGGTGCCGGGCCGGCGCGTGATGGGCCCCATCGACAAGGCCCAGTGCGAGGCGCTCAAGGCACTCGGCTACATCGGCACCTGTCCCGGCTAGACCCTCCAGGGCCTTCACCGCGCAGAGCGCGGGACCAGGGAGTCAAGTCTTTCTTCGTCAAAACTCCTCCGCGTCCTCCGTGACCTCGGCGGCGATGTCGTTCGTCGTACCATGGTTGAGGTGGACGAGTCGCTGCGGAACGCGGTCGCGCTCTTCAACGCCGGGCGCTATGCGGAGTTCCAGAACGCGCTGGAGGCCCTGACCTCGGGGACCCGGGCGGCGTCGGAGCGCCGCTTCTACACGCTGCTCAACAACGTGTCCGAGGGGCTGCTGCGCCTTTCCGACGGGGACCTGCGCGACGCCGAGGAGCTGGTGGCCGAGGCGCTGCGGAAGCTGGACCCGTTCCGCCCGCGCTTCCGCGGGCTGAACGTCGACGACTTCCGCGAGGACCTGCAGCGCCTGCTGGCCGAGCTCCGGGACGCGCGCGAGGGCCGGCGCGAGGAAATGGCGCCCTCGCGGCTGCCCCGCCTGCGCGTCCTTCCTGAATGACGGCGACCCTGGTCGTCTTCGACCTCGACGGGACGCTCATCGACTCCGCCCGCGACCTGGCCGGCGCGCTCAACCAGACTCTCGACCGCCTGCGTCCCGGGACGCCGGCGCTGCCCCTCGAGGACGTGCGCGCGATGATCGGGGACGGCGCGCTCAAGCTGCTCACGCGCGCGCTGCGCGCGGTCGGGCTCCCGGATCCGCCGCAGGACGCGCTGCCGGTGTTCCTCGAGTGCTACCGGGCCCGGCTGCTCGAGGAGACCCGCCTGTATCCCGGGGTGGCGGAGGTGCTGGAGGCGCTGGCCTCACGCCGCCTGGCCGTGCTGACCAACAAGCCCGGCGACCTGAGCCGCGCGATCCTGGAGGGCCTGGGAGTGGCGCAGCGCTTCGAGTGGGTCTATGGCGGCGGCGACCTGCCGGCGAAGAAGCCGGACCCCGTTGGCCTCCACCGGCTGCTCGCCGAGTCCGGCCTCTCGCCGGAGCAGGCCGTCATGGTGGGCGACTCCGCCATCGACGTGCGGACGGGGCGGGCGGCCGGCGTGCGCACGATCGGCGTCCGCTACGGCTTCGATCCCGAGGGCCTGCGCCAGGAGCCTCCGGACGTGCTGGTGGACGAGCCGCGCCAGCTGGTCGCCCTGGCCTGAAGCCGTCCGGCCGGTCCCGTCGTGCTACCCTCTCGCCCTGTTTGGCCCCTCCGAGGTCCGAGACTCGATGCCCGACGACGCTCGCCGCGTAGAGGAGCTCGAGCAGGCGCTGGCCCGCCAGCGTCGCGACCTCCACGAGCTCAATACCATCGGCGTCGCGCTCTCCGCCCAGCGCGACGTGCACAAGCTCATGGAGCTGATCCTGTCCTCGAGCCGCCAGCTCACCGCGGCCGATGCGGGCAGCCTCTACCTCGTGGAGAGGGGCAAGGACCACGACGCGACGACGGACGACCAGCTCCGCTTCAGCTGGACCCAGAACGACTCGATCGAGGTCCCGTTCGAGGAGTTCGCGATGCCGCTGGCCGAGACGTCGATCGCCGGCTACGCCGCGCTCTCCGGCCAGGCGGTGAACGTCGCCGACGCGTACGACCTGCCGCCCGGCTCGCCGTTCCGTTACGGCCGCTCCTTCGACCAGCGCTCCGGCTACCGGACGAAGTCGATCCTGAGCGTGCCCATGCGCGACCACAAGGGAGAGGTGATCGGCGTCGTCCAGCTCATCAACAAGAAGCGCGACCCGCAGGCCCGGCTGCAGCCGGTCTCGGTGGTCGAGGAGCAGGTCGTCCCCTTCACCTCGACCGACGAGGAGCTGGTGACGTCGCTGGCCAGCCAGGCGGCGGTCGCGCTGGAGAACGCCCGGCTCATCCAGGGCATCAAGTCGCTGTTCAACTCGTTCGTGAGCGCGTCGGTGACCGCGATCGAGAGCCGCGATCCCACCACCTCCGGCCATTCCTCGCGCGTGGCCGACCTCACCGTGGGCCTGGCGGAGCGGATGGACGCGCTCACCGACGGGCCCTTCAAGGACGTCCGCTTCACGCGGGACCAGCTGCAGGAGATCCGCTACGCGAGCCTGCTGCACGACTTCGGCAAGGTGGGCGTGCGCGAGAAGGTGCTGATCAAGGGCAAGAAGCTCTACGTGGGCGAGATGCTCGTCATCCGCCAGCGCTTCGCCTACATCCGGCGCACGCTGGAGGCCGAGCACTACAAGGCCCAGCTGGACGCGATCCGGCAGGGCCAGGGCTCGCCCGAGGCGCTGGCCCGGATGGAGCGCGACCACCAGGCGCGGCTGGCCGAGGTCGAGCAGCTCATGGGGATGATCACGGCCGCCAACGAGCCGAGCATCCTGGAGGAGGAGAGCTTCCGCGCGCTCATGGACCTGACGTCGCAGTCCTACGCGGACGCGGAAGGCGAGCGCCAGCCGTACCTCACGCCGAACGAGGTGCAGGCGCTCTCGATCCGCCGCGGCAGCCTGTCCGAGAAGGAGCGGCGCGAGATCGAGAGCCACGTCACGCACACCTTCCGCTTCCTGTCCGAGATCCCCTGGACGGGCGAGTACCGGCGCGTGCCGGACATCGCCTACGCGCACCACGAGAAGCTGGACGGCAGCGGCTACCCGCGGAAGCTGGCGGGCGAGGCGATCCCGATCCAGTCGCGGATGATGACGATCTCCGACATCTTCGACGCGCTGGTGGCCTGGGACCGCCCCTACAAGAAGGCGGTCCCGGTGGAGCGCGCGCTCGACATCCTGCGCGAGGAGGCGGGCAGCGGGAAGCTGGACACCCGCGTGCTGGACCTGTTCCTGGGCGCGCGGGTCTACGAGATCACGCTGCCCCGCGGCGGCGCTCGCGGCTGAGGGCCGTCAGGCGAAGGCGGTCAGCACGTCCGCGGTCCGCATCACGTCGACGCCCCGGCTCTTCCAGTCGAGCAGCAGCGCGGCGCCGCGCGCCGCGTCGATGGGCCGGGCCGCATCCTCCACGAACACCACGCGCAGCCCCCCCCGCTTGAGGAGCCCCGCGATGGCGTGCGCGTCGCACACGTCCTGCGCCACGCCGTAGACGACGACGGTGTCGGGCGCGAGCGCGTCCAGCACCGCGGCCGTGTTCGGGTTCGTGAACACGTCGAAGTGGTTCTTCTCGATCAGCACCTCGCCCGCGTGGCGGGCCAGGCGCGACGCCAGCCGGGCGGGATCCTCGGGCCGGTTGGGGACCACCAGGGGATCGAGGAGCGCCGTCTCGGGGATCTTGGCCTGTCCCGGCGTGCCCCGCAGGCAGTGCGGCGGGAAGGTGGTCAGGAAGTCGGGCGTGTCGGAGATCTCGTCGTCCTCCAGGACGTGGTCGCAGACGGAAGCCACGCGGACGAGGCCGGGGCGCGCGGCGGCCCGGGTCAGCTCGGCCAGCGCGGGAGCGATCTCGACGGCTCCGGGCACGTAGAGGCTGCCTTCGGGCCGCATGAAGTCGACCTGCGTGTCGACGTCCCAGAAGACGACCGGCATATTCCGGAGGCTACCACTTTCGCGGCGGCCCCCTGAGCGGCTATGTTTGATGAATGGCTCCCCTCGTCATCGCCCATCGCGGCGATTCCGCCCATCGTCCCGAGAACACCCTCTCCTCGTTCGCGTCCGCGCTGGAGGTCGGCGCCGAGGTGGTCGAGTTCGACGTGCAGCTCACCGGCGACGGCCACGTGGTCGTGATCCACGACCCGCTGCTGGACCGCACCACCGACGGCCGGGGCTCGGTGAGGCAGCTCGGCCTGCAGGAGGTCCGCGCGGTGTCGGCCGGATATCCCGCGCGGTTCGGCGACCGGTTCCGCGGCGAGCGCATCCCCATGCTGGCCGAGGCGCTGGGATTCCTGCGCGACCGCAGCAAGGCGATGATCGAGATCAAGTCCGACTCGGTGACCGACGACGAGGAGGGCGGCGTCGAGGCCCTCACGGTCGAGGAGATCCGGCGCGCGGGGATGGAGAAGGACGTCGTCCTCATCTCGTTCGACCGCCGCGCGCTGCTGCGCTGCCGGACCGCCGCGCCCGAGATCATGCGCGGCCACCTGTTCGCGCGCGCGGAGCCGGGCCAGGTGCTGGCCGGCGCCCGCGAGGTCGGCTGCGAGCTGGTGATGCCGGAGAAGGGCATGCTGTCCGACGCCCTGCGCGATCGCGCGCGGGAAGCGGGCCTCAAGGTGGCGACGTGGGTCGTCGACGAGCCCGAGGAGCTGGCGACGCTGTCGCGGTTCGAGCTCTACGGCGTGGGATCCAACCGGCCCGGCGTCCTCCTCGACGCCCTGCGCGACCCGGTCTAAGGCCCGTCCCTCTAGACAATTGTACAAAATGAACCGCTCTTGCCTTGCCTTGACGCCGAATACTGTATACTCTGCGGCCCATAGGAGCTCCCCTTGCACGGTTTTGTGTACACCGAGCTCAAGGACTACGTGGTCGCGAAGCTGGGGGCGGACGCGTGGTCCACGCTCCTCCGGCAGGCCGGCCTCAAGGGGAAGTCCTACGCCAACTTCTCCGAATACCCCGACTCGGATGCCGTCCAGCTCGTGACGGCGGCCTCGGAGGTCACCGGGCTCGCGCCCGGCGTGATCCTCGAGGACTTCGGCGCGTTCCTGGCTCCCCATCTGTTCCGCGCGTACCGGCCGCTGATCGATCCCAGCTGGCGGACGCTCGACTTCCTGGAGCACGCCGAGAACACGATCCACCGGGTGGTGCGCGCACGCAACGCGCACGCGCGGCCCCCCGTCCTCCGCTGCCGACGGGTCTCTCCCACCGAGGTCTCGCTCGTCTACTCGTCGCCGCGCAGGCTCTGCGCCGTCGCGCGCGGCATCGTGCGCGGTCTCGCCCAGCACTACCGCGAGGAGGTGACGGTGAGCGAGCCGCTGTGCATGGCGGAGGGACAGCCGCAGTGCCAGATCCAGGTGCGGCGGAGCTGAGGGGACATGCCTTCCCTCGTCGTCTGCAGCCAGAAGGGCGGAGTGGCCAAGACGACGCTCGCGCTCAACCTCTCCTGCGCCTTCGCGCAGCGCGGACACCGGACGCTGCTGATCGACGCGGATCCGCAGGGCTCGATCGGGCTCTCGCTGCGCGGCAGCCCCGGAGGGGCCGCGGGGCTGGCGGAGGTCGTGAGGGGGGACGCACCCCTTTCCCGCGCGGCCGCGGCCACGCGCATCCCGGGGCTCGCGATCCTGCGCGCCGGACGGATCGCCGAGGAGGAGCGCATCGCGTGGGAGGCGCGCCTGGCGGACGGGCGCGACTTCTGCCGCGTGCTGGCCGACGCGTCGGGTGCCCACGACCTCGTGGTGGTCGACACGCCGTCGGGCCCCTCCGGCCCCGGCGTCGGCGCCCTGCGCCACGCGGACTTCGCGCTGCTGCCGCTGCAGGCGGAGCCGCTCGCGCTGCGCTCGCTGCCGCGCGTCCTCGACCTGATCGGCGCGCTGCGTGAGCGCGGCGCACGCGTCGAGGTGGCCGGGATCGTCCTGACCATGCTGCAGACGCGCGCCGACGGCTCGCTGGACGTGGCCCAGGAGGCCTGGCGGCGCCTGCCCGCGGAGCTGGTGCTCGAGACCTTCCTCCCGCGCGACCCGGTGTTCCTGGACGCGAGCGCGCGCGGCGCTCCGCTGATGCTGCTCAGCCGGCGTCCCCCGCCGATGGCGGCGGTCTTCACGCAGATGGCCGGCGAGCTCGAGACACGCATGCGACTGGGTGCTCACGACGATGCCGACGAACCGCTCTCTCTTCTGGGCTGACGCCGAGGCGGACCTCGACCGGGCGCTGTCCCGGGCGGGGCGCGGCCCGACCGCGCCGGCCGCGCCGCCGGAGCTGCCTGTCCGCCCGCCCTCTCGCGTGGTGACGTCGGAGTTCCATCCCCCGCCGGTCGGAAGCCTCGAGGACCGGATCGAGGCCTGGCGCCAGTGGCTGGCGGGGGCCGACGAGCCGACCCATGCGTTCCTGCTCGACAAGGACGGCCTGCCGCTGCTGCCGCGCGACGCCGATGGCCAGCTGGTGGACCTCGCCTCCTGCGCGCGCGGGCTGCTGGGGCGCCTGGCCGAGTCGACGTCCTCCTCCGGCACGACGGACCTCGCGCTGCGGCTCCCGGACGAGCGCGTGCTGCACCTGCTGGAGCTGCCGACGCCGCTGGGGCCGCTCAGGGTCGGCCTCGTGCGACACGACCCGGGGGCGGCGGTCTTCGCCGCCCGCTTCCGGGAGTCCCTCGAGCGCTGCTTCGCCACGGACGCGGCCTAGAGATGACGAAGG
>JAICEW010000333.1 GCA_025923995.1 Vicinamibacteria bacterium | reverse complement strand
GGAGGCTCGGCCCCTGCGCCAGCAGCAGGCCGAGCCAGGTGACCGCGATGATCAGGGCCAGGGCACCGGTGAAGACGCGCTTTCCCTGCATGTCAGCCTCCAGCGTCACAGCGATTGTGACGACGGTACGTCGGAAAAGGCTTTCCGATCCAGAAATCGCCCGGCGATCTAGTCCTCGCCCGTGTCGCCGGCACCGAAGTTCTCCAGGAACTCGTCGAAGAACTCCACGACTTCCGCGGGCGCGCCTTGCCCCTTCACGTGTTTCGCCACCCGCTCCAGCTGCTTCGATATCGCCTCGACTTCCCCGCTCCCCAGTCGGCCCAGGTAGGCGCTCACGTGCTCCATGGCCTCCACGGCCCAATCGGGATCGACCGTGTCGTCCTGGGACAGCTCGAGGAAGGCCACGCAGTGAAGGAGCCCCGCCAGGACGGGATCGACCTTCAGCTTGGCCGGCAACAGGGGCATGACGAACGCGCCTTTTGGAGCCCAGTGCCCGGGCCCTTCCTCCGCCATGCTTCCTCCCGATCCTGGCGACTCGTCTCCGCCTCGCCATCATTCAGATACGACGCGAGCATCTGGCCCTTTTCCTTCGCGAACAGGCCCACGAATTGAGCAGGGGTCATGGCCACCTCACGCCGGTCGCGGGAGAGAGCGACCATGCCGCGTCGGAGTCAGGCACCACGAACGTCAGCCGAGAGACGAAAGGGACAGCGATATCGTCGCAGTCTTGTGCCGGAGCATACTGCCACCGTCTCAGAGCGTTTAGCACACATCGCTCGTGCTCTGCGCCCGCCGACTTGGAGCCTCCTGTGAGCCACGCGTCAGCAACGCGACCGTGGGAATCAATGAGAACGCCCGCTCGTGTGATGACTTCGCTGGGGCTGGGACAACCAAAGGGAGGTGTACTGACCGGAAGGGGCTCCTTCAGGATCGGACAAGTGGCGAGAGGGGAGGCCACGTGCGGCAGGATGCCGCCGGAAAGGTCGCTCGGATGATACGGGAACACGCGCAGGGGGACCGAGACCAGCGTGAGCAGCAGTAGCAGCGAAGGCAAGGCGACAAACGCGACCATGGACCCCGGGCGCGCCGGGTGCGGGGCCAGTACCAGCCTCCGCCTTTCCTCTTCCTGGTCCACGCTTGCCTACGAGTCCGCCGCACACGAATTGCAGCAGAACTGGAGAACAGGACCTCCTGCAAGCATCAGCGCGATGTGCTCGACTGCGCCGCTACGAACCCGGCCCTACCGGATCTCGACGCCCGTCGCCTCGATCGAGACCTTCGCACCGACCGACTCGCCTCCGCCCTCGGCCTTGAGGTGCGCGACGTCCTCCGCCGCAGGCTGCTTGACCACCACGCGACCCTCGAGCGCCACCGGCTTCCCCATCGAGTCCTTCGGCACGAAGAACGAATAGCCCTCGAAGGTCACATGGACGGACGAGGCCTCCTGCTTGAGCTCGAGCCAGCAGCCCTTGTTCTTGCAGACCTTGTCGATCGTGCCTTCGAGACGGACGAGCTGGCCCGACTCGGGCTTGGCCAGCACGTCCTTCAGCGCGACGGGCGCGAGGCCCTGGAGCGGCTTGCCGAACGTCTGCGCGGCGGAACCGGCCGCGGCCACCCCGAGGACGCTCGCGGTCAGGAGCAGGACTGTGGATCGCTTCATGAGACCTCCATGGACGGCAGGAACGCTATCCTCCGCCGGCCCCGGCGCCGCCGTCAATCGCGGCATAGAATCGAGGTTCATGCCCGCCGCCGCCGCCAGGGACTCGCGCGCGCTCTACGAGCCGGTCATCGGCCTCGAGGTCCACTGCCAGCTCCTCACCGCGACCAAGATCTTCTGCGCGTGCCCCAACCGCTTCGGCGACCCGCCCAACACGAACGTGTGCCCGGTGTGCCTGGGCCTGCCGGGCGCGCTGCCGGTGCTCTCGCGCCACGCGGTCACGCTCGCGCTGCGGGCGGCGCTCGCGACGCACTGCACGGTGCAGCCGACGTCGGTCTTCGCGCGCAAGAACTACTTCTACCCGGACCTGCCCAAGGGCTACCAGATCTCGCAGTACGAGCAGCCGCTGGCCACGGGCGGTCACGTCGAGATCGCGGACGGCGCGTCGTTCCGCCGGGTGCGCCTCAACCGCATCCACATGGAGGAGGACGCGGGCAAGCTGCTGCACGAGGGGTTCGCCTGGTCGGACAGCCGAAGCGGCGTCGACTTCAACCGCAGCGGCGTCCCGCTGATCGAGATCGTCTCGGAGCCGGACCTGCGCAGCGCCGAGGAGGCGCACGAGTACCTCACCGCGCTCAAGGCCATCCTGCTCTACGCCGGCGTCTCGGACGGCACCATGGAGGAGGGCTCGCTGCGCTGCGACGCGAACGTCTCGGTGCGCCCGCGCGGGACGGAGGCGCTGGGCACGCGGGTCGAGATCAAGAACCTGAACTCGTTCCGCAACGTCGCGCGCGCGATCGAGCACGAGGCGGGACGGCAGGGGGCGTTGCTCCAGTCGGGCCGTGAGGTGGCGCAGGAGACGCGGCTGTGGAACGCGGACAAAGGCGAGACGGCGTCGATGCGCGGGAAGGAGGAGGCGCACGACTACCGCTACTTCCCCGAGCCGGACCTGCCGCCGCTCGTGGTCGGGCCCGAGTGGGTCGAGGAGGTCCGCGCCTCGCTGCCCGAGCTGCCGGCGCAGAAGCGACGGCGCTTCGCGGCGGAGTACGCGCTGCCGGACTACGACGCGGGCGTGCTGACCGCGGAGCGCGCGGTCGCGGACTACTTCGAGTCCGTCGCCCGGGGCAGCGGCAACGCGAAGGCGGCGTCCAACTGGGTGATGACCGACGTCCTGCGCAAGCGCAAGGACGGGGACGAGACGGTCGCGGTCCCGGCCGCGCACCTGGCCGAGCTGATCCGCCTGATCGACGCGGGGACCATCTCGGGCCGGACCGCGAAGGACGTGTTCGAGCGGATGTGGGAGACGGGCGAGGCTCCGGGCGCGCTCGTGGCGCGCGAAGGGCTGGGACAGGTCTCGGACGAGGCGGAGCTGCGCTCCGCCATCCAGGCCGTCCTGGACGGGAGCCCCGAGCAGGTGGCGACGTACCGCAAGGGCAAGGCCAGCACGCTGGGCTGGTTCGTGGGACAGGTGATGAGACGCACGGGGGGCAAGGCCAACCCGCAGCTCGTGAACGAGCTGCTGAAGAGAACCCTGGAGGAGCAGTGATGAAGACGCGTGTGGCGATGGTGGCGGCCGTCCTGGCGATCCCTGCCCTGGCGGCGGCGCAGCGGGCCCCTCGGGACAACCCGTCCGTCGACGTCGGCGGCAAGAAGGTGGCGGTGGAGTACGGACGCGGCTCGCTGAAGGGGCGCACGGTGAAGGACCTGCTCGCGCAGCTCCCGGCCGACCGGGTCTGGCGCGCGGGCGTCGACCAGGTCACGACGCTCACGACCGACGGGGACATCCTCGTCGGCGGGAAGAAGGTGGCGGCCGGCAAGTACAGCGTGTACATCTACGCGCCGGAGGGCGGGGACTACGCGCTGCTGCTCAACTCGGATCCCGGCGTGCCGCTCAAGACGATCTTCGCGGGCGCGCCGCCGGCGATGGCCGACGCCCTCTGGCCCCGGCTCGACGGCTACGACAAGGTCAAGGACAAGGAGGTCGCGCGCGCGACCCTGAAGGCCGCCAAGACCCCCGCGCCGGTCGAGCAGTTCCAGATCGCGCTGGCCCCGGCCGCGGGCGGCGCCACGATGACGCTGTCGTGGGGCGACCAGAGCTGGAGCACGGACATCAAGCCGGCCAGGTAGGCGGGGTTCAAAGAGGAGGGACGCGCCCACCGCGCCCCTCCTCGTCGGGCTCACTGGGCCGTGGGAATGGCGATGTCCACGACCGGACGCGACCGGCGGAACGGGCCTCGGAGCTGGGCCTGGCCGGTCAGGAGATCGACGCGGTAGAAGCGGGCGGTGCCGAAGGCCCGGAGCGCCGCGAACGCCTTCACCTCCGCGGTGATGCCGGCCTGCAGCCGGCTGTAGATGTCGAAGCCGGCGTCCCCGCTCGCATCCACGCGCAGGCCACCCGTCGGGTTCAGTGAGCCGTTGTTGGGCGGCGCCTGGATCACGACGCGGTCGGTGACGGTGCTGATGTCGAACAGCGTCGTGGCCGTCGTGGCGTCGAGGTCGTTGTTCGTGTAGGCGGCCGCGGTCACGCCCAGCGTGGCGCCCGCGGTGGGCGGCGTGTTGAGGTCGGCGTCCTCCAGCGTGACGCCCGTGACCACGTTGGCGCGCAGGTTCTGACCGGTGTCGCTGACGATGCGCAGCAGGTCGACCGTCGGGTTGAAGTCGACGCCGAAGCTGGCGCCCTCCAGGGCCACGTTGAGGCGCGTCTGCAGCGTGGCCTCGGCGGTGCCCGCGTCGATGGTGTAGACGCCGCCCTGATCGCCCAGGCCGTAGAGCTGGCCGGTGGCCGGGCGGTAGTCGATGCCCACGATGCGTGCGTCGGTGACGAGAGGGCCGACCAGGCCGATGACGCGGTCGAGGAAGGGCAGGAACTCCGAGAAGCAGACCAGCCGCTGGTTGTCCTCGTCCGTCAGGCCGACCACCTCCAGGCCCAGCAGGCCGTCCGGGCCACGGGAAGCCATCGAGCCGCCACCACACGTGAACGAACCGTCCGCGTCCTGGGCGCCCGCCGAGGCCGCCAGCGCCGACACGAATGCCCAGATCATGACCTTCTGCATGAGGACCTTCCTTGCTTTGTGATCGTCGGGCCGCGACGGCGCGACGGGCCGCGCTCTCCCGAGCGCTCCTACGGCACTACGCGCGGGAAGGGCTTGCGGATTGCGCGCCGCGGGCGGGCGCGATGCCGAGCGATCCCTGCCGCCTGGCCCACCAGGCGTCGAGGCGAGGGGCCAGCGCGATGGCGAGGGGAGCCAGCGCCCAGCCCGCCAGCAGGTCCACCGTGTAGTGGTGCCGCAGGTAGATGGTGGAGGCCCAGAGGCCGAGCACGAAGGGCAGCAGCACGTAGAACCAGGCGCGCAGGTAGCGCCAGGCGTGCACCAGCGCGACCAGGGAGACCGCGGCGTGCAGCGAGGGGAAGGCGGCCCGGCTGTCCACCGGCAGCAGCTCGAACGCGCGCGCCGAGAGGGACGAGAACAGGCTCGGGGTCCCCGAGAGGCTGCGCGTGAAGTCGTAGACGAGCACCAGCCGCGGCGGCGCCGCCGGGAACAGGACGTACAGCGCATACCCCATGAAGAAGCAGAGCAGCACGCCGGACGTCACCGTCCGGAACTCGGCCCAGCGCCGCCGGGCGAGGAGCCAGAGCGCGGTCGAGGGCGCGATCCAGAAGAAGTTCATGTAGAGGAACTGCATCACCTCGGTGCGCGCGGGCGTGATGAAGCGCTCCGCCCACACCGCGGGCTGCAGGCCGAAGATCTCGCGGTCGAGCGCGTCCAGGTAGTGGTGCACGTCGTGGCGGTTCACGAAGCCGATCGTGTCGTGCAGGTTGGTATAGATGAGGATGCAGGCCACGAACGGCAGCACCTCGCGCAGCGTCTGCACCGCGGGCGAGTGCGACCACTTCCGCCACAACAGCGCCATCAGCCCCAGCAGCGCGATCACGATCGCGAGCCGCGCCAGCCCGCCGGGATGCCGGTCGCCCAGGACGCCTTCGCGGCGCGCGTAGACGTTCGCCACCACGGTCAGGTACGTCGTGGGCAGCAGGAATGCGAGTGCGAGCACCTCCTCCGGGCGCAGCCGGAACAGCGGCCGCAGCCGGGAGGTGGCCCGGGCGCGCGCGCGCGGCCCGGTCTCGATGACGTAGGGCGGGTGGACGGTCGTCACAGGACCAGCGTCTCCTGGTGCTCCCCGAAAACACTGCGCAGGCGGCCGGAAATCTCCCCTACGGTAGCCCACGCCATGACGGCTTCGACGATGGCAGGAACAAGATTGTTCCCGGAGCGCGCCGCGTCCTCGAGGCCTTGCAGCGAGGCCGCCCAGGCGCCCGCGTCGCGGCGGGCGCGGAGTGCGCGGACCCGCTCGACCTGCGTCCGCTCCAGTCCCGGATCGATGCGGAGGATGTCGCCCGGCGGCTCCTCCTGCTCGTCCGCGAAGCGGTTCACCCCGACGATCACGCGCTCGCCCGACTCCACCTCCTGCTGGAACCGGTACGCGGACTCCTGGACGGCGCGCTGGATCTCGCCCCGCTCGATCGCGCGCAGCGCGCCGCCGCGGCTCTCGATCTGGTCGAGCAGCGCCCGCGCCTCGCGCTCGAGCGCGTCGGTGGCGGCTTCGACCGCGTAGGAGCCGCCCAGCGGGTCGACCGTGTCGGCCACGCCCGACTCGAACGCGATCACCTGCTGCGTCCGCAGCGCCAGACGGGCGGAGCCCTCGGTGGGCAGGGCGAGGGCCTCGTCCTTCGCGTTGGTGTGCAGGCTCTGGCACCCGCCCAGCACGGCGGCCAGCGCCTGCAGGGACACGCGCACGACGTTGTTGTCGGGCTGCTGCGCGGTCAGCGTGACGCCGCCCGTCTGCACGTGGAAGCGCAGGTGCTGGGCCTTGGGATTGCGGGCGCCCAGCGTCTCCTGCACCAGCCGGGCCCACAGCCGGCGGGCGGCGCGGAACTTCGCGACCTCCTCGATGAAGTCCGAGTGGCAGGCGAAGAAGAAGGAGAGCCGCTCGCCGAAGCGGTCGATGTCGAGGCCGGCCCGCTGCGCGGCGCGCGCGTATTCGAGCGCGTGCGCGAACGTGAACGCGATCTCCTGCGGCGCGGTCGCTCCCGCCTCGCGCATGTGGTAGCCCGAGATGGAGATGGTGTTCCACTTCGGCACGCGCTCGGCGCAGTAGGCGAACACGTCGGTGACCAGCCGCAGGGAGGGGCCGGGCGGGAAGATGTAGGTCCCGCGCGCGACGTACTCCTTCAGGATGTCGTTCTGCACGGGGCCCGACAGCTCCGACTCGGGGACGCCGCGCCGGCGCGCGACCGCGACGTACAGCGCGAGCAGGATGGCCGCGG
>JAICEW010000332.1 GCA_025923995.1 Vicinamibacteria bacterium | reverse complement strand
TCTTCCATGGCATGCACCCATGGCCTCGGACCCGCCTGGCCCGTTCGGGCCATTTCGGCGCCACCTCCGAAATGACCTGTTCGTGGGACGCGCACGAGATGCGGCCCCGTTCAGACTGCGCGCGCATGGCCCAGCAGCAGCTTCGCGCCGAGCTCAGGACGATTCCAGAAACATGCCGGCCTTCTCAAAGGACGCGGCGGCGACCCGATTCGACCTTCTCGCTCGCGCGCAGCTTGAGCGCGATGCAAGTCCAGTGATTGGAGGCTCTATGGAAAACGCAGTCTCGGCTCGGTACCCCCTGATCGGCGCTCTCGTGCTGGCGGGCTTCTGGCCATCGCCCGCGCTCTCGCACGACGGCCCGGCGCCCGACAACCGGACCCCGGGGGGCGCCCTCGTCCAGATCGTGCGCGAGGCCACCCAGCAGTTCCACGACGTGTCGGTGGCGCAGGCCGCCGGCTATGCGCTCCATTTCGGCTGCGTCAGCGGGTCCGACTCGGGAGCCATGGGACTCCACTACGTGAACATGGACCTGGTGGCGGACCCGGCGCTGGACCCCACCCGTCCCGAGATCGTCATCTACGAGCCGAAGCCGAACGGAAGCCTGCGGCTCATCGGCGCCGACTACCTGGTCCTGGCGGAGGCCTGGCATGCGACGAACCCCAACCCTCCGGAGATGATGGGACAGCTCTTCCACCTGTTCGAGAGCCCCAATCGCTTCGGGCTGCCGGCGTTCTACACCCTTCACGTCTGGGCCTGGAAGGACAACCCGAGCGGCACGTTCGTGAACTGGCACCCCAAGGTCTCGTGTGAGTCGTTCAGCGGCCAGGCCCACGGACCGGGCCGGTAGCCACCGCATTCCTTCCAAGGAGGGAGCGTCATGTCGAAGCGACTCTCGGTCACGCTGTTCGTCTGGTGCCTCGCCGCGCCCGCGGCGACGGCAACGGCTGGCCACGGCAACAGCGGAGCGATCATCACCGGCTCGTTCGCCGATTCCTGCCGGGACTTCACGACCCATTCGACCAAGGACATCTCGTACGTGAAGCTCCGCTACGCCAGCGGCCTGGTGGTGAAGCACGAGAACATCAACGGCCCCGACTGGGCCGTCGACGGAGGCCCGGGAGAGGAGATCGACTCGGCGAGGGTCAAGTCGGGCACGACGCGCGAGGAGTTCGAGTGCGCGGCGGCCAGCACGGCTCCGACGGCGCTGCTCGAGATCCAGACGCCGCCGATCGACCAGACGTTCCAGCACTGCTGGGAGTTCTTCGGGCTGGCCTGCGACCAGTCGAGCCCGCGGACAGAGTGGACGAGCGTCGGCGACGTCCCGAACCAGGGCACGCAGCCCGGGTTCTTCCATTGGGGCTGCGGTGGCCAGAGCCATCCCTCGCTGTGCTCGTTCGCGATCACGTTCCGAGGTATCGGCAGCAGCGATCCGGACGGCGACATCGCGAGCTGGTCGCTCGACTTCGGCGACGGCACGTCGGTCAGCGGGGCCTGGAGCTCTCCCCCGGCCGAGCTGACGCACACGTACGTGTTGCAGCCGGTCAGCGGCACGTACTGCACCGGCGTCGGCGGCGCGCCCTACCTGTGCGGGGTCACCCTCACGGTGACCGACCCCGCCGGCCAGAGCGACTCGGAGACGTTGTTGATGGCGTTCATCGATCAGTCGCCCGACTGAGCACGACGTCGGGCGAGAAGACAAGGAGGTCAAGCCATGCGTTACATGTTGGTTGCGGGCCTGGCGGCGGTGGCCGCGGTCCCCGCGTTCGTCCTCTCGGGCACCGAGCCGGCCAAGGCGGAATGGGCGGTGAACGCCACCGCCATCGAGGCCTGCAGCTGCCCGATGTTCTGCCAGTGCTACTTCAATTCGAAGCCGGCCGCGCACGGCGGCTCGGGCGAACATCACCACGACGGATCCCAGCACTTCTGCCGGGCCAACCTGGCCTACCGGATCAACAAGGGGCACTACGGCTCGACGAAGCTCGACGGCGCGAAGTTCTGGGTGGCCACCGACCTGGGCGGCGACTTCTCGAAGGGCGAGATGGACTGGGGCGTCCTCTACTTCGACAAGGCCCTGAGCCAGGCGCAGCGCGACGCGATCGCGAGCGTCGCGGGCCGCATCTTCCCGGTGAAGTGGCAGTCGTTCCAGACCGCGGAGGCGTCCATCGACAAGTGGGAGATCACGCCGACGGGAGCCGTCGCGCTCATGGACGGGGGGAAGACCGCCGAGGTGCGGCTGCGGAAGTTCCAGGGCATGACCGGCGAGCCGGTGGTCATCCGCAACCTGAAGTACTGGGGCGCGCCCCGCAACGACGGCTTCATCATGGCGCCCAACGAGGTCGAAGCCTACCGCGTGGGCCCGAAGGCCTTCGAGTTCAAGGGCACGAACGGGTTCCTGATCACGATCGACCTGAACTCGAACGACTTCGCTTCCTAGGAGGCGCGCAGGGGGCGGTCCCTCGTCCGGCTGTCCGCGCAGGCGTTCCGGAGCTGGGCCGGGTCCATCGAGAGGTGGAGCCGGCCCTCTCCTGGCGAAGTGACCCACCGTCCAGCGGCTAGAATGAAGAGCATCGATGGCTCCGCCGCTGCTGACACCGGACCAGATCGCGGCCACACGTGCGGTGATCGATCCGGTCTTCCTCGACTCGCCGCTGACGCGGCATCCCGCGCTCGACGAGGCCCTCGGCTGCGCAGTGACCCTCAAGGTCGAGACCCTCAACCCGATCCGCTCCTTCAAGGGACGGGGGACCGAGGCGGCGCTGGCCGGCCTGACACCGCGTCCTCCGGCCGTCGTCACCGCCTCGACCGGCAACTTCGGCCAGGGCATCGCGTGGGCGGCCCGGCGCCGCGGCATCCTGGCGATCATCCATGCTCCCGCCGGGGCCAACCCGCTGAAGGTCGACGCGATGCGGCGCCTGGGCGCCCAGGTCCACCTCGTGGAGCCAGGGCGAGACGAGGCGGACGCGGCGCGTGAGGCCGCTCTCGAGACGGGCGCGCCCTTCATCGAAGACGGCGCGCAACGGGAGATCGCGGCCGGGGCGGGCACGATCGCGCAGGAGATGACGGACGCCGGAATCCGCCCGGACGTCGCGCTGGTCCAGATCGGCGACGGCGCGTTGGTCGCGGGGATCGGATCGTGGCTGAAGGCGGGTTCCCCTAGGACGCGAGTCGTGGGCGTGACGTCGCGGGGCGCCCCGGCGATGGCGGACTCGGTCGCGGCGGGCGTGGCGGTCGAGCGGCCTGCGGTCACGATCGCGGACGGCCTGTCGATCACCCGGCCGGTGGCGGGGGCGCTCGAGCAGGTGGCCGCCGCCGTCGACGAGATCGTGGCGGTCGCGGACGAGACACTGCTCGCGGCGATGCGGCTGCTGCTCGAAACGGCCGGAGTCCTCGCCGAGCCCTCGGGCGCCGCCGGCATCGCCGCGCTCATGCAGCACCGCGCCCGCTTCCAGGGAGCGGCGGTCGCCTGCGTGATCACGGGGAGCAACGCCGACCCTCGGCTGCTGGCGCGCCTGGCAGGCTGAGGATGGCCCCCTTGCGAATACGGGCTCATGCCATAAGGGAGAAGGGCGGCCGAGCGGATCCCTTCTTCTACGAAAGGGAGCTCGGCAGACGTGACGTCCTGGTGAGGATCACTCACTGCAGCGTGGCCAGGGGCGACCTCCAGTTCATCAGCGACGACTGGGGCGACGCGCGGTTCCCCCTGGTTCCTGGCCACGAGATCGTCGGCGTCGTCGAGGAGGCCGGCGACGAAGTGGCCGAGGTGCGTCCCGGCGCTCGGGTGGGCGTCGGCTACCAGCAGGAGGCGTGCTTCGAGTGCCCCTACTGCCGCCGCGGAACGGAGCAGCTGTGCCCCCGCCAGAAGGTCATCGCGGTGGATCGGTACGGCGGGTGGGCCGATCACATCGTGGTCGACGCCCGCTTTGCCTTCGAGCTCCCGGCTCCGCTCGAATCGGCCGCTTCGGCGCCGCTACTCTCGTCCGGACTGACCGTCTTCGCGGGGATCCTGCGGGGCGCCCTGACGGAGCGATCCCGGGTGGCCGTGCTGGGGGCCGGAGGTCTCGGCCACCTCGCGATCCAGTTCCTTCACAAGATGGGGCACGACGTGTCGGCCCTGTCCCACTCGCCCGCGAAACGGGAGCTGATCGAGCGGCTGGGTGGCGTCTACGTCGACGTCGCCGACCCCGAGCGGCGGGCCAGCTGCCGCGAGTCCTTCGACTTCATCCTCTCGACCCTGAACGTGCCCTTCGACCTGGACGCATCGGTGCGGATGCTGAAGCCGGACGGCCGGCTCTGCCTGGTGGCGTCGCCCGTGCAAGCGCTCCCGCTATCCGGCGGGCTGCTGTCGAACTCCAGGCGAACGATCCACGGCAACTACATCGGCAGCCGTGCCGACACCAGGAGGATGCTCGACTTCGCCGCGGAGCACGGCATCGCGGCAGTCGTCGACGTCATGCCGTTCGCCCGCATCAACGAGGCCATCGAGAGGGTCCGCAGCCGGGACGTCCCCATGGGGCTCGTGCTGGAGAGCCGGGATTAGGGCGTCAACCGGATCTCGTCGAAGGTCATCATCGGCTGCGTCGCCCCGCTGTTCTCCTGGATGTTCAGGCGCTTGATCGACGCCGGGTTCCCGAGCGCGCTCAGCGGGACCGTGATCTCGGTCCAGGCGTTCGCGGGCGCGGTGACGACCGCCGAGGTGCCTTCCCCTCCCGTGTCGGCCGTCTGCGTGTAGACGCGCAGCGACTTGGCCGTGCCCGTGCCGCCGTGAATCCAGAACCGGAGCGCCGTGTACCCCGAGGTGGCCTGCGCGGTGCCCTTGCGCAGCGAGAGGCCGCCCCAGGCCTGGTACGTGACGTTGATCGCCCTGGTGCCGGCCTGGACCGGGCTGGTGCCGTTGAAGTCGGTCGTCGCGCTCCAGGACCAGCTGGCCCAGTCCGAGGCGAGCGCGTCGCCGTAGATCGTCACCGCGGGCGTCGTCGCGTTGAAGGTCGCGGTCACGGAACGCGCCGCGCTCATGGTCACCGCGCACGTTCCCGTGCCCGAGCAGGCGCCGCTCCAGCCGGCGAACGTCGAGCCCGCGCTGGCTGCCGCCGTCAGCGTGACGTTCGTCCCGCTCGCGTAGCTCTCGCTGCAGTCGCTGCCGCAGCTGATGCCGGCGGGCGAAGAGGTGACGGTGCCGCTTCCGGTGCCGCCCTTCGTCACGGTGAGCGGGAAGCTGGACGCAGCCGCCGCGGTGATCTCGATCCAGTTGACGTTGAAGCTCCCGCCCGTCATCGCGATCCGCATGAACTGCTGCCCCGCCGAGAGGCTCACCCCCGTCCGGTCCACGTTCGTCCACGTCTGCCAGCCACCGGTCGAAGGAACGGTGAGGCTGCCGGTCTTGTCGACTCCCCCGAACAGGACCATGACGGTCGACGCACCGGTCGGCTGCCGCGCCACCCGCAGCCTCAGGTTGTAGGTCCCCGCGGCGGCGACGTTCACGGTGTGCTCGATCCACTCGCCGGCGTTGACCCAGCCCACGTCGTACCCGCCGCCGGCGTCCGTGGCGGCCTCGATGTCGACCCGCTCGTTCGTGCGGTACTGGCCGCCGTTGTTGGCGGTGTCGCTGTCGTTGTACGCGACGCCCTGTCCCCCGGTGTCGAAGTTCTCGGCCTGGATCCGCGTCGTGCCGCTCGCCGCGATCGTCCAGGGGTTGCCGTTGTTGCCGAACGTCCCGCGCGGGCCGCCGCTGAGGTTGAAGGTCGCGGTGACCGACCGGGCCGCGGTCATGGCCACGTTGCAGGTCCCGGTGCCCGAACACGCGCCGCTCCAGCCGGCGAACGTGGAGCCGGCCGCCGCGGACGCCGTCAGCGTGACGCTCGTGCCGCTCGCGTAGCTCTCGCCGCAGTCGCTGCCGCAGTTGATGCCGGCGGGCGACGACGTCACGGTTCCGGTTCCCGTGCCCGCCTTCGTCACGCTCAGCGTGAACGTCGGGGGCGCGGTCGCCCCTCCCAGCGCGTAGAGGTAGCCGTAGAGCGCGGTCTTGCCGCGCATGCTCTGCTGCGGCGTGAACTCGGAGTGCGCCCAGACCCAGGGCGAGTTGAAGTAGCCCTCCCCGATCGGCCAGGTGTTCTTGAAGTCCGCGGGATAGCTGTTCGCATACAGCCGCGAAGGGCATCCCATCGTCATGCCGCAGAACCAGTCGTCGAGGTTCAGGTAGGGCGTGTGGCCGGGATGGATGCCGGCGACGCCGTCGTCGCGCCCGGACGTGTACATGTACTCGATGCTGCGCTTCCCGGCCAGCGGCGTCGTGGCCGTGCCCATCTCGATCGTGTTGATCGGGTTGCGGCCGAGGCCCCAGTCGGCCTCGAGCTGGAGCGCCTTGCGGAAGAAGTCGCGGTCCGCCTGGGTGGTGCTGACCGCGTGCGCGATCATCGTGCGCTGCACGTTCTGGCTCGTGCGGAAGTAGCCCGGGCGGTCGTCCGTCGCCCGTCGTGAGGGCCGGCTCAGCGTGAGGTCCGCTTCCTTGTCGTGCGCCTCGTCGACGACGCAGGCGCGCATGTTCGCCTGCAGCGTCGGATAGCGCACGGTGCGCGGCGTGAAGAGATACCCCGCGGTCACCCAGATCTGGTTGCGCGTGTCGTTCTCGAGCTCCGCGATCCCCGTCCGGCACACGCTCTCCGCGTTGACCACGTCTTCGTACGCCGTGTTGCCGGTGACGTTGAACAGGTAGGCGGCCGCGGTCATCTTGAGGTCGCGCCCGCGGACGGTCGTGTAGCCGACGTCCTGCACGGCGTCGAGCTGCTGGTTGGCCAGCCCGCTGGCGTGGTTGTAGGCGGCGATGGCGGCGTCGCGGTAGGTGCCCATGAGCGTCGTCTGCCCGGCGATGCGATAGGCCTCGGCCAGCATGGCGGCGTTCGCGGCGTTCGCCCACGCGGCCATCGCGGTGGGGCCCGCCTGGAAGAGCTGGTTGCTGCCGTTCGGGTTCGTGACGCCGTGCGCGTAGCCGGCGCCGTCACGCAG
>JAICEW010000331.1 GCA_025923995.1 Vicinamibacteria bacterium | reverse complement strand
TCGCGGTGATCTACCAGCAGCCGGCACTGCTGCCGGACTTGTCGGTCGCGGAGAACCTGGCGCTCGCTGACGAGCGCGGCTGCCTCTTCCGCCGCGTCGACTGGGCCGGCCGCCGCCGGCGGGCCGCCTCCCTGCTGGCGCGCCTCGGCCTCACGATCGACCCCGACCGGCCCGCGCGCACGCTCAGCATGCCGGAGAAGCAGCTCTGCGAGATCGCGCGCGCCCTCGGCGCCGACGCGCGGATCCTGGTGCTGGACGAGCCGACCGCCTCGCTGTCGGTGACGGAGGTGGAGACGCTGCTGGCGCTGCTGCGCGGGCTGCGCGAGCAGGGCCTCGCCATCGTGTACGTCTCCCACCGGCTGGAGGAGGTGTTCCAGGTCGCCGATCGCGTGACCGTCCTCCGCGACGGCGCCGTCGTCGACACGCGCGCCGCCCGGGACCTCGACCGCGCGTCGCTCATCCGCCTGATGGTCGGGCGCGAGCTGGCGGCGGAGACGCCACGCAGCGCCGGGAGCCCCGGCGCGGTCGTGCTGGAGGCGAGGCGCCTCGGCAGTCGGGCCGCCGCCGTGCACGACGTCTCCCTCGCCCTTCGCGCCGGCGAGGTGGTCGGCCTGTTCGGGCTCGTCAACAGCGGACGCACGGAGCTCGCGCGCGTGCTGGCGGGTCTCACGCCGCGGGACGAAGGCGAGCTGCACCTGGCCGGCGCGCCCGTCGTGCTGCGCTCGCCTCGCCACGCGGCCGCCCTCGGGATCGCGCACGTGCCCGAGGACCGGCGCCAGCACGGCGTCGTGCTCCCCATGTCGGTGACGGCCAACTGCACGCTCTCGGTCCTGCCGCGCATGACCCGCCGCGGCCTCCTGGACCGCGCGCGCGAGGACGCGCTCGCGCGGGGATGGGTGGAGCGGCTGCAGGTCAAGACGGCCTCGCTCCGTGCCGAGGTGGCGACGCTGTCCGGCGGCAACCAGCAGAAGGTCGCGCTGGCCCGCGCCCTCGCGACCGGGCCGAAGGTCCTGATCCTCGACGAGCCCACGCAGGGCGTCGACGTGGGCGCCAAGGCGGAGATCCACGCGCGCATCGCCGAGCTGGCCGGGCAGGGCCTGGCCGTGCTGGTGATCTCGTCCGAGGTGCCGGAGCTGTTCACGCTCTGCGACCGCATCGCGGTCATGTGCGACGGCACCGTCGTGGCCGTCCTCGAGCGTGCCGCCGTCACGCCCGAGCGGCTGCTGGCGCTGGCGCTCGGCACGCACGCGCAGGCCCGTGCGGTCTGAGGCCCGCGCGCGCGAGCAGGCGCTCGGCGCGGCCCTGGCCGCCCTGCTCCTGCTGCTGGCCGTGGCCGCGCGCGGCTTCTTCAGCGCCCAGAACCTGCGCGACCTGCTGCTCGACAACGCGACGGTCCTGATCGCGGCCGTGGGGATGACGCTCGTGATCCTCGCGCGCGAGATCGACATCTCGATCGGCTCGCAGTTCGCGATCGCGGGCGTCGCCGCCGGCACGCTCTACAAGCTGGGCCTGCCCATGCCGGCCGTGGTGCCGGTCGTGCTCGCGCTGGGGGCCCTGCTGGGCGCGCTCAACGGCGCGCTGGTCGCGTGGGGCCTGCCGTCGATCGTGGTCACGCTGGCGACGATGGCCGCGCTGCGCGAGGGGCTGCGGCTCTTCACGCAGGGGCAGGACGTCCTGGGCCTGGGCGCCGGCTTCCAGTGGTTCGGGCTGGGTCAGCAGGCCGGGCGCGCCGCGATCGTGGCCGTCGCGGCCGCGGTCTTCCTCGCCGGCGCCTGGGCCCTGCGCTCCCTTGCCGCCGGCCGAGCCGTCTACGCAGTCGGCAGCGATGCGGAAGCCGCGCGCCTGCTGGGCATCCCGGCGCGCAGGGTGGTGCTGTCGGTCTTCGTGCTGCTCGGCATGTTGACCGCCCTCGCGGGCACGCTCGCGGCCGTGCGCTTCCCGCAGGTGCAGACCGCCGCCGGCATGGGCCTCGAGCTGGAGGTCATCGCGGCCGTGGTCGTGGGCGGGACCGCCGTCAGCGGCGGCCGCGGGAGCCTGGTGGGCACGCTGCTGGGCGTGGCCCTGCTGGGCACGATCGGGCCCGCGCTCACCTTCCTGCGCGTGAGCGCGTTCTGGGAGGAGGCGCTGCAGGGCGCGATCATCCTGGCCGCGGTCGCGGGCGAAGGGCTGCGTCGCGTCCCCGCGCCGCTGCGGGTGCGGCGGGCGGTGGCCTCGTGAGCACGACCGCGGCGGCCGCACTCGGACCCATCCGGCGCGCACGGGCCCTGGGCTCCTGGGGCCACGAGGGCGTCGTGCTCGCGCTGTGGCTCGTCGAGCTGGCGGTCTTCGCGGCCATCGGCCACAACTTCGCGACGGCCGGCAACGCCTTCGAGATCCTGCGCACCTCGACCGAGGTCGGGCTGCTCGCGCTCGCCTTGACGCCCGTCATCGTGAGCGGCGGCATCGACCTCTCGGTGGGCTCGCTGATGGGCCTGTGCGCCGTGCTGTGCGGCCTGCTCTGGCGCGACGCGGGCCTGCCGATCGGCGTGGCGGCCGCGCTGGCGCTGCTGGCCGCCGGACTGGCGGGCGCCCTGAACGCGCTGCTGGTCGCGCGCCTGGGCCTGGCCCCGCTCATCGTCACCCTGGGGACGTATTCCCTCTTCCGCGGGCTGGCGAAGGGCCTCACGGCCGGCGTCGAGACCTACGCCGACTTCCCCGCCGGCTTCCTGTTCCTCGGCCAGGGCTATCTGGGCGGCGTCGTGCCGGTGCAGCTGACGGTGCTGGCGGCGGCGGCGCTCGGCTTCGGCCTGCTGCTCCACCGTACCGCCACCGGCCGCTCGCTCCAGGCCATCGGCTTCGCGAGCGAGGCGGCGCGGCATGCGGGCGTCCCGGTGGCGCGCACGACGGCCACCGCGTACGTGTTCGCCTCGCTGACCGCCGGCCTCGCGGCCGTCCTCTACGTCGCGCGCGTCGGTCAGGCCAAGGCCGACGCCGGCACGTCGTACGAGCTGATGGCCATCACCGCCGTCGTCCTGGGCGGCACGTCGATCTTCGGGGGCCGCGGGACCGTGTACGGCACGGTGCTGGGCGTGCTCGCGATCGCGACGCTCCAGAACGGGCTGCGCCTGGCGGACCTGCCGGTCGAGCTGACGGGAATCCTCGCGGGCGCGCTGCTCGTCGGGTCCATCGCCGTGCGGCGTCTCTTCTCGGGAAGGAGCCATTCATGAAGCGCCTGGCGGCCATGGTCGCGCTCGCGACCGTCGCCCTCGCCGGCTGCGGCCGGAAGTCGCAAGACGGCTTCACGGTCGCGATGATGCCGAAGAACAAGGGCAACCCCTACTTCGTGAGCTGCCGCAAGGGGGCCGAGGAGGCGGCGAAGGAGCTGGGCGTCTCGCTCCTGTGGGACGGCCCCACCGAGACCGACCCGGCCAAGCAGAACGAGGTGGTCGAGACCTGGATCACGCGCGGCGTCGACGTGATCGCGGCCAGCGTCGAGAACCGCGACGGCCTGGCGACCGTCCTGCGCAAGGCGCGCGCGAAGGGGATCAAGGTCGTGACGTGGGACGCGGACACCGCCGCCGATGCGCGCGACGTGTTCGTGAACCAGGCGACGCCGGAAGGCATCGCGCAGACGCTCACCGACCGCGCGGCCTCGCTGCTGGGCGGGAAGGGCGAGTTCGCGATCATCACCGCCTCGCTCACGGCCGCCAACCAGAACGAGTGGATCAAGCACATCAAGGCGCGATTGGCCGGGAAGTACCCGGAGCTCACGCTGGCGACCATCCGGCCCAGCGACGACAAGCAGGACCAGGCCTTCACCGAGGCCCAGAACATCCTGAAGGTCTACCCGAACGTGAAGCTCAT
The DNA here is from genome assembly GCA_025923995.1 of Vicinamibacteria bacterium. GTDB lineage: Bacteria > Acidobacteriota > Vicinamibacteria > Fen-336 > Fen-336 > JAICEW01. The sequence goes on along the minus strand of JAICEW010000331.1, from coordinate 3,161 downwards.
CATGGGCATCAGCTCTCCCGCCGTGCCGGGCGCCGCGGAGGCGGTGAAGCAGGCGGACCGCCGCGACGTCAAGGTCATCGGCCTGGCGCTGCCCAACGCCTGCAAGCCGTACATCCACGACGGCTGGATCGACTCGATCGTGCTCTGGAACACGGGAGACCTCGGCTACCTGACGGTGCAGGTCGCGCACGCGCTCGGCAAGGGCCCGCTCGACCCCGCGACCTTCAAGGCCGGGCGCCTGGGCCCGGTCCAGGTGGACGGCAGCCAGGTGGTCCTGGGCGCGCCGTTCGTGTTCGACAAGGGCAACGTGGACCAGTTCGACTTCTAGGAAAGGAGACGTCTCTCGGACGATGCTGAAGAACCTCTGGAACGACGCCGACGCGCGGGGCCTCACGGGCGTCGACGAGCTCATGTACCGCGCGCACATCCTGGGCCAGGACCCGTCGGTGACGAACTGGAAGGGCGGGAACATCTCGCTCAAGCAGACCGAGACCGGCTTCGACGGCCAGCCGCTGCGCGTGCTGCGCGTGAAGGGCAGCGGGTCCGACCTCAAGACCGCGCAGCGCGACGACTTCGTCGGCGTCGCGCTCGACCCCGTGCTGCGCATCCAGTCGCGCCCGAGCATGTCGGACGAGGACATGGTCGCCTACCTCGCGCACTGCCTGACGGACATCCCGTCCAAGCGGCCGTCGATCGAGACGCTCATGCACTCGTTCCTGCCCGCAGCACACGTGGACCACACGCACGCGGACTACATCCTCTGGTTCGCCTGTGCGTCGGACGGACGGAAGGTCGCGGAGGACCTCTTCGGCGACGCGCTCGTCTGGATCCCCTACCAGCGTCCGGGCTTCTCGCTGGCCAAGGCCGTCTCGGAGGCGGTCGCGAAGAACCCCAAGGCCACGTGCGTGGTGCTGGAGAAGCACGGCTTCCTGACCTGGGGCGAGACGGGCAGGGAGTGCTACGACAGCACCATCGAGCACCTGCAGAAGGCCGAGCGGTGCGTGGTCGAACGAAGAGGCAAGGCCGCCGTGCTGGGCGGACCGAGAGTCGAGACGCTCGCGAACCGCGCCGACGTACTGGACCAGGTCCTGCCGGCGCTGCGCGGAGCGGTGTCGAAGAACAGGCCGATGGTCCTGCACGTCGACGACTCCCCCGGCGTGCTCGAGTTCGTGAACGCACGCGACAGCCGCGACCTGGCCGGCGTGGGCGCGGCCTGTCCCGACCATCTGGTGAGCACCAAGGTCGTCCCCTACTTCAGCGCCTGGACCGGAGGCAGCGCGGACGCGCTGCGCCACGACCTGGTGGAGGGCGCCGAGGCCTACCGCCGCGCCTACGAGTCCTACTTCGAGCGCTTCCGCGGCCCCCAGGACGCGATGGACGACCCCTACCCGCGCGTGATCCTGGTCCCCGGCGTGGGCATGGTCACCACTGGCAAGAACAAGGACACGGCCGTCGCCGCCTCGTGGCTGTATCACCGCGCGATCACGGTGATGAAGGGCGTGGCGTCGATGGGCCGCTTCGTCTCGCTGGACGAGCGGGAGTCGTTCGGCATCGAGTACTGGCCGCTCGAGCGCTACAAGCTCACGCAGATGCCGCCCGAGAAGGAGATGACCGGCCGCGTGGCCCTCGTCACCGGCGGAGCCAGCGGCATCGGCCGCGCGGCCGCGGACGGGCTGGCCCGCCTCGGCGCGCACGTCGTGCTGGCGGACATCAATGAGGACGGCGCGCGGCAGGCGGCGAAGGAGATCGGCAACCACGCGCTCGGCGTGCGCATGGACGTGACGGACGAGGCGTCCGTCGTCGGCGCCTTCCGGCAGGCCGTCCTGGCCTTCGGCGGGGTGGACGTGGCGGTGCTCTCCGCCGGCATCGCGGCGGCCAGCCCCGTCCAGGACACGAGCCTCGAAGACTGGCAGCGGCTGCACGCGATCCTGTCCACCGGGTACTTCCTGGTCGCCCGCGAGACCTTCCGCGTGCTGCAGCGCCAGGGTCGCGGCGGCAGCCTCGTGTTCGTGGTCTCCAAGAACGCGATGGTGGCGGGCAAGAACAACTCGGCGTACTCCACGGCCAAGGCGGCCGAGCTGCACCTCGCGCGCTGCCTGGCCGAGGAGGGCGGCGCCCAGGGCATCCGCGTGAACGTGGTCAACCCCGACGCGGTCATCGCCCGCTCCGCCATCTGGGACTCGGCCTGGCGCGAGGCGCGCGCGCGCGACCACGGGATCGACCCGGCGGACATCGAGGAGTTCTACCGGAAGCGGACCACCCTCAAGCAGAACATCACGCCCGAGGACGTGGCCGAAGCCATCTGCTTCTTCGCGTCCGGCCGGACGAGCAAGCTGACCGGCAACATCCTGAACGTGGACGGCGGCGTGCCCGCGGCCTATCCGCGCTGAGGAGGAGGGAACGAGCATGAAGCCCTTCACCGTCGAGCCGGGCTTCCTGGCCGAGCACGGCCGGGCCCTGCGCACCGACCTCGAGGCCGACTTCGAGCACCTCGGCCGCCAGCTCCGCCGCCGCGGCGTCGAGATCGAGCGCCTGGTCGAGCGCGCCCAGTCGCTGCGCGTCGCGCTGCCCTCCTGGGGCCTCGGCACCGGCGGCACCCGCTTCGCGCGCTTCCCCGGCCCGGGCGAGCCGCGCGACGTGTTCGAGAAGCTCGACGACTGCGCGACCGTGCACTCGCTGGTGCGCGTCACGCCCGAGATCTCGCTGCACATCCCGTGGGACAAGCCCAGGGACGCGCGCGTGCTGCGCGAGCACGCCGCCGCGCGGGGCCTCGGCTTCGGGGCCATGAACTCGAACACGTTCCAGGACCACGAGGGGCTCGCCCATTCGTACAAGTTCGGGAGCCTCTCGCACCCCGACGCGGCCGTGCGCGAGCAGGCGGTCACGCACAACCTGGAGTGCATCGCGATCGGCCAGACGCTCGGGTCCGACTCGATCACGGTCTGGATCGGCGATGGAGGGAACTTCCCCGGCCAGCACCACTTCCGGCGCGCGCTGGAGCGCTACCTGGACGCGCTGCGCGCGATCTACCGCGGCCTGCCGGACGGCTGGCGGATGTTCCTCGAGCACAAGCTGGAGGAGCCGGCCTTCTACTCGACGGTCCTCAACGACTGGGGCACGAGCTACTGGTGCTCCTCGCAGCTGGGGCCCCATGCGCTGTC
>JAICEW010000330.1 GCA_025923995.1 Vicinamibacteria bacterium | reverse complement strand
GCGCCAGGCAGTCCTTCGCGACCGCCAGCTGGCTCGACCAGATGGCCTCGGGATCGTGCTCCACGTGGCCGGGCTGCGGAAAGATCTGCGGGAACTCCTGCTGGGCCACCGCGGCCAGCCGGCCGTCGCGCCCGAAGAGGATCGCGCGGCTGGACGTCGTCCCCTGGTCCAGGGCGAGGACGTACTTCATGCGGCCTCCTGCGGGTGATGCCTCGTGATGAGCGCATCGTAGACGAAGCCGCCGAGGACCGCGCCGACCGGAGGAGCGACGAGGGGCACCCACCACCAGCCGTTGCCGGCCCGGAAGACCAGGTCGCCCCATCCCGCCACGAACGTGAAGAGGCGCGGGCCCAGGTCGCGCGCGGGGTTGATGGCGTAGCCGGCGTTGAGACCGAAGCTCATCCCGATGAGCACCACCGCCGCCCCCACCAGCACCGGAGCCACCCGCGGCTCGGGTGCTGCGTTCCGCGCGTCGCCGAGCGCGAAGATGACGAGCATCAGCAGCGCGGTGCCCACCACCTGGTCCACGAGCCCGCCGAGGAGGCTCAGGTAGGGCTGCGGATAGGTCGCGAAGATGCCGGCCGTCGCCTGCGCGCCGATCACCTGCCGCACGCCGCCGTCGAAGCGGTCGAACGCCTCGCGATAGGTGAGGAAGGTCACCGCGGCGCCGCAGAACGCGCCCGCCAGCTGCGCGAGCACGTACGGCGGGACCTTCGACCATGCGAAGCCGCGGTGCACCGCCAGCGCGACCGTCACCGCGGGGTTGAGGTGGGCGCCCGACACGCCCGCCGAGGCGTACACGCCCATGGTGACCGCGAGGCCCCAGGCGATGTTGATCGAGATGTAGGTCCCGTTGCCGCCGCCGCCCAGGACCACCTGGGCCACCACGGCCGAGCCGAAGACGATCAGGACGAAGGTCCCCAGGAACTCGGCGGCCGCCTCGCGCGCCGTGCCGGAAAGCCTCACCTCGCCTCCTTCCCGCCGATCGGGATCTCGAACGGCGCGCCCTCGGGTGCGATCGGCTGGTCGCCGCGCCATTCCAGCAGGCTCGGCCCCGGCTCGTCGTCCTCGTCGAGCAGGAACAGCCGGTTCACCGACGTGAGCCGCGCGCGGCCGGACCCGGCCGGCAGCCGGGGCTCGTTCCTGCCCGGCAGGCGCGTGAAGGCGCGCACGCGGAGCGCCGTGAGGTCGCCCGCCGTGGTGCCTTCGGGCAGCGCCACCGCCCCGCGGAAGCAGCCGGTCGGGAAGTGGATGGCGGACCGCGCGATGCGGAACGCCGGACGTCCGCCGTCCGATGCGAACCAGCGCACGCCGTCCGCGCCCCGCACGCCCACCTCGAACGCGAGCGTCGCGTCCTGGGCGGGGGCGCACGCCTCGAGCGTCGCGAAGCGGCGCGGATCGGGGATGCGCTTGTCGCCGGGCCGCGCCCCCGCGCTCACGCGCCCCTCGCGCCGGACCTCCTGCGCGCTCACGCGGTAGGTCCACGGCTCGCGGTCCATCACCACCTCGCGCGAGACGCCGGCCAGGTCGAAGCGGGTCGGCGCCGGCGCGAAGCGTACGTCGCCTGCGCCGCGCCCGTCCACCATGTTGTTCTCGGTCACGACGTAGAGGAGCGGGTGCCCGCCCTCGCGGCGGCCGGCGAAGGGCACGAGCTTGTGGTCGCGTCCCTGGAACTCGGAGGAGACGACCGCGCCCGCGGCGTCGAGGTCGACGCCGTAGAGGTACTCGATGTCGGTCAGCCGCCCCCACGTGGCCATCAGACGGTCGGGCGGCGTGCCCCCGTCCTCGTTGCTGAAGACGACCGAGTAGCGGACGCGCGTGCCGCCGCCCGGGAGCGGCTCCGACTCGTACCAGCTCAGGAGCGGCACGTCGCTCGCCGCCTGGATCGACCCCGGGCGTGCGTACACGAAGGGCGCGTGCGCGAGCGCCTGGTGCTCGGGGCTCGACGCGAAGACCGGATGGATGGCCAGGCGCGTGACCGCCGCCCCGGCCACCGCCTTGGGCGTCCGCTGGCGGTCGAGCGACACGCGCACGGCGTGCCGGCCGGCCCGGAGCGCGCCCAGCGCGATCCGGTACTCCGCGGGCCGCCCACCGCGCGTGAGGGCGACGTGCTGCGAGTAGCGGCCGTCGACCTCGATCAGGAGCAGCGCTCCCTCACGTCCCTTGCGCTCCCAGGAACAGCCGGGGCAGGACGCATCCAGGGAGACGATCACCTCGGCGGCTTCGTCCAGCGAGAACGGCTGCTCCAGCAGCGGGAGGCCCACCTTCACCTCGCCCGCGGCGACCGGCAGGCCCAGGGCGAGCGCGGCGGTGGCGAGGAGCGGCCGGAGGGATGGGCTCATGGGGGCGATGGAGTATATATTGGATCGTTCCATGGCCCGCCCCGCCGCCGCCGTGCGCTTCGAGCAGGTGCGCAAGCGCTTCGGCGCGGTCGAGGTGGTGCGCGGCATCGACCTCGACGTCGCCCCCGGCGAGTGCCTCGTCCTGCTGGGCCCCTCCGGCTGCGGGAAGACGACGCTGCTGCGGCTGCTGGCGGGGCTGGAGACGCCCGATGGGGGCCGCATCCTCATCGGCGGACGCCCCGTGGAGCAGGTCCCGCCCGCGCAGCGCGACGTCGCCATGGTGTTCCAGAACTACGCGCTGTACCCGCACTTCACCGCGTTCCAGAACATCGCCTTCCCGCTCACCTCGCGCGGCGTGGCGGCGTCCGAGATCGACGCGCGCGTGCGCGACGCGGCGCGGCGCCTCGAGGTCGAGGCCTTCCTCGACCGGCGCCCGGCGGAGCTGTCGGGCGGACAGCAGCAGCGCGTGGCGCTCGCGCGCGCGCTCGTGCGTGAGCCCGCCGTCTTCCTGATGGACGAGCCCCTGTCCAACCTGGACGCGCAGCTGCGGGTGCAGACCCGCACCGAGCTCAAGCGGCTGCAGCAGGAGCTGGGCACCACGACCATCTACGTCACGCACGACCAGGGCGAGGCCATGACCCTGGGCACTCGCGTCGCGCTGCTGCGCGCGGGGTCGGTCGAGCAGGTGGGCCCGCCCCTGGAGCTCTACCGCCGTCCGGCCACGCGCTTCGTCGCCGGGTTCCTGGGCAGCCCCGCCATCAGCTTCCTGCCCGTGACGCGCACGAACGGGGCCCTGGACGTCGCGGGCACCCGACTGCCGGCGCGGCCCGAGGCGCCGCCCGGCGCGACGCTCGAGGCCGGCGTGCGCCCGGAGGACGTCGAGCTGGCCGCGGAGGCTCGGCCCGGGTTCGCGCCCGCCCGCGCGCTGGCGGCGGAGCCGATGGGCAACGAGACGATCGTCACCCTCGAGGCCGGCGGCGCGCGCGTGGTGGCGCGGGCGGGCCCCGAGTTCCACGCGGCGCCGGGCGCGGCGCTGTTCTTCCGCCTGGTGCCGGAACGCGTGCACCTGTTCGACGCCGCGACGGGACGACGCATCTCGAACGGTCATTGACCAGTTGACAGCGCCGCATGGCGCGCAGTAGGGTTCGTTTGGAACGTTACAAACCCAGTGCCGACGCCACAGGATCGTCAGTTCTGCGCCCGGGGACGGTCATGCGCACGCAGGACGCTACGGGGCTACAACCGAAGCGAACGGAGGATTCCATGAAGCGAGTCGTCGCCGCCATCGTGCTGCTGAGCGGCCTGGCCGGCACCGCGTACGCGCAGGTGGACCGCGCCACCCTGACCGGCGAGGTGAAGGACTCGTCGGGCGCGGTGATGGCGGACAGCACCGTCACCGCCACGCACCTGGCCACGAACGTGGCCAGCAAGGCCCGCAGCACCAGCAGCGGGAGCTACCTGATCCTGAACCTGGCCCCCGGCCGCTACCTGGTCGAGGCCGAGGCCACCGGCTTCCAGAAGTCGACGCAGTCCGTGATCCTGGAGACGGGCCAGCGCGCGCGGCTGGACTTCGCGCTGGGCGTCGGGACCCTGGCCGAGAGCGTCGTGGTGGAGGAGCCGGTCCGGCTGCTCAGCACCGACGCCACGCTGGGCGCGGTCATCGACCAGAACTCCGTCTCCAAGCTGCCGCTGGCCATCCGCAACTGGGACGACCTGCTGGCGCTGGTGCCCGGCGTGCAGGGCGACCGCTTCACGGAAGAGGGCGGCGGCACGTCCTTCGGACGCACGGGCGGCGTCAACGTGCACGGCACCCGCTCGCTGCAGAACAACTTCCTGCTCGACGGCGTCGACAACAACAGCATCTCGACCAACGTGCAGGAGCTGACGACGCAGGTCTCGCGGCCCTCGATCGACGCCATCCAGGAGTTCAAGGTGGTGACCTCGCCCTACTCGGCCGAGTACGGGCGCTCGCCGGGCGCGACCATCAGCGTGACCACCAAGTCGGGCACGAACGAGATCCACGGGACCGTCTACGACTACTACCGCAACGAGGGGCTGGACGCGAACAACTTCTTCTCGGAGCGCGCCAACCAGCCCAAGCCGGCCAACGACCAGAACCAGTTCGGCGCCAACCTGGGCGGCCCCATCATCAAGGACAAGGCGTTCTTCTTCGTGGATTACGAGGGCACGCGCATCACGCGCGGCGTCACCCGCATCACGCGCGTGCCCACGGCGGACGAGCGGGCGGGCATCTTCACCAGCACCATCCGCGACCCGCTGACGGGGCAGCCGTTCCCGGGCAACCGCATCCCCGCGGACCGCATCGACCCCACCGCGGCCGGCATCATCGCGCTGGTCCCGCTGCCCAACCAGGCGGGTGCCAACAACTTCTTCCGCCAGCCGGACGTGACGGACGACGCCGATCGCCTCACGACCCGCCTCGACTACCGCGCCAACCCCAACAACTCCTTCTTCGCCCGCTACATCTACTCCAACCGCAACCGCTTCATCCCCGGCGCGTTCGGCGGCGTGGTGGACGGCACCGGCACCTCGGCCTTCGGCGACCAGGTCATGAAGTCGAACGGCCTGGTGGGCGGCTGGACGCGCATCATGGGCCCGGCCATCGTCAACGAGTTCCGCTTCTCCTGGTCGCAGGCCAAGTCGGACGCGGTGCAGGAGCCCTTCGGCGTCGAGCCGCCGGCGGCCGCGCGCGTGGGCAACGTGCCCAGCAACCCGATCATCGCCGGCGGCATCACCGGCGTGACCATCGACGGCTACTTCGGCGGGCCCGGCCTGGGCCGCATCGGCTCGCCCGACTTCCTGCCCAAGTTCCAGCGCACGAACCAGTTCGAGTTCCAGGACACGCTCAGCTGGCTGCGCGGCGACCACGCGCTGAAGTTCGGCCTCAACGTGATGATGCCGATGAACAACGAGTACATGGACGTGCCGGCCACGCGCGGCGCCCTGCGCTTCCGCAACCGCTTCACCGGCAACCCCATGGCCGACTTCCTGCTCGGCTACGTGAACGACGCGCAGATCTCGAACGTGTACGTGGTCGAGCAGCAGCACTGGGCCACGTCGTTCTTCGTGCAGGACGACTGGCGCGTGAACGACAAGTTCTCGATCAACGCCGGCCTGCGCTACGACTTCATCACGCCGGCCATGGAGGCGCAGAACGACCAGGCCAACTTCGTGCCCGACGGCACGGGGTCGCTGGTGTTCGCGAGCGACGGCTCGCTCTCCGAGCGTGGGCTCGTGAACCCGGACAAGAACAACTTCGCGCCGCGCATCGGGCTCGTCTACCGGCTGGACGAGAAGACGGTGCTGCGCGGCGGCTACGGGCTCTTCTACAACCTGTTCGACCGCATCGGCTCCGAGGACCAGATCGCGCTCAACCCGCCGGGCCTGCAGAACATCAGCCTGGTCAGCAGCGGCAGCCAGGGCCCGCTCTTCCTGCTGCGCAACGGCTACCCGGCCGCGTTCTTCCAGCCCATCAACCTGGACCCGGCCGCGGGACAGCTGCGCGCGCTGCGCATCCGCGGGGTCAGCGAGGACGCGCCCAAGAGCCAGGTGCAGCAGGCGAGCATCGGCTTCCAGCGCGAGCTGCTGACCGGCCTGGTGCTGTCCATGGACGGCGTGTGGACCAAGGGCACCAACCTGGCGCACCTGGTGAACCTGAACCAGCCGCGCAACGGGAACGGCCCGTTGCCCTATCCCAACTTCGGGTTCATCGAGTGGCGCACGCAGCGCGGGCACTCGGAGTACAAGGGCGTCGACGTCGGCCTCGACAAGCGCTTCTCGAACGGCTACAGCCTCGGCGTCGCCTACACCCTGTCGGACTCGAAGGACAACACGTCGGAGCACCTCTCGACGCAGGGCTCGAACAGCTTCCCGCAGGACTCGGTCAACCTGGAGGCGTGGTTCGGCCCCAGCGACTACGACGTGCGCCACCGCCTGGCCATCAACTTCGTGGCCGAGCTGCCCTTCGGAGCCGGCAAGAAGTGGGTCCAGGACGGGGTCGGAAACGCGATCCTGGGCGACTGGACCGTGTCCGGCATCTTCGCGGCGCGCTCCGGCCGTCCGTTCACGGTGAACCAGAGCAACAACAACGTCGGCCAGAACATGACCGGCCTGCCCAATATGGTGGGCGATCCCGAGGGGCCGGAGACGATCGAGCAGTGGTTCAACGTGGCGGCCTTCCAGGCCGTGCCCTCCGGCACGTTCGGCAACGAGGAGCGCAACCAGCTGCGCGGGCCCGACTGGCGCAGCTTCGACCTGACGCTGTCGAAGCAGATCGGCCTCACGCAGCGCGTGCGCGCGGTGCTGCGCTGGGACATCTTCAACCTGTTCAACCGGACGAACTTCGGCCTGCCCAACCGCAACCTCTCGGACGCGGCCACGGTGGGGACGATCACGACCCTCGGCGGCGACCCGCGGACCATGCAGCTGTCGCTGCGGGTGCTGTTCTAGGCTCGAAGGACGCAAACCCGAGCCGAAAGCAGTGCAGGAGCGGGGGTCCAGGGGGGACGAGGAGCCGGTCCGTTTCGGCCCCGCAGTCCCCCCTGGTCGAGGAACGGCGCCGCGCGGTTGGGGGGGGCGGGGGGGGAAAAATAATACAAACCCCGGGACCTAGGGGGGGGCCAACCGCCCGGGAGGGGGGCGGTCGTCGAGGGCCG
>JAICEW010000329.1 GCA_025923995.1 Vicinamibacteria bacterium | reverse complement strand
GAGCCCGCCGGCGCCGCCGCCAAGGCGGCGCTGTGCGGGCCCATGCGCGAACGCCTGGCCGGACGGCGCGTCGGGCTCATCGTGTGCGGCGCGAACATCGACCCCGCGACGTTCGCGACGCACCTCGCCGCGGCTGACTGAGGGCTGGAGACGCTGCGGGATCGAGCCTGCTCGACGGATCGATCCCGCAGCGAGCAGGGCATCAGGGGGCCTGGGATGCGAGGAATACGTCCCACGTCTCTCGCACCGGTCCCTGCAGGAATCTCGCTGTCGACCCGTACTTGAACTTGTTTCCGGCACGATCCTCGAGATCACTCTTCCGGTAGCTCGTCGACAGCCCTTCGACGATGCTGTCGGTCAATGGCTGCAGCTCCTCCGGTTCGGAGATGCCGTTGCGGTTCGAATCGCGCCATAGCATGAGGTATTTGAACCCATCGTCCGCCCGATCGACCCATCCGTTGCCATCTTCGTCCAGCTCGGCCAAGAGCTCGTAGCCGTGGTTGGAGATCGCTCCGTTGGCAAGGGGCGTGACATTGCCGAAGAGCTCGACGAAGCTGTCGATCTCGCCGTTCCCGTTTCGATCCCAGGCCAGCCACGGCTCCTCGACCGGCCGAAGCGGCCAGGCCAGCCGTCTGACGGTACCTGCGGCGTTCGTCTCGAAGAGCACTCCTTCCTGCGCGGAGCTGAACGGGAACCCGGCACCGCCCATCTCGATGAAGATGGGGCTGTTGTCGCGGAAGCAGCAGCCACATTCGTCCTGCTCGTCAGGATTCGAGCAATACTCCGTGTTCTCAACCCAGCCCGGTCCACTGCAGGGTGTGCAGGGCACGCAGGCCCCGCCGACCTCGGTTCTTCCACGAATCCCATTCGCCTTCCAGCAGGTGGAGTTTGCCGCTTCGCAGTTGAGGCCAGATACGTTGCAATAGGGATCGTAGTAGCTGTGCGTCGTCGAGGGAGGCAAAGCTGCCTTCAAGGCCGCGGTGCAGTTCTTCGAGTTGTTGGTGCAGTTTGAGATGCAACCCTCCAGGGGGCCGTTGTTGGGAGGACAAGGGAGCTGGGCCTGCACGACGGGCAACACGGGGGCGAGACGCAATCGCGCCCAACCGCGCGCCAGGCGTCCCAGTGGACCGCCGAGTTCACTCACTCGGATCGCTGAATTCGAAACGCGTCGCAGTCGGCCATCATCGAGTTGAACGTATGCACCGTCGCTCCCAAACGCGACAGCTCGGACGGATACAACGGGCTGATCGGGCACCTCGAACCGATGCTCGGCGACTTTGGTGCCGGTGACCGCGTCAAATTCGTAGAGCAGGCCGGACGTGGCGAGGCCATTCAGCGCAATCCAAAGGTGCCCCGTTGCTGGATCGATCCCGGCAGCATTCACGATCCTCACCGCACCGACGGTGCAGGACTTCTTGCCCGCGCGCTCCTGGAGCACCTCGTCGACAACGCGTCTCGCTCCCTGAAGCTGGAAGTCGACGGCGGGCCCGTCAACGACGTGTCGTCCGATCGGACGACCGTCGGGACTGAAGGTCAGGAACGCCGGGCGAAGGGCCTGCTGGAAGACATAGATGAAGTTGCCGGCGGGGTCCACAAGGACGATCCCCTCGTTCAGGTAGTTGTTCTCGACGCGGTCACCCACAAAACCCTCGACTTCCCCGAACCTTCTGATGAGGCGGCCGTCCGGCGCGAATACGTGTATCAGCTTGCCGCTGCTCGGCCCGCCGATCGCGACTTCGCCGGATGGCAGGACTGCGATGGACCCTGGGCGCCGAACGACGCGAAACACACGCTGCTCCACACCGTTTGCGTTCAGCACGTGGACCTTCGCCTTCGAGTCGTACAGGTACAGCGTTCCGTCCGATGCGGCCGCGAGCGCCTGGATTTCCCCATTGCGGCGCAGGGGAGAAGGGGGCAGTTCCCTTTCGCCCCCGACGGTATCGATCAGGCGTACCGCGACACCCGCTCCGGACGTCTTCAGCGCGAGGAACCGGGGGCCGGCTGCACTCGGCAAGATCGCAAAGGCTCGGATCGCCGCCGCGTCATCGAGCACGACTGAGGAGGAGTCCATCTGGAAGACCATGGTGCGAGGTCCGTCTCCCCGTACCCAGAGCTGCCAGCCGACGACACCGACCGCCGCACCGAGAAAAGTGAGCGCGGCCCGTGCCAACCGCATCCAACGCCACGAGAACCTCACGCTCATGTTTACCTCCCTTCTCTCTTCTAGGACTTCGCTGCGCGTCCTTCAGCGAAGCTAGGGCCGGGCAATTATCGTATCAATGCGAGCCATCTTTTTTCTAGTATGGTTCGTCTGGTGGCCAGCAGCGGGTACAGAAAAGACGTGTGAATACTGGCTATTCGACCGTGAACCCCTGCAGCTCGACCGGAGTCACCAGCGGCGGGTAGGCCAGGTTGTCCAGCAGGAAGCGGACGCAGTTGGGCGAGGCGCTGATGTCCACGCGCACGCGGCGGAACAGCGGTCCCGGCTGCAGCACCAGCTGGTTCTCGAGGAAGGGGTTCGCGCCGGTGACGATGGCCGGCACCGTGACCGAGCCGACCGTGCCCCCGCCCGAGTCGATGGCGGTGGCGGTCATCGACGGCGTCTCGGGCGGCGTGCAGCTGAACGCGAAGCCGAACGCGACCTGGCTGACGTCCATGCCGAAGTCCATGGTGAGCTGGCCGCCCGGCGCACCACCCTCCATCCCCGGAGGGTTCACGAAGTTCTGCGGCGGCGGTCCGGGCGCGACCGTGCAGTCCGGCGACGGCGTGCCGTTCACGAGGTAGCCGAACACGGTCGTGGCGCCGATCGGCGTGCCGTTGAGCGTCGTGAGGTTCAGGCCGTTGATGGTCGTGCCCAGCGGGAACTCCGGCTCCGTGAACACGATCGGTCCCGCGACGTCGGGCGCGTGGGCCTGCGGCGTGCGCGCGGCGAATCCCGGCGGTACCTTCCACGGATCGTCCTTCGCCTGCGCCGCCAGCGGAAGCAGCAGCGAGAGCCCCACGAGCGCGACCAGCTTCTTGTTCATCGCATCGTCCTTTCTGCGGTCCGTGTCGTTTGCGTCTTCCGTCACCCCCAGATGCGGCGGGCCGTCCGGCAGACCAGCTCGAGCTTGGCCCACTGTTCGTCTTCCGTGAGCAGGTTGCCCTCCATCGTCGACGCGAACCCGCACTGCGGGCTGAGCGCCAGGTCCTCGAGCGGCACCAGCCGCGAGGCCTCTTCGACGCGCCGTGCCAGCGTGTCGGCGTCCTCCAGCCGCGGGAGCTTGGAGCTGACGAGCCCCAGCACCACCTGCCGGCCCCGCGGGACGAACCGCAGGGGCTCGAACGTGCCCGAACGCGCGTCGTCGTACTCCAGCAGGAAGCGGTCGACGCCCATGGTCCCGAACAGCTTCTCGGCGATGGCGTCGTAGCCGCCCTCCGCGTACCAGTGGCTCCGGTTGTTGCCGCGGCAGAGGTGCATGGCCAGCGTCACGCCCGGCCGCCGCGCGGCCACCAGGCACTCGTTGTCGGCGCGGATCGACTCGTCGAGCAGCGCGTCCGGCTCCGTCTTCATCTCGGAGCGGATGAAGTCGCGCCACTTGGGGTCCATGAAGTAGCTGTACCGCGGGGCGTCGATCTGGATGTAAGCGACGCCGCCCGCCGCCAGCGTCGCCAGCTCGGCCTTCATGATGCCCACGATCTCCCACAGCAGCGCGGAGCGGTCGGGATAGGCGCGGTCGCTGATCCCCGCCTTCCAGGCGATGGCGGGGAACTGGGTCGCGCTGGGCAGGGTCATCTTCACGGCGCCGGGAGAGTGGGCGGCGAGGAAGGGCAGCTCGTGCCCCGTGAGCGGGCGGATCTGGCGCAGCCGCGAGGTCACGATGCCCGCGACGCTGCTGACCGGCGCGTCCTTGCCCTGCCCCGCCTGCCACGCGCGCGACACGGCGTCGCCCAGGTCGAAGCCCTCCACCGCGTCCGTGAAGTCGCTCATGAAGTTGCGCCGCCGCAGCTCGCCGTCCGTGAAGACCTCGAAGCCCAGGTCCTGCTGGCGCGCGAGGACGCGCAGGATGTGGGCGTCCTCGATGCGGCGCAGGCCCTCGGCGTCTGGCGGCGTGGCCGACCGGGCCGCGAGCAGATCCGGAGGCCGGAGGAAGCTTCCTACCTGGTCCGCGCGATAGCGTGCAGTCATCGATCCGGTCCTGGGCCCGTTGTAGTCGGAACCTGGATGGTAACCCGAACGGGATCCCGATCTGGACGAAGTCTTGACAAGAAGCCGAACGGGCGCGCACCATTCGATAATCTTTCGTTCGAACAAACGTTCAAAGGCGAGGGGCCACAACGGCCCGCTCGCCCGAGGAGGGTCCATGCTGCTCCTCCCGCGCCCGCGCGCGCTCCTCGCGGTGGCGCTCGTCCTGGCCGCCGCGAGCCCCGCCCTTTCGCAGACCGCCACCAGCACGCTCTCCGGGGTGGCGCACGACGAGTCGGGCTCGATGCTGGCCGGCGTCACCATCACCGTCCGCAACCTGGCGACGGGCGCCCTCCGCCGCACGTCGACGGACGAGAGCGGCCGGTACACTCTCACGGCCCTGGCCCCGGGCGAGTACGAGGTGCGCGCGGAGCTGACCGGCTTCGCGACCGCGGTGCGCACGGGCGTGGTGCTGACCGTGGCGGGCCACGCCGTGCAGGACGTGACCCTGGGCCTCAGCCAGCGCAGCGAGGAGGTCACGGTCCGGGCCCAGGAGTCCCTGGTGGAGCTGACCCACACCGACCTCTCCCGCGTGGTGGGCGAGCGCGAGATCGCGTCGCTGCCCAACATCGGCCGCAACTTCGTGGACTTCGTGAAGCTGTCGAGCGCCGTGGCGATCGGGCGCGAGAACATCGGCGGCGGACCGTTCAAGGAGCCGGACACCGGCGTGGGGGCGGCCGCGGCGCCGCGCCTGAGCTTCGGCGGGCAGCAGGAGCTGAACACGCTGGTGCAGGTGGACGGCGCGGACAACATCCAGACCTACACCGGCCTGCCGCGCGCGACCCCCTCGCAGGAGGCGGTCAAGGAGTTCCGAATCCTGAACAGCACCTACCTGGCGGAGTACGGGCGCGCGCTGGGCGGGTTCGTCAACATCGTGACCAAGTCGGGCGCGAACGACACGAGCGGGTCGGCATACTACTACGGCATGAACGACGCGCTGGCCTCGCGCTCCATCCTCAACACGCCGGACGCCGACGAGCTGAGCCAGCACCAGTACGGCGGCACGCTGGGCGGCGCGCTGGTGAAGGACCGGACGTTCTTCTTCCTGAACTACGAGGGCCAGCAGCGCTCGGAGTCCAACCGCTTCTCCCAGGTCATCCTGGACAACCTGGCCGCCATCAACGCGGTCCGCACGCGCTTCAACCTGCGGCCGGAGACGGTGGACCAGGTCAAGACGAACGACTACAACGCGTTCCTCGTCAAGCTCGACCACCAGGCCTCGGACAAGGTGTACCTGAGCGGGCGCTACTCGTTCCTGGACTCGGAGGCGCTCAATTTCCCTGGCGGCGGCGGGCGCGCCTCCCCGGCCTCGACCGCGGCCCGCGACAACGCCACGCGCGACCACGCGGCCGTGCTGAACGCACGTTTCACGTTCTCGACCAACGTGCTCAACGAGACGAAGGTCCAGTGGGCGCGCCGCAGCTACGACTTCCAGCCCATCGTGGGCGAGCCCACGCTCGAGATCACGAACCTCGTGATCATGGGCAAGACCACGTCCGACATGGACTTCTACCAGGAGCAGCGGTGGCAGGCGTCCAGCACGCTCACGGCGGTGCGCGGCGCCCACCAGTTCAAGATGGGCGTCGACTACAACAACATCCAGGACGAGGCGGGCTGGAACCTCTTCCTGCCCGCTCGCATCATCTTCCCCAACCTGAACGCGTTCCTGGCCTTCCAGCCCGTGGTCTTCTGGTGGCCGGTGCTGCAGGGGGCGCCGCAGCCCGTCTTCGACGTGCCCTTCACGGACCCCTTGCCCTCCGCCTGGCCCGACGACGCGACGCAGTTCGACCTCGACTTCGATTCCCTCGGCCTGTTCGTCCAGGACCAGTGGACCGCCACCTCGAAGCTGACGATCAACTACGGCGTCCGCTACGACCTGGAGAACTACCCGGACCGCTTCATCTCGAAGAAGGACACGAACAACGTCCAGCCGCGGGTCGGCCTGGCGTACGCGTACAGCCCCAAGGGGGTCGTGCGCGCCGGCTTCGGCATCTTCCACGACCGGCTGGTGAGCAGCGTCGGCCAGGTCTTCACCGCCACCGACTGGTCGAGCCGGGGCGACTCGCCCAACGCCACCCGCCTGTTCCCCGCGGTGGCGCCGGTGGCGGGCCGCTTCCGCCAGACCACGGTGGCGGGGCCGGGCGCGCCCGCCGCCGCCACGGTCTTCCTCACCACGGGCCGCGTGCCCGCCAGCGGGGCGACCAGCCTGACCGACAACATGAGCTCCGAGCTGGTCAACCCGTTCACCTACCAGGCGAGCCTGCAGATCGCGCAGGAGCTGGGCGACGGCTTCTCCGCCTCCGCCAGCTATCTCTACGTGCGAGGCGAGGACCTGCCCGGCCATGGCGCGAACCTGAACGCGGTCCAGACGGGCACGTTGTCCACCGGCAAGCCCATCATCGGCGGGCGCCAGTTCCCCGAGCTGGGGAACTTCCACGTCACCGACAACATCGGCTACTCGAGGTACCACGGCGGCACCCTCGAGCTGCGCAGGCAGTTCCGCGGCGGCATCGGGTTCACCGCGTCGTACACGCTGGCCCAGGCGAAGACGAACGTGGAGTCCGTCACCAACCTGGGCGACTTCCCGGACGGGCCCGACATGTCGCGGGAGGACGGCTTCTCGCGGCAGCACGTGCGCCACCGCGGGACGCTGTCCTTCGTGAGCCAGGTGTCCAAGGACGTGCCGGTCGTCGGCGACTTCAAGTTCGCCGCGCTCGTGAGCGTCGACAGCGGGCGGCGGTTCACGGTCTACGCGGGCGCGGACGCCAACCAGGACGGCAACCCCAACGCGGACCGCAACGGGCTCCTCGACCGCAACACGCTCGAGGGTCCGAGCTACGCCAGCGTGGACGTGCG
>JAICEW010000328.1 GCA_025923995.1 Vicinamibacteria bacterium | reverse complement strand
GCAGCTCCGTCTCCAGCGGCCGCGCGGCTTGGGCCAGCTCGTCCGCGACGGTCTCCCAGTCGGGGTACTCGCTCACCGACGTGAGCAATCGGCCCTGCTGGCGTCTCCAGATCTCCCAGGCTCCCACCGCCAGCATCACACCGATGCCGCCGGCGGCGACGAGGAGGCCCTCGAGCATTTCCATGGGGTCAGATGACCGGTGACGTGCCGGCCGGCGAGCAGGCTTCCAGCAGCTCCACGTCACTCGAGACGTCCTTGAGCGCATGAGCCATTCCCGCTGGGATCACGAAGCAGTCGCCGGCGCCCAGCCTCTGCTCCGCGCGTCCCTCACAGCAAAGCGTCAGCTCGCCCTGGAGCACGAAGGTGAGCAGCAGATCCGCGTCGTGGCGGATCATCGGCGACGCTGCCGGGCCGGCGGAGCGCCGCGCGACGCACGCGCCCGCGAGAGTGCCTGTCGCGGCCGCGATCCCGAGATCCCGACACGCGAAGCCCGGAAGCCTCCACGGCTGCCAGACGGCCGCGCTGGCCCGGTGACGGACGAAGCGCTGTCCCTCGAACTCGCGCTCGGGTCGGAACGCCGCCGTGGGCAGGGCCAGCGCATGATCCGCGACCGTCTCGTGCGCGGCCGGGCAGGCGATCTCGATGACTTCCAGGTTCGCAGAGCTCTCGAGCACCCGGTGCCGGATGCGAGGCGGCTGGAGCACGCAGTCGCCGGCGTCCATGACGAAGGGCGGGCCCTGGTCCTCGTACACCACGCGCACCCAGCCGCGATAGCAGTAGATGAGCTGGAAGCGCACCTGGTGGAAGTGCACGTAGTCGGGCACGGGTCCGCCGTCGGGGATGTGGATGTGGGAGGCGACGAACCGGCCGCCCTGGCGGTCCGGCACCAGGTCGCGATAGCGCATCCCGACGCGGCCCACGTTCCAGCGGGCTTCACTCCGCAGGCTCACGACCAGGGACGGACGCAACGGGGGCAGCGTCGCCGGCGGCTCGGCGGGAACCAGCTCGACGCGCGTGCCGTTGGGCGCGATCCACTCGAGCCGCCCTCCCGCCACCGTGGACGGGTCGCGGCAGAGCAGCTCGATCACGCCCGGCGCGGACCGGGGCATGGGCTGCAGCCGGATGCGGACACCGTGGCCGGAGATCACCGCCGTGGTGGGGCTCTCGGCGGGCGCGACGCTGTCGACGCGGAAGCCGAGCGTCCCGGTGAAGAACGCGAGGGTGTCGTCGAGGTTCGAGCAGGGCAGGACGACCTGCGCCGCGAGCACCCGTTCGCGCATCGGGCGCCAGCGTAACTCGTTCTGGACCGAGCTGGGCCTGACGCGGCTCTGGGGTGCGACAGTACGCGTGTCCGGCCACTCTCCCGGCCGCTCGCGCAATGCGGGTCTACAATGCTGGGAGAGGCGAAATGGCCACCACGTCGTCGCGATTCGTCACGGACGAGGAGCTCCTCCAAGCACCCAGGGACGGGCAGAAGTATGAGCGCGTCGACGGGGAGATGCGCGTGAGCCCCGCGGGCGCGCGCCACGAGGCCGTGATCGTGGAGCTGACGGGCCGGCTGTGGGCGTTCGTGACCGAGCGGAGGCTCGGCCACGTGTTCGGGTCCAGCCTCGGCTTCCGTTGGCCCGGTCGCAATCCCGAGCGGCCGGACAACATCCGCTCTCCCGACGTGAGCTTCGTCGCCGCGGGCCGATTCGCCGACGGACGCCCGCCGGTTGGGTTCATCCCTTTCGCGCCCGACCTGGCGATCGAGGTGCTGTCTCCAAGCGACCGGCGAGGCGACGTACTGGAGAAGGTGGGTGAGTCCCTCGATGCCGGCACGCGCCTCGTGTGGGTGATCGATCCCGAGAAGCGCACGGCGGTGGTGTACCGGAGCCTCACGGACGTCCGCGTGATCGGAGAGGCGGATGCGCTGGACGGCGAAGACGTGATCCCGGGTTTCGCCTGTCCGCTGAAGGACGTCCTGGGCTGATCAGAGCAGGTACGGGATCATCATCCTGGTGCGCTGTCGGTAGGCGGCGTAGGGCTCGCCGAACGTGCGGCTGAGGAGTCTCTCCTCGGCGCGGGCGCGCCAGGCGAGGCTCGGGACGATCCCGAATGGCACGATCAGGAGCGCGGGCCAGCTGTCGAAGGCGAGAGCCTCGCCCGTGGCGAGCAAGGTGAAGGCGAGGTAGATGGGGTGGCGCACCACGCGATAGGGTCCCGTCGTGACGAGCCCCCTGGCCGGATCCGCCCTGGGCACGAGGCTCCAGGACGGACCCAGCTCGATGCGGGATCTGAGGACCAGGGCGCCGCCCACCACCGCCAGGAGTGATCCCACCGCGGCCAGCAGCAGCGCCCTGGAGCCGATGGTGCTGCCGGCAGCCACGAGGAGCGAAGGGAAGAACACGGCGAAAGCGGCGAGGTTGGCCACCAGCGGTGCCCGGTCGCCGCCACCCTGATGCGCTCGCGTCCCGGGTCCTCCCCGACGCGCCGTGAGCCACACGGGTGCCGCCAAGGCGAGCAGGGAGACGACGCGGAGGACGACGACCGCGGTCGACATCTAGCGTCCTCCCCGCCGCATGAGGGCGAGCACGATGGGCAGCAATGCGATCGGGAGCACGTAGCTCACCGTGAGCTCCAGGACCGGCCGGTCCGCCCAGCCGGCACCGATGGCAGCGAACACGAACGCGGTGGGGACGCTGCCGAGGGTCAAGGCCGCGATGAACTTGCCCATTGGCATGCCCGCCAGCCCGGCCAGGAAGACCGTGCCCTCGGGGACGCTGTAGGGAAGGCTGCGGGTGAAGACGATCGCCCAGGCTCCACCCCGGTCGAACAGGCTCTCCATCCTGTTCATGGACCGGGAGCCGACGAAGCGATGCACGTATCGCCGTGCGGAGGTGAGCATCAACAGGTAGCCGAGCAGGCCGCTGGTGATCAGGCCGAGGCTGCCCAGCAGTCCGCCCAGCGCCGTTCCGTAGAGGATGCCGAGGGCGGCGAGCACCGCTGCCTGCGGGACGGGCAGGACCAGGTCGGCCCAGATGAGGGCAATGCCCAGGGCCCATGCCCAGCTCTCGTATCTGCGCAGCGTCAGCACGGCATCGTTGGCCTGCTGGGCTGTGGGCATCGTCGCGCAGGCGGTCAGCGCGAGCGACAGGACACCGATCACGATCAGGCCTGGTCTCAAGAGGGGCCTCCGACCGCTACAGCCAGCGGCGCACGCGGGCCTGGTAGTGCCGGTAGGCATCGCCGAACCGCCGTTCCAGGTACGCCTCCTCCCTCGCGACCACGCCGTAGCGGATCGTGAGGGCCAGAGGCAGCGTGAGGATCAGCGTCCATGGGCTCCGGGCGGCGACGCCGATGCCGCCGTAGAGGAGGAACATCCCGAGATAGATGGGGTTGCGCGTCCAGCCGTGAACGCCGGTCGTCACCAGCGTGCGGGTGGGCTCGTTCGTGGGGACCGGCGTCGCCGCGCGGGTGAAGTTGCGGATGCCCGCGGCGGCGAGCGCAAGTCCGACGAGGATCAGGGAACCGGCGATGGTCCAGCGGACGAGGCCGGCCTCCGGAACGGCGAACGGGGAGGGCAGCAGTCGATCCGAGACGAGACCGAGCAGGAGCGCCGCGAGAAGGAGGACGGGCGGTCGCGCGATGACCCCTGCCGTTCCCGTGTCGTTCATTCGTGGCCCACCCGCATATGACAACCAAGGTGTCATTCTACTCCAGTTGACAACGATGGTGTCAAGTGGAGAAGCTAGAGGCCGGCGCAGGGGGGCACGGAGGCGATGCCGTCGGCACGAAACAGGACGGGAGCGGGACCGATCGTCGGCGGCAAGGCCGAGGCCATCGCCGAGCTGATGCTCGAGGTGGCCCAGTGCTTCTTCAGGATTCGGGCTCTCGGCCAGAAGACGGGGCTCATCACCAGCTGGGGCGGCGGTGCGTTCGGCTTCATGCGGAGCCTCGCGCTGCTGGGTCCGCTGACGGTGCCGCAGATCGCCCAGATGCGGCCCACCAGCCGCCAGCGGATGCAACGGCTGGCGGACGAGCTCGCGGCCGAGGGGCTCGTCCAGTTCGCCGACAACCCAAGGCACCGGCGCTCGAAGCTCGTGCAGCTCACCCCCAAGGGCGCCGCGCGCTATCGCGAGATGAACGCCCGGCTGCTGGCGATCGCCTCGACCATGGGCGTCGCCCTCAGCGGTGCGGACATCCGCAAGGCGACGCAGCTGGTGCGGCAGCTGAGCGAGGACGTGAAGGCGCGGTCGTGAGGTGGCGACGTCTCAGGCCGCGGGCAGCTTCAGCGTCGCGCGCAGGCCGCCGAGGGGGCTCGCCCCGAGCTCGATCGAGCCGCCGTACAGCCCCGCGAGGTCCCGGACGATCGCGAGGCCCAGGCCCGAGCCGGCCGCGGACTCGTCGGCACGTACACCGCGCTGCAGCACCGTTTCGCGCAGCTCGACCGGAATCCCCGGGCCGTCGTCCTCCACGACGATGCGGACGCTCGTGTGCTCGACGGACGACGCGACCGAGACGCGCGACCGCGCCCACTGGCACGCGTTGTCGAGCAGGTTGCCCAGCATCTCGTCCAGGTCCTCGCGCTGGCAGCGGACGGCGTGGTCCAGCAACAGCGCGGACTCGAAGGAGAGAGAGCGATCCGCGTAGAGCCGCTGCAGCGTACGAATGAGCGGCTCGACGGACTCGGCGACCTGACACCGCGTTCCCAGCACGGAACCCGACGCCGCGGCACGTGCATGCGCCAGGTGGTAATCCATCTGCCGCCGCATCCGCTCGACCTGCTGCGTGATGGCCGAGCCCAGCGCAGGATCGGTCGCGCGCGACGCCTCCTGCGCCAGCACGGCCAGCGGCGTCTTGAGCCCGTGCGCGAGGTTGCCGGCGTGGGCCTGCGCGCGGGCGATGCTCTTCTCGCGGTCGTCCAGCAGCGCGTTCAGGTCGTCCACGAGCGACTGCACCTCGGTGGGGTAGTGGCCGGCGACGCGCGCGTCCTGGCCGGAGCGTACGGCGGCGAGCCGGGCGCGCAGGCGGCCCACCGGCGACAGCCCGATGTGCGCGAAGGTCAGGCCGGTGGCGAGCAGGCCGATCGCGAGGATGGACATCGCTCCGTAGTGGATGCGGATGCCGGGCACGCCGCGCTGCGAGAGCTGGCGCACGACCACCTCGGTGACGAGGACGAGGCCGAGCGTCCACAGCAGTCCGCCCACCAGCAGGCGCGCGCGGAGCGACCTCATTCCGCCGCCACGCGGTAGCCCAGGCCGCGCACGGTCTCGATGACGCCCGGGCCGACCTTGCGGCGCAGGCGCGCGATGAACACCTCGACGGTGTTGGAGTCGCGGTCGTAGTCCTGCGCGTAGATGTGCTCGGTCAGCTCGGCCTGGGAGACGACGCGGCCGCGCTGGTGCATCAGGTACGAGAGCACGCGGAACTCGTGGCTGGTGAGCTTGACCGGCGTGTCGCCGCGCATCACGCGCGCGCCGCGCGGGTCGAGCGTCACGTCGCCCGCGCGCAGCTCCGGCTGGACCTGCCCGCTCGAGCGTCGGATGAGCGCGCGCAGGCGGGCCAGCACCTCCTCCATCCGGAACGGCTTGGACACGTAGTCGTCCGCGCCGCCGTCGATGCCCTGCACCTTCTCGTGCCAGCTCCCGCGCGCGGTGAGCACGAGCACGGGCGCGGCCATGCCGGCCTCGCGCCAGCGGCGCAGCACGGTCAAGCCGTCCATGCCCGGCAGGCCGAGGTCGAGGACGACGGCGTCGTACGTCTCGGTCTGGCCGAGGAACTCCGCCCGCGCGCCGTCACCGGCGGCGTCCACGGCGTAGCCCGCCTGGCCCAGCGAGTCCGCCAGCTGCCGGGCCAGCGCCGGCTCGTCCTCGGCGATGAGCACGCGCATCGAAGCACCTGCTTAGGCGAGCCGACCTGAACGGCACCTGAACGGACGGTTCAGGCCGCGTTCAGCGGCGCCGTCCTACGCTCGCATTCTCGTGCGTCCCGGGGGCGGGCGCCAAGGAGGGAGCCCATGGAGCCCGTGATCGCGCTGCGCCAGGCGGGGAAGACCTACGCGACGCCCGCGGGACCGTTCGTCGCGCTCTCGGGCGTCGACCTCGAGGTGGCCCGCGGCGAGATGCTGGCCGTGGTCGGCAAGTCGGGCAGCGGAAAGTCGACGCTGCTGAACCTGATCGGCGGGATCGACCGCGCGACGGTGGGCGAGGTCCGCGTCGCGGGCACGTCGGTCCATGACGCCAGCGAGAGCGTGCTCGCCCGCTGGCGCGGCCGCCACGTGGGCGTGGTGTTCCAGTTCTTCCAGCTCCTGCCCACGCTGACCGCGATCGAGAACGTCATGCTGCCGATGGACTTCGGCGACGTCCATCCGCCGCGCGAGCGGCGGAGGCGGGCCCTGGAGCGCCTCGACCGCGTCGGCGTCGCGGAGCAGGCCGACAAGCTGCCGGCGACGCTGTCGGGCGGGCAGCAGCAGCGCGTGGCCGTCGCGCGCGCGCTCGCCAACGACCCGCCGGTGATCGTGGCCGACGAGCCCACGGGCAACCTGGACTCGACGACCGGGCGCGCGGTGCTCGACCTGTTCCGGGCCCTGGCCGCGCAGGGCACGACGGTCGTGGTCGCGACGCACGAGCGCGACATCGCGAGCCTCGCGAACCGCATCGTGGAGCTGGCCGACGGGCGGGTGGTGCGATGACGATCCGCACGCCGTGGCTCAAGGCGATCCGCGACGTACGAGGCCAGGGCGCGCGCACGGTGCTGGTGGTCCTGGCCATCGCGCTCGGCATCGCGGGGTTCGGCGCGGTGTTGGCCAGCTACGCGATCCTCACGCGCGAGCTGAACGCGGGCTATCTCGCCACGAACCCGGCGTCCGCGGTCTTCCGGACCGATCGGGTAGACGACGCCCTCACCGAAGGCGCGCTGGCGCACGGGGTCGCGCAGGCCGAAGCGCGCCGCCTCGTGCGGGGCCGGGTGAAGGCGCGGCCGGGCGACTGGAAGCCACTGCAGCTCTTCGTGGTGAAGGACTACGCGAAGGTCCGCGTGAGCCGGCTGGTGCCGCAGGCGGGCGCGTGGCCGCCCGCGCCGGGCGAGATCCTGATCGAGCGCGACGCGTTCCAGGTCATCCAGGCCCGCGTCGGCGGGACG
>JAICEW010000327.1 GCA_025923995.1 Vicinamibacteria bacterium | reverse complement strand
GGACGATCGCGTCCGGCCTCACGGTCCGGCCGCGAGGACGGCCGACGTGAGGCTCGATCGCGCGACGCGCGACTTCGGGTTCGAGGGCGGGCGTTTGCCACGGCTCGCGTTCACCCGCCGGGAGGCGCGCTCCATCCAGGCGCTGGCTCCCGCGAGCCGGCTGGCGCTGGACTTCGAGGCCAGCCGGACCGCGGCGCAGGCGCCCGACCTGAAGGACTACCGCTTCCTGCACTTCGCAACCCACGGCCTGCTGAACGACGCCCGCCCGGAGCTGTCCGGGCTCGTGCTCTCGCTCGTGGACTCCAAGGGCCGTCCCACGCGGGGCCTGCTCACCGCGCCCGACGTCTTCAACCTCGACCTCGGCGCCGACCTCGTCGTGCTGAGCGCCTGCCGCACCGCGCTGGGAAGGGAGATCCGTGGGGAAGGACTGATCGGCCTGACCCGCGCGTTCATGTATGCCGGGGCTCCCAGGGTGGTCGCGAGCCTCTGGCCCGTGGACGACCTGTCGACGTCGAAGCTCATGAAGCGCTTCTACGAAGGGATGCTCGGTCCGCGAAAGCTGCGCCCGGCGGCAGCGCTGCGGCGCGCGCAGGCCGAGATGGCCGCCGATGTCCGATGGAAGGCGCCCTACTTCTGGGCGGGCTTCCAGCTGCAGGGCGACTGGCGGTAGGGTCGAGGGCGCGCCATGCATCCGATCCTCCTGCCGGCACTGGTCGCGTCCTTCCTGGCCGGTCCGCCGGTCGTGCCCCTCGAGCCCGCTGACCGGACCGAGTGGCCGCTCGCACCGGGCGAGGTGCGCCGCCACGTCGTGTCGCTCGAAGCGGGCCAGTTCGTGCGCGTCACGGTGATGCAGGCCGGCATCGACGTGACGGTGCGCATCCATGCGCCCGACGGAACGGCGGGCGACGTGGTCGACGCGAACGAGGGGCCGCGCGGATGGGAGCCGGCCTCGCTGGTCGCAGAGACGAACGGCGACCACGTGATCGAGATCGCCGCCGCACCGACCGCTCCGGAAGCGGGTCGATACGTCGTGGACGCGGATTCGGTCCGGCCCGCGGAGCCGCGCGACCTTCGGCGGCTGGTGGCGGAGCAGGCGCGCGCGCGGGCCGCGGTCGGCCTGGGACCACGGGCCGTCTATGCCGAGAGGCGTCTGAGCCAGGAAGCCATCAGGGAGGCGATACGCCAGCTTCCCCTGGCGGCCGGGATCTTCCACGCTCTCGGCGAGACCTGCTGGGAGGCGGACAGCCTGACGTTCTTCGGGCTCGTCCAGGGCTGGATGGTCGAGCTTCCCGTCAGCCTGGATGCGCACGAGCGCGCCCTCGCGCTGTGGGAACGGTGCGGCGATCGCTATCGGCAGGCCGAGGCGCACAACTACGCGGCCGAAGGGTACGTGCACGCGATGCAGTACTCGCGCGCGGCCCGGACGTACGAACGAGGCCTGGCCCTGGCGCGCGAGGAGGGCGCGCGCGACATCGAGCTGCTGCTGCTCAACAACGCGGCGGGCGTCTACAACCTCCTCGGCGACACGGACGGCGCCATACGCCATGGCGAGCAGGTGCTCCCGGAATTCCACGCGAGGGGCATCCGGGTGCTGGAAGGTACGGCCCTGCACAACCTGGCGAAGGCGCACCTGCGCCGGGGGGAGCTGCAACGGGCGGCCGATCGGGCGCTGGAGGCGCACGCGTGCTTCCGCGACGCCCCCGACCCCATCGGCGTCCAGCTGGTCACCGAGACGCTGGGCGAGGTCTACCTGAGGCTGGGCGAGCCCCTGCAGGCGCGCCGGTTCCTGCTCGACGCCCTGCCACCGGAGATCGACGCCGATCCGCTGATGGCCCTGTCGTGGACGTCCTACTTCCCCCAGCTGGTCCGGACCTACGAGGAGGTCGGGGACCGCCAGGTCTCGACCGAGCCCTATGAGCGGATGCTCGCCCTGAATCAGCTCTTGGGACGCGCGCCGGGCCAGGCGGCGGCCCTCATCAACCTGGCTCGCCTGCACCTGCGCGACGGGTCCGCGGACATGGCGCTCGAGGCGGCCCATCAGGCGGCCGAGCTGCTCCGCGCCTCGGGCGATCGGTTCGGTCTGGCCGGCGCCGTGCAGGCGCAGGGCGACGCCTTCCTCGCTCTCGGGGACCTCGCAAGGGCCCGAGACGCATTCCAGGAGTCACTCCATGTCCGGCGGGCGATCGGTGACCCCCTGGGCGAGGCCCTCTCGCTGCACCATCTCGCTCGCCTGGATCGCCAGAGTGGAGATCCCCATGCCGCCCGCGCGCGTCTCCAGGACGCGCTTCGGCTGATCGAAGGCGCGCGCACGCACATCACGAGCCCCGACCTCCGCTCGACCTGGCTGGCCAACATGCGCGCGATCCACGAGGCCTTCGTCGACACGCTGATGGATCTGCACCGGCGCGACCCACGGGCGGGATGGGACGCGAAGGCGTTCGAGGCCAGCGAGTCCTCGAGGGCGCGGTCGCTGCTCGACCTGCTCGCCGAGTCGCGGGCCGAGATCCGCGCGGGCGTCGACCCGGAGCTGCTGGCCCGCGAACGGTCGCTGCGCGAACGGCTGGGTGCGCGCCTCGAAGCCCAGGTCCGGCTCCTCGGTGGGCCGAACGCCTCCCAGGCGGACGAGGTGAGACGGGACGTCCAGCTGTTGTCCGTGGAGTACGAGGACGTGCGCGGCCGCCTGCGGGCCGCGAGCCCGCAGTACGCGGCGCTCACGCAGCCCGAGCCGATGGCGCTCGACCGCGTCCGCTCCGAGGTGCTCGACGCGGACACGCTCCTGCTCGAGTACGGCCTGGGCCCCGAGCGCAGTTACCTGTGGGTCGTGGGCCGCGAGCGCTTCGACGTCCACGAGCTGCCGGGGCAGGCCGCGATCGAGGCCCAGGTGCGCCGGGCGCGCGCGGCCATCGATCGGCGCGATGGCGCCCGCACGGCGCTGGCCGAGCTGGCCCGGCTCCTCCTGGGCCCCGCTCGAGGGGCCCTGGCCGGACAGAGGCTCCTGGTCGTCGCGGACGGGCCCCTCCATCACGTGCCCTTCGGCGCGCTTCCGGACCGGAAGGGACGGCCGCTGGTGGCCACGCACGAGGTCGTGAACGCGCCCTCGGCGTCGGTGGTGGCCCTGCTCCGGAAGACGGCGGCCGCGCGCCCCCTGGCGCCGCGCACGATCGCGGTGCTGGCGGACCCGGTCTTCGATCGAGCGGACAGCCGGGTCGACGCGTCCGCGCCGGCCGCGGCCACGGGCGACAGGACGCTGGAGCGCGCCACGCGGGACTTCGGCTTCGAAGGCGGACGGCTGCCCCGGCTGCCGTTCACGCGCCGGGAGGCGCGATCGATCCTGGCCCTCGCCCCCGGCAGCCGCCTGGCCCTCGACTTCGAGGCCAGCCGGGCGACGGTGGTGGATCCGGAGCTGAAGGAGTACCGCTACCTGCACTTCGCGACCCACGGCCTGCTCAACGACGTGCGTCCGGAGCTGTCGGGCCTCGTGCTCTCCCTGGTGGACCGCGACGGGGGCGACCGGCCCGGGCTGCTGACCGCGCCCGACGTCTTCAACCTGCAGCTGGGCGCGGACCTGGTGGTGCTGAGCGGATGCCGCACGGCGCTGGGCAAGGAGATCCGGGGCGAAGGCCTGATCGGCCTGACGCGGGCGTTCATGTACGCGGGCGTGCCGCGCGTGGTCGCGAGCCTGTGGCCGGTGGACGACCGGACGACGGCGGAGCTGATGAAGACGTTCTACGAGGGGATCCTGGGCCCCCAGAAGCTGCCGCCGGCGGCGGCCCTGCGACGCGCGCAGGCGCGGATGGCGAGCGACCCTCGGTGGAGCGCGCCCTACTACTGGGCCGGGTTCCAGCTCCAGGGCGACTGGCGCTAGGCGGGCGACCTCGCGAGCCGTTCCCCCGCGTTGACGAGGGACTGCGGACGGCTCCACAGGCCCGCCCAGGCGTCGCCGATCCGCGACACACGCGACGCCATCGCGCGCAGCGTGAACGTCGCCGGCTGAGCCTCGCCGCTCTCGATCTCCGCCCACGTGCAGGGGGTGGAGACGGGCGCGCCCGGCCGCGCGCGCACGGCGTACGCGGCGGCGAAGGTCGCGCCGTGCCCGTTGCGGCCGGTGTCCACCAGGATGCGTCCCCCACGGTCGGCCTTGGCGAACTCCTGCGTGAGGTGATCGGGGTGCCGCGCGATGAGCACTGCGGCCACCTGGTCCGCGAACCGCGCGACCTCGCCGAAGCGAGCCTGGCCGTCGAGCGGGACGACGACGTGGAAGCCCTTCGAGCCGGACGTCTTGACCCAGCTCGCGAGGCCCAACTCGAGGAGCAGCGCTCGCAGCGCGAGCACGACGGAGCGCAGCACGTCCGGCTCCTCGCGGGACGGGTCGAAGTCGAACACGCACAGGTCCGGCCGCATGAGATCGGGCAGCCGCGAGGTCCACACGTGCGGCGTGATGCAGTTCTGGTTGGCGAGCCAGAGGAGCGCGCGCACGTCCCGCACGATCGGATAGAACGCGCTCCGTCCCTTGTGGCGGACCTCGGTGCGCTCCAGCCAGTCGGGGAAGCCCTTCGAGACGTCCTTCTGCCAGAAACCGGCCTGGCCGATGCCTGACGGATAGCGCTCCATCGTCACCGGCCGGCCGGAGAGGTGCGGCAGCAGGACGGGCGCGATCGCCTCGTGGTACGCGGCCAGCTCGCCCTTGGTGATCCCGACGTCGGGGAAGAGCACCTTCTCGGGGTGCGTGATCACGGGCTCTCGCGCACCACCTCGCGCGGCTTCTTGTCGGTGCGCTCGGCGATCAGGCGCGGATGGCGCAGCTTCCCGTGCGCCGTCCACTCGATGAAGCTGACCTGCACGACGATCTGCGGACGCGTCCAGTGCACGCGGAGCCGCGGGAGGCCGGTGCCGCGAGTGAACGGAGGCGACGCGACCTCGAGCGCGTCCAGTCGGTCGCGCAGGCTCCGCAGCTGCTTCGAGTCGAAGCCCGTGCCGACCTTGCCGGCGAACACGAGCGCGTCACCCTCGTAGTACCCCACGAGCAGCGCGCCCAGGCCGACGCGCGCGCCCTGCGGGTCGGTGAAGCCGCCCACGACGAGCTCCTGCGAGGCCTCGCACTTCATCTTGAGCCAGTGCGGCGAGCGCCGGTGCTCGTAGAGCGAGCCCCGCCGCTTCGCGATCACCCCCTCCCAGCCCTCCGCGCAGGCGCGCGTCCAGGGCTCGGCGTCGTCGAGCGTGCGGACGCGAGCCAGCGGCTTCCGCAGCGGCAGCGTGTCCAGCGCCGCGCGGCGCTCCTCGATCGGCAGCGACGTCAGGTCGCGGCCGTCCAGCCACGCGACGTCGAACACGTGGTACGCCGTGCCGTCCCACTCGACCTCGCCGTCGAGGATCACCTCGCGCGCCGGCAGCCGGGCGACGGCCTCGGCGATCCGCGGCAGGTCCTGCGCGTGCCGGGTGCGCGAGAGCAGCCGCACGCCGCGCCGGTCCTTGAACGCCAGGAGGCGGATGCCGTCCAGCTTGCGCTCGAAGGTCCATTCGGGCCCCGCGAACCGCTCCTGCGTGAGCGTCGCGGCCATGGGCTCGATCCAGTCGGGGAACGAAGGGCGGGGCAACGCTTCGATGATAGCGCGTGATCGAAGCGGCGCTAGAATCCGACGCCGACGATGCCCTCCCCTCCACTCGCCCTCCTGACGCTGCCGTGGCTCCTCGCGACGCCGGTGGAGCACCCGCCCGAGCCATGGACGCCCGGCGAGCGCATCGAACGGGCGATCGCTCCGGGCGAGGTCCGCCGCCACCTCGTCACGCTCGAGGCCGGACAGTTCGTGCGGGTCACGGTGGTGCAGTCCGGCGTCGACGTCGTGGTCCGCCGCGTGGGGCCGGACGGGAAGGTCGGTCCGGACGTCGACGCCAGCGAAGGGCCGCGGGGTGTCGAGCTGTGCTCGATCCTGGCCGGGTCGTCGGGCGGCTACGCGATCGAGGTCAAGGGACACACCGAGGCGCCTGCGGCGGGGCACTACGTGCTGGACTCGGACCCGGTGCGGACCGCCGACGCGCGCGACCGCCGGCGCCTCGTCGGAGAAGAGGCGCGCGCGCGTTCGGCGCCGGGCCTCGGGCCGCGCGCGGTCTACTCGATGCGGGGTCAGCCGTCGGGCCAGAGCCAGGCCGAGGCCCTCCGTCAGCTCCCGATCGCGGCCGAGGTGTTCCGGGATCTGGGAGAGACGTGCCTCGAAGCGGAGTCGCTCACCTTCGACGCGCTCATCCGCGGCTGGGGGGGGTATCACGCGGAGGTCCTGCGCCTTCATGCGCGAGCGCTCGAGCGGTGGGAGCGCTGCGGCGACCGCTACAAGCACGCGGAGGCACACATCTACGCCGGCGAAGGCTACCGGCGCGCGGCCCAGTATGGGAACGCGGTGGCCATCTACGAGCGTGGCCTGGCCATGGCGCGCGAGCTGGGCGCGCGCGATCTCGCGCTGCTCCTGCTCGTGAACATGGCCACGAGCTACAACCCGCTGGGCGAGGTCTCCAGGGCGATGGAGTGCTACCAGGAGGCGTTGCCGCTGTTGCGGGCCGGGGGGCTCAAGCAGGGTGAGGGCGTCGCGCTGCGGGGGCTCGGTCTGAGCCACATGCGGCAGGGCGACTACCAGGGGGCGGCCGACCGGCTCCTCGAGTCGCTGGAGGTGCGGCGGGGAATCGGCGACCGGCCGGGCGTGATCACGGCGCTCGTCTCGCTCGGGGAGATCTACGTCAGGCTGGGCGAGCCCGCGACGGCGCGGAGCTACCTCGACGAAGCGGTGGCATTCGCGGCGGGGGACTACAGCAACTCCGGCGGTTGGGGGCGGATCGCCACCGAGCTGGCGAAGGCCTACGAGCTCGAAGGCGATCGCGTGCGCGCGCGTGCGTACTTCGAGGAGGCGCTGGCGTTCAGCCAGCGCCCGACGAGCCGGGAGTACGAGCCGCAGTCGCTGCTCCTGCTCGGCCGCTTCCTTTTCCGCGGGCGCGACTTCGACGCCGCCTGGGAAGCCGCTTCCGAGGCGGCCGGCCTGCTCCGCGAGTCGGGCGCGCGCGCCGGCCTGGCGGATGCGCTCGAGCTGCAGGGCGCGGTGTGGCTCGAGCGGCGGGACGCCGCGCGAGCCCGGGCCGCGCACGAGGAATCG
>JAICEW010000326.1 GCA_025923995.1 Vicinamibacteria bacterium | reverse complement strand
CCTGGTCCACTCCGTAGTCGTGGATCCGGCACACGTTGCGGTGCGTCACGCGGCGGGCGAGCTTGATCTCGGACCGGAAGCGCCGGGCCGCTCGCTCGTCCCCGGCGACATGGCCATGCAGCACCTTGATGGCCACCGGCTCCTCGAGCACCCGGTCGAAGGCGCGATAGACGATGCCCATTCCCCCTCGGCCGACGTAGGACTCGATGTCGTAGCGCGAGGCGAGCCGCGAGCCTTCGGCCACGCGGGGCAGGACGGCTCGGCAGGACAGGCACGCCTGCGCCGAGCCGTCGTTCTCGGTCTGGCAGGAAGGGCAGATCATGGGCTCGTCGCCCGCGGCCCGGAACAGGGGGAGCCTACGTTTCGCGGGATGTGGCGGTCAAGCACGGGCCAACGGGTCTAGAATCGACCAGACCGACCCAGCAGACCGGAAGGAGGTGCCCATGCGGCCCTGTGCACTCCTGATGTTCGTCACGCTGCCGCTCGCGGCCGCAGCTCCCGCGCAAGCCGCTCGCGTGGAGATCATCCTCGACGTCAGTGGCTCCATGCGCGCGTCACTCGGAGCCGAGACCAAGATGGCGTCGGCCCGGAAGGCCATCCGGGCGACCCTGGAAGGGGTCCAGCCCGGCAGCATCGTGGCCCTGCGGCTGTACGGCCATCGGGTGCCACAGGAGAACAAGGCCGAGAGCTGCCGGGACACGGAGCTGACCGTGCCGTTCCAGGCACTCGACAAGGCGAGCTTCCAGGCCATCGTCGACCGTGCGCAGCCCCGCGGGCAGACGCCCATCACCTACTCGCTGCAGCAGGCGGCCCAGGACTTCGGGCCGGCGAGCGACGAGCAGCGCACCATCATCCTGGTGAGCGACGGGGAGGAGACGTGCGGGGGGGACCCCGCCGCGGCCGCGCGCGAGCTCCTGGCCCAGGGCTTCAAGCTCAAGGTGCACACCATCGGCTTCGACGTGGACGCCGCCGCGCGCGCGCAGCTCGAGGCCATCTCGACGGCCACCGGGGGCGAGTACCACGATGCGCGCAACGCGGCCGCGCTCTCCGAGTCGCTGGTCAGGCTCACCAACCAGGCCCTGTTGATCGCGAAGGAGTCCGAGGTCTCGGGGCAGGCGATCCGCGGAGGGAACGGCCACGAGAGCGCGGTTCCACTGCAGCCCGGTCAGGTCTACCACCTCGACCACCACCAGCGTAAAGACCAGTTCGACTACTTCTACGTGGAGGCCCGGGACGGGCAGAAGCTGGTAGCCACGATCGAGACGACCGACACCGGGGTCGAGATCAAGGGCGATTCGTACAAGGAGACGGGCCACCCCTATGCGGGCCTCACCCTCCAGAGTCCCTCGCGGCAGCAGCTCGGCCGCGAGGACGTCATCGGCAAGCGCACCGACAAGAAGGGCGTTCAGGTCTCGATCGGCTCCGGGCACGGGGGGCGGTACTTCCTGCTGATCGGCTCCGGCTACAGCGACCAGCACAAGGACAGCCGGTTCCAGGCGAGCCTCGAGGACATCTCGGACGCCGGCTCGTCACGCGATGCGGGGAGCACCCCGGGCGAAGCCGTCGAGATCAAGCCCGGCTCGGTCAAGGGGTACCTCCACGTCAACGACACGGTCGACTTCTTCAAGTTCCGAGCCGACCCGAAGGCGACCTACACGCTGCGGGTGCGACCGGGTCGAGCGGAGAAGTGGCTCGAGGTCTCGGTGACGGATGCCGACGGCGTCGTCGTCAAGGAAGGGCCCGCGCCCAACGCTGGAGCCGTCGTGCAGGCGGACGGCCTCCGGTTCGCCAACGGAGGCGAGGTGTCCGTCCGTGTCGCCAACAACCACCTCAAGTCGTCGTCCGTCGAGGTGGAGAGCGAGTACTCGCTCGAGCTGACGGAGGCCGGCGGCGCCGCAGTCGGCACCGCGAAGGCGGAGACCCCGACGCCAGCCCCACCAGGGGCTGCTCCCACCGGTGGACGCTCGCTCCTGCAGACCGTGACGTCGTTCGCCCTCTGGACCCTGCTTCCGTTCGTCGTCGGCCTTGTCCTGGGCACGATCGTGGGCTTCCTGCTGGGCCGGCGACGACGCTAGCTCCGCGGGTTGGTTCCGGAGGAGAGTTGCCGACGGAGCCGTTGATGAACGTCACGCCGCCGGGGCTGCTCTGCCCCAGCACCGTCACGTGGCTGTGCGCCTCCGCCAGGGTGATGTCGCCGCCCAGGTCGATCACGCCCGACACACGGAAGACGATGCCGCGGCGGGGTGGACAACATCGCCGCGCGGAACGAGCCGGGTCCGGACCCGTTGAGCGTGGTGACGACCCTCACCACGCCGCCGCGGCCGCCTGTCGTCTCCGTGCCGAAACCCTGCGCGCCCGGAAACGCGGGCAGGGCCGGCCCCGGCCGCGCGTGAAGGCAGGGGTTCGATCCATCCCAATGAGCCGTCCAGGCGTTCCTTGACGGAGGCGCGGGCTCCCCATACCCTCGGGATCACGTTCAAGAAGTAGCCGGAGTGCGCATCGCGAGAGGAGCGTTGACATGGCGGACTGCAAGGCGGGCCACACCTTCCGCAACTGGTCGCGCACGCTGGAGTTCAAGCCGCGGCGGTTCTGCAAGCCGAGGACCGAGGAGCGCATCGTCGAGATCGTCCAAGAGGCCAGGGCGGCGAAGGGCTGCGTTCGAACCCAGGGCGCCGGCCACTCGTTCTCGCAGCTCCTGCCGACGAACGACACGCTGGTGAGCCTCGACGACATGGACCACGACGTCATGATCATCGCCGACGGCACCGAGGTGAACGTGTCAGCCGGCATTCGGCTCAAGGACCTGCTCCCCAAGCTGAAGGCCAGGAACCTGGGACTCCGGAACCTCGGCTCCATCACCGAGCAGTCGATCGCGGGCGCCGCGCTCACGGGAACCCACGGGACCGGGATCGGCCTCGGCAGCATCCCCACGCAGATCATCGCCGCGCGGCTCGTCGCCGGCGACGGCAGCGTCATCGACCTGCCGAAGGGCGACCCGCGCCTGAAGGCGGCCAGCCTGAGCCTGGGGGCGCTGGGAATACTGACGCGGGTGACCCTGGACTGCGTCCCGCACCACAAGATCGACTACAACGTCTACGTCGGGAAGTTCGACCACGTCATGGCCAGCCTGGACCAGCTCGTCCAGGAGAACGTGCGGGTCCTCCTCTGGTGGCTCGTTCCGCTGTTCGATCGCGACGACGTCATCATCATCACGAAGAACCCGCCCGGCCATCCCGTGGGTCTTCTCGGAGGCGCCGAGAACCGCGTGACTCCGCCGGCTGGGCTGAAGCCCACGCTGAAGCCCACCCCGCTGGGGAAGGGACTCGACGCCATGATGGAGGCCCTGGCGACGCAGGGCCTCGGCAGTACCGGGAAGTTCAAGAAGATCTGGCACATGAGCGGCGACTACGAGGACATGCTCACCCTGCCGCTGCTGCCCGTCTTCCACACGGAGTGCGAGTACGCCGTGCCCGCCGCGAACGGCGTCGCCGCGATGAATGCGTTCCGCCGGGTGGTGGAGGAGAACGACTTCGAGATCCAGCTGCCCGTGGAGGTCCGCTTCACCGCGGGAGACGACCTCCTGCTGAGCCCGTGCAACCAGGGCCCGGTGTGCTACATCGGTGCGAGCCCCCACGGCAACACGGCGGAGATCTTCGCGCGCTTCGAGCCCCTCATGCGCGACCACGGAGGCCGTCCCCACTGGGGAAAGCACTTCACGCTGACGCGTGGCGACATCAAGGCCATGTACGGCGCCCACTACGACGCGTTCGTCGCCCTGCGCAACACGCTCGATCCGGACCGCGTGTTCGCGAACTCGTTCTTGACCGAATTGTTCGGCTGAGGCCAAACCTGGAGGGGGAGCGTCAGACGTCCGCCGGATCTCCGGCCGCCATGTAGGGGCCGTAAGCGACGCCAAAGGGTTGGTCGCTCGCCGCGAAGTTCTCCTGCGGCGGGTTCGGCGGAAGGACGCAGTGCTCGTCCTTGAACCACCAGGCGCGTGCGACCAGCCCCTGCTTGCGCGCGCTGATGATCGCGTCGCGACTGGAGGCGCTCGCGCCATAGAAGACCGGGTCCACGAACTCGGCCATCGGTTCCTCGTTCTGCAGCTCGACGAAGGCCAGCTGGCGATAGCCCACTGCCCTCTGCGTCCCGTCGAACGCGCAGAGCAGCGATCCAGCGGCGTTCGTCAGGATGTGCAGCGCGTGGCTCTTCCAGGTGACGGTGTCATTCGCGAAGGCCGGTCCTTCTGTCGACTCCGCCTTCCCCCAGTCGATCTTCGCCTTCTTCCGGTTGAGCTTGCCTTCGCGAACGCGCAGGCTCTTGCCGGTGTCGGTCTTGTGAACCAGCCGCACCTTGCCGTCTCCCGCCGACTCGAGGGTGGGGAGGACGCCCTTACCGAACGTGTCGCTTCCGTGCCAGTCGATCCATCCATCTTCGAGCAGCTGCCCGACCGTGCACGCCAGGAGCGCGGGGCCTGGCTTGCCGGGGGCCGGACCCACCCGGTAGACGGAAGCGATCCAGCCATCCGCGACCATCGCGAGCGAGGGCTCGGAGACCGTATAGGGGCTCCAGGCGTACGTTCCCTTGCGGCGCCACACGACGCCTCCCGGCTTGCCCATGATCGGGAGCTTGGCTTGACCCGACCAGTAGCGCATGTCTCCCGCGCCCGAACGGTACGCAATCACGGTCTTCCCATCCGGTTGAACGGCGATCGCCGGGTTTTCGCCCGAGCAGAATCGGTACGACGCGCGGGTGTTGGCGTTGCCGGAGAGGACACAGATGATCCGGTTGCGGAGCAGGGAGCTGTCCGGCCACGTGCCCAGCTCGTCGAAGTCGTCCCGTGTGAAGAGGCGCGCACCGAAGGCCTTCTCGAGGGTCACGTTGAAGTCCTCGAGATCGCCACCGGCCTCGTTGTCCGTGAGGTCGCTCTTGACGTCCAGCACCAGCGTGATCACGGCGTGATCGTTTGCCGTAGACCAATCGGAGATCACCCGCAGCCAGTCGCGCAGTAGAAGGGTCGATGGGTTGTCGCCGGGCGCGCCGGCGCCCAGGGCGACGGCATGACCCGGCTTGAAGTGTCCCAGCCGGTAGTCCCCGACCTTCTCGAAGTCGTTGTCCCAGATGTCCAGCTCCACGGACCTGACGTTCTCGGTCAGCTGTGCCGGCACCGAGCCCCGCGGTCCACCCTCGTAACTGTTGTGGGTGGTCCAGTACCGCATCCGATCGTAGGTGGCCATGGCAGGAGCCCTCTGTGTATAGAAACTGCACGGTAGCGCTTTGGGCGCCGGCAGTTCAAGCCCCTCGATCGGGGCCGAGCCCGGGATCAGACCCGATTGGCCAGCCGGTGGAGCGCCGCCTGGAAGCGGGGGATCTCGCCGAAGCTCATCGTGACGCCGCCCTCGTCCTGCGCGCGCGAGACGTGCCAGTAGCAGAGGGCGAGCCGCGTCGCCGCGTAGAGGAAGTCGCGCCGCGCCTTCAGCAGCGCACCGTTGCCGAGCGCCGAGAAGAGCCATCCGATCCGCCTGGTCCAGGAGGCGACGATGTCGACGCGCGCGCGCGTGATCAGGCCGCGCGCCACCTCCAGCTCGAGCATGCGACGGATCAGCTTCGACTCCTGGAACCCCATGGCCGTGACGACTCCGAAGAAGACCAGGAACAGCGGCACCCAGAAGAACACGTAGGTGACGAGGAAGGCAACGCCCCCCGCCAGGCCGGCCAGGACGTTCCACAGCGAGTGCAGCAGCACGGCGCCGCAGTATCCGAGGACGGGTGCGCCCAGGCGGACCAACGGGTTGTGGCTCTGGCGGGCGATGCCGAGCCCGATCCCGGTCATCGACGTGTAGACGGCGTGGCCGAACGGGCCCAGCACGCCGCGGAGCACGAACACCACGGCCAGATCGCCCAGGCCGCCCTTGGACACGGCCCGCCCGTAGTACAGGACGTTCTCCACGGCGGCGAAGCCCAGCGCCACCACGCCGGCGAACACGATGCCGTCGATCACGCCGTCGAACTCCTTGCGCAGGAACAGCAGGAGCAGGAGGACTCCCAGGCCCTTGGTGGCTTCCTCGATGATCGGCGCCGAGATGCTGGCGGACAGGAAGGACGCGATCTGGGCGTCGTTCGTGAGCGCATGGGTGGCGCCCTCGAACAGGACGTTCACGATCCCCGAGACGAAAGTGGCCGCGCCCGCGCCCCACACCAGGCAGGCCCCCAGCACCCAGGCCGGCTCGGGGTCGTTGCGGTCGAGCCACAGCCACACGCCCAGGTAGAGCGGGGCCGGAGCGAACGCGATGACGACGCCGGCGACCGATGCGCCGAGCCCGAGCTCGAAGAACGAAAGAAGGGCGACGAGAAGGCCGAGGAACGCGCCCAGCCCGAGCATGCCGAAGATCAGCACCAGGCTCGCCGGACTGTAGCGGCGTCCCTTGTCGCGCATCGGATCGTAGAGGCCGCCTTGGACCGCTGCCGGGACCCGCGCAGGAGGAACCGTGGGCACGTCCGCCGGCGGCGGCGCGGTCGTCTCGGCTTCGATGGCGACACGCAACCGCGGGCCGCGCGGGCCCAGCTGGATCAGGTCGCCGTCGCGCACGGCGCAGGTGGCCACCGGCTGTCCGTTGACCAGCGTGCCGTTGGTGCTGCCGGCGTCGGCCAGCACGAAGCGCGCGGCCTCGCACGTGAGCGTCGCGTGGCGTCGCGAGACTTCGGCCACCGACTCGAAGCGCAGCCCGCAGGCGGGGTCGCGGCCGATCGCGAGCACCCCGCTCCGCAGGTCGAGGCTGTGCCCGGCGAACGGGCCGTCCTCGATCTTCAGCGTCAGCTTCAAGAAGCGCTCCTCGTGAGCTCACGGTCCCTGGGACACGACACGTCGCACGTCTTGGAAGTCGCGAAATTGTAGGGCTTCGTGAGGGCAAGCGTGGTTGGCAGCGCGGGGGCCCGCCAATCCAACCGGGTGGATCGAGGTGTACCCTCATCCAATCGGCCGGTCGTGCTCGCGCCTGGTCTCGTTGGGAGACTCGCCGCCAGCGGATTGAGCCCGCAACAACAACCGGGCCCAGTCGCCCGAGGGCACTGGAATTGCTCCGGCTCGGCTTGGGCGTCATGCCGGCGGTCCCGGCTTCGGAAGGAGGTCGATCATGCGCATTCGTCACCTTCCAGCGATCCTGGCGACGTT
>JAICEW010000325.1 GCA_025923995.1 Vicinamibacteria bacterium | reverse complement strand
GCTCAAGGACGAGCAGCACGCGATCGAGGAGAAGCTGGCCGGGGTGTCGGAGGGCGGCGACCACGAGCGCCTGCTCGAGCGCTACGCCGAGGTGACGGAGCGCTTCAAGCACCTCGGTGGCTGGGAGATCGAGGCCAACGTGGCCGACGTCCTCAAGGGCCTTGGCTTCACGCCCGAGGACCAGCAGCGGCCGACGCAGGAGTTCTCGGGCGGCTGGCAGATGCGCATCGCCCTCGCGAAGCTCCTGCTGGCGCGGCCCAACCTGCTGCTGATGGACGAGCCGACCAACCACCTGGACCTGCCGGCGCGCAACTGGCTGGAGGAGTACCTGGCCGACTACCCGGGCTCGGTCGTGCTCGTCTCGCACGACCGCTACTTCCTGGATGCCACCGTCCTGCGCATCACCGAGGTCGGCCTCCGCACGCTCACCGACTACCACGGCAACTACTCGAAGTACGTGGTCGAGCACGCGGCCGCCATGGAGCGCCTGCGCGAGGCGCACCGCCGCCAGAGCGAGGAGATCGAGAAGGCCGAGGCCTTCATCAACAAGTTCCGCTACCAGGCCACCAAGGCGCGCCAGGTCCAGAGCCGCATCAAGCAGCTGGACAAGGTCGAGCGCATCGAGATCCCGCCCGCGCGCAAGAAGATCCGCTTCAAGTTCCCCGACGCGCCCAAGCCGGGCCGCGTGGTGCTGGAGCTCAAGGGCGTGCGCCGCGCGTACGGCGACAAGGTCGTGCTGAAGCACGTCGACCTCATGATCGAGAAGGGCGAGCGCATCGCGCTGGTGGGGCCCAACGGCGCGGGCAAGTCGACGCTGATGCGCCTGCTGGCCGGCGTCGACCGGCCGGACGACGGCCTGCGGCTCATGGGCCACCAGGTCCACATCGACTACTTCGCGCAGGACCAGGCCGCGGTGCTCAACCCCACCCTCACGGTGCACGAGGAGATGACGGCCGCCAGCCCCACCACGATGGTCCCCATGATCCGGAACATCCTGGGCGGGTTCCTGTTCTCGGGAGACGACATCTACAAGCGCGTGTCGGTGCTCTCGGGCGGCGAGCGGAACCGGCTGGCCCTGGCCAAGATGCTGCTGACGCCGTCGAACGTGATGCTGCTCGACGAGCCCACGAACCACCTGGACCTCGACTCGAAGGAGGTCCTGCTGGAGGCGCTCAGCGACTACGGCGGGACGCTCATCTTCGTCTCGCACGACCGCTACTTCGTCGACCGGCTGGCCAGCAAGGTCATCGACGTCGGCGGGGGCGAGGCGCTCGTGTACCCGGGCGGCTACGAGGACTTCGTCCACTGGAAGAAGCAGCGCGAGGCCGGGATCGCGGCCCCCATGCCGACGCGGGAGCGCAAGCACCTGCCCCACCTCAGGGAGGCGATCGAGGACGCGCCCGCGCCTGCCGTCAAGCCGGTCGCGCCCCAGGCGCCGGCGGGCAAGCCGGGGAAGAAGAAGGACGTCGAGCCCGGCCCGTCCTACGACCCGCTCGCGCCGCGGCTGCGTCCCTCGGCGGCCGTGCCCGACCGCCAGGCCCGCGAGCGCGAGGCGAGGAAGGCCAAGGTCCGCTCGGCGGAGCTGGAGAAGCGCATCGCCGAGAAGGAGCAGGCGGTCAAGGACGTCGAGACGCTGATGGCGACGCCGGGCTTCTACGACGACCGCGCGGCGGCGGAGAAGGCCGTGGAGGACCGCAAGCGCCTGCTGGCCGAGGTGGAGGCGCTCATGGCCGAGTGGGAGGCCGCGCAGACCGCGGCCGAGATGAAGGCCTAGTCGTCCGCGAGCGTGCCGCGGAACTCCTTCCTGATCCCCGCATAGGCCGCGCTGAGCCGTGCCGGGCCCGCGAGCAGCGCCACGCCGATCACGAATCGCGTGCAGGCCGCGGCGAAGTTCGCCTGGGCCGCCGCGTCCCACAGCAGCGCGCGCTGCGTCGGGTCGGGACCGAGGACGGAGCTGCCGGCCTGGCGGCTGTGCACGAAGACGGTGGCCCCGTACACGAGCATCGGCGCCGCCTCGACGATCATCAGCACCCCGATGACGGCGAGCGCCAGCGCGAAGAGCGGCTGCATCTCGATCCGGTCGCGAGGGGCCGCGTCGGCGGGACCGTCCCCGAAGACGTTGGCGGCGACGTCGGCGGGGTGCGCCCCGAACACGCGCGTCGCCAGCCCCTCGGCGTTGATCCACAGGAGCGCTCCCACGACGCCCCAGAGGAGCATCGGGAACAAGAGGCCGGCGATCCCCGCCAGGCGGACCTCCACGTTCCGGTCGGCCTGCCAGATGTACGGGACGTTGCCCAGGCCGGTCACGCCCGTGGCGGCAAACCAGACGGCCAGCAGCTTGAAGGCCAACACCGCGAGATCGCGACTGCTCATTCGGCCCTCCCGGAACGGTGCCTCTTTACATCGCGCGATCCCACCCCGAAAGATCGGAGGGCGGCGTGTTCCGACCCATCGCTACTTGAGTCCCGAAGACTCAACCGGCCCCGGGGCCGGTTGCGGCGCGGCGGCTCGACGTCGGCGAGGGGGTCAGGCGCGCCCGCCGACGCTCGTCAGACGCAGGAGCCCCTCGAGCTGGCGCTGAGGTGACCCGGGCAGCTCCACGACACGCGGCGAATCGCGCGAGCCGAACAGGTCATGGTCGTCGTCGACCAGCGCG
Source organism: Vicinamibacteria bacterium (assembly GCA_025923995.1). GTDB lineage: Bacteria > Acidobacteriota > Vicinamibacteria > Fen-336 > Fen-336 > JAICEW01. Next base: position 4,529 of record JAICEW010000325.1, on the reverse strand, counting down.
CGCCTCAACCGCTCGTCCACGCGGCGCCGGAAGCGCTCGTCCTCGTCCGGACGTCCCGCGCCCGAGGCCGACAGGAGCACGATGAGGTCGAGGTGGCGCACCGACTCACGCACAACGGGCAGCGCGGAGTGGAGGAAAGCCGCCGCCTCCGGCGCGGACCACGCCTTGCGGCATGCGGCCGCGTAGGCGAGATAGTCCACCGGGCTGCGCTCGAAGATCACGCACGCGCCCGCGGGACGGTTCGCGACCTCCGCAACGGTGAAATCCAGCAGCGATCGGAGCCCTTCGGGCGACGGGCCCCCGGACGTCAGGTCGATGTCGTCGGCCAGCGTCTCGTAGGCCTCCGGCTCGTGGACGTACTCCGGCCGCCGCGAGAGGAACGCGGCGATGAGCGTGCTCTTGCCGGTCGCATGCGAGCCGGACACGGCGATGCGCATCGCAGGCTCGACTCGCCCCGGGGCGAGTCACTCCTCCTCGTACTCGCCAACGTGCTCCCGCGCGTTCGGGAGCTGGCGGTCGAGCGACTCGCGGTAGCGCAGGCAGCCGCGCAGGAAGTTCGGCCAGGGAGGCACCGCGACGTCGGGCACGACCGTCTCCGGCAGGAGCCCCCACAGCGCGGGGTGATGCCAGCACAGCTCCTGGCCCGTGCTGTCGCGATGCTTGCGGATGCCGGCTCGCAGCGCCTTCACCTCCGCCAGGAGCTGCTCGCGGCTGAGCGTGTCGAGGTCTTCGTCCATGGGCGCTCCCGAGGGCCCCAGAGGCGCGCGTCCTAGAGCCGCCCCGACTTGCGCGCCGCCCGCCAGGCCCAGAAGTCCACGATACCCGGCGCGATCGCGTTGAGGGCCACGAGCCCTCGCGAAAGGAAGTGCGGATACACCTCGGGCTTCGGCCGGCGCGCGCAGCGCACGATGGCGTCGGCCACCTGCTCCGCGGTCTGCTGCGGGCCGACCGGCCCGCCCGCACGTCCCGGGGATTCCCGCTGCGCGACCTCCCCGAACTCGGTCGCGGTCCCGACCGGATGGACCGAGCAGGCGAAGACGCCTGTCCCGCGCAGCTCGACCCGCAGCGACTCGGTCAGGCTGACCTGCGCCGCCTTGGTCGCGGCGTACGCCCCGCCGCCCGGCAGCGAGCGATGGCCGACGATGGACGAGACGTTGATGATGACGCCCGCGCCCTGGCGCTTCATGATCGGGACCGCCGCGCGGCAGCCGTAGACGGTGCCGTAGTAGTTCGCCTCCATCAGGCGCCGGTAGTCCTCGTCCGGCGTGTCCTCCACCGAGCCGCGCACGCCGAACCCGGCGTTGTTGACCAGGACGTCGAGCCGCCCGAACCGCGCAACGGTCGCGTCCACGAACCCGCGCACCTGCGCGGCGTCCGCGACGTCGGCCGCGTGCACGAGCACCTCCGACGACGGCAGGGCCGAGGCGATCTCCTGGAGACGGTCCCCCCGCCGCGCCGTCAGGGCCAGTCGCGCGCCCTCGCGGGCGAACGCGAACGCGCAGGCGCGCCCGATGCCCGCCGAGGCGCCGGTGATCGCGACGACCGCGGCCCGCAGCTCCATGGCTCAGCCTTTCGGTGCCGCGGCCGGCTTCAGGCCCGGCTCGCCGCGCCCCTTCTCGATGAACAGGGCCACCACGCGCTGGTCCGCGGCCGAGCCCTGGTCCAGCGCCACCCGCGGCCGGTAGATGTACCCCAGCCGGTCCTTCTCGGTCACGAAGCACGCGTCGACGGGCACGTGCAGGGTGAGCGGACGGCCCTCCATGACGAGCGTGAAGGACACGACGGTCCCCGGCAGCAGGCAGGTGCGGGTCTCGAACGTCAGCGACTCGGGCCGGAGCTCGATGAGGATCGCGTCCTTGGGGAGGGAGACGCGGGTCAAAGCTCCGGATCGCTGTTCGATCGGGTGGGGAGCCCCTGCAGGCCCTGCAGCGACTCCCGCATGCCCGGGGTGATCCGGGAGGCGTCGCCCTGCACTTCGCGCAGCGACGCGGCCAGCGCGCGCACCGGCTCCAGCTCCTCGGTCACCGAGCGGTAGCGCGTGGCCAGCAGCTCGCACAGGGCCACCATCATCTTGGACAGCAGCACGGGCGAGTCGCTCATGAGGGCCATGAAGCCCTCCCGGGTGATGCGCCGCAGCTCGCAGGCGGTGCGCGCGCGGACGTGGCGCGTGCGGGGCCGCCCGTCCAGGAAGCCGACCTCGCCCACCACGCTGCCGGCCGGCACCGTGCCCAGCACGTGCATCTTGCCCTTCGATTCCTCGAAGACCTCGAGCTCGCCGGACACCACGATCACGAGGCTCGTGGACGGCGCGCCCTTGAAGAAGATGACGTCGCCGGGCTCTGCGCTCACCGGGATGGTGTCGTCGAGGAGTCGCACGTACTCCTCCTCGTCCAGGTAGCGCACCAGCTCGCCTTCACGCGCCACCGGCCACCAGTTGCCGCTTCCCACCTGCTTCGTCCTCCTTGGCGCCTCGGGTCCGGGATGATAACACGCGGCGTTCTAGAGGCCCCGCTCGTCCAGCCACGCCCGCACCGCCCCATGGACCTCGGCGTCGACCGCCGCCTGCGTCCGGCCGTCCTTCTTCCTCACCTTGAACGAGTGGTCGCCGCCCTCCACCGCGTGCAGGGTGGCCCGCGGGCCCAGCCGCGCGAGCACCGCCGTGAGCAGGTCCCACTGCGCGAAGTCGTCGCGCGTGCCCTGTACGAAGAGCATCGGCGCGGCGACGTCCGGCAGGTGCCGGTCGCGCCGCACCTCGGGCTTGCCGGGCGGATGAAGGGGATACGCGAGGAACACCAGCCCATCGCAGGACGCGCCCTTCGCGACCGCCTGCGACGCGATGCGGCCGCCCATCGAGCGTCCGCCGTGCACCAGCCGGCGGGCGCCCAGCTCGGCCCGCACGAACTCCCCCACGGCCCGCGTCGTCGCCTCCAGCATCTCGGGCGGGTCGGGCCGCCGGGCCCCGCGGTCCGTGTAGGGGAAGTTGTAGAGCAGCGCGCGCCGGCCCGAGCCCGCGATGGCCTCCGCGACGGCGAGCATCGCCGGGCTGCGCCGCGTGCCGCCCGCCCCGTGGCCCAGCACCACGACCGTGGGGCCCTCGCCGTGCAGCGACGCGCCGACCATCGCCACCCCCGCGGGGATCGTCAGCTCGCGCATGCTCAGTCGACCGGCGCGAAGTAGCCGCGACGGGCACGGACCTCGCGCTTGTCCTGGCTCTTCGCCACCTCGACGGCGAGCTGGCGCCACTTGCCGTCGCGCCGCTCGTTCCTCGGGTAGTAGCCCAGCAGGTAGTACGAACGGGACGCCTCCGCGATCAGGCGCAGCCCCCCGGCCGGGTCGTTGCCCTTGCGGATCACGAGCCCGCCCGTGTCGAGCGCCACGTGCGTCGCACCCTCCGCTTCGGCGAAGCGCCCCGCCGAGCCCACCGCTCTGTGCGCTGCGGATCCGAGGTCGGACGTCGTCACGTGTGGCGTCGACATCTCGGGGCGCGCCCCCTCCAGCGTGCGCGCGTCCAGCAGGTGTATCGGCACGTTGGCCCGCCGCGACGCCTCGATGGCCTTGCGGTAACCGTCGAGCCGGCTGTCGTAGACGAAGCCGCGCGACGCGAGCACCAGCGTGCGGCGGCCCTTGGCGCCCGCGAGGAACCCGAGCGTCTTGCCGATCGCGTCGAGCGTCGACTCGCGGTGCCTGGCCCGCTCCGCGTTGATCTCGGCCGCCTTGGCGCGGACCTCCGCGCGCGACTGGGACGTCTCGTAGCCCGTGAGGTCCTTGTGCAGGAACCGCTCGGCCACCACCTGCTCCACCTGCTGGTCGCGCAGGTCGTGGATCTCGTACGCCTCCTGCTCGCTCATCGGCGAGTTGGGCCCGCCGTCGGGGCCCACGTAGCCCTGGAGCTGGTCGAGGACGCTCTCGAGGTCGCGCCGCGAGCCGGGAAGCTGGCCCATGCTGGCGACGCCGGCGCCGGGCGCGATCAGCGCCACCTTCGTGCGCGCGTCCGACTCCGCCTCGAGCAGCTCGCGCACCGCGGGCTTCAAGCGCTCGGCGTCCATCGGGCGCAGATGCAGGTCGTCGAAGACGATCGCGATCGTCCGCCCCTCCGCACGTGCCGAGCCCGCGGGGCCCGGCTCGACCGCACCCGGCGCCGCCGTGCTCCCGAACGTCACCGCCTCGAACGTGGCGAGGTCCTGGCCCTTGCCGTCCTCCAGGACACGGAAGTCCTCGCGCCTCAGGCCCTCGACCGGATGCCCCGTCCCGTCCGTGACCACGACGTCGACCACGACCAGCTCGGTGCGGGCCCGGAACGTGGGCGCGTCCGAGGGGTTCTGGGCCCGGCCAGGGAGCGGCACGAGCAGCACGACGGTGAGCGGCACGACCAGGGGCCTCGCCATGGGCCTGAGCATACCGCCCCCGAGCTGGGTGATAGACTCGTTCGTCGCCCGCTCGTCGGGCCGAGGTTCGTGAGCGTGTACGAATCCCACTACGGGTTCACCGAGAAGCCGTTCAACCTGACGCCCGATCCCAAGTACCTGTTC
>JAICEW010000324.1 GCA_025923995.1 Vicinamibacteria bacterium | reverse complement strand
GATCGTCCCGATGTTCACGTGCGGCTTCGTGCGGTCGAACTTCTCCTTGGCCATGCCCTCTTCCTCGATGCCTTTCGCTAAGGCGTCCGAATCCTTCCGCTCCCGCCCGCCGCCTGGTGGAGCCCACGATCAGAATTGAACTGATGACCTCGTCCTTACCAAGGACGCGCTCTGCCAACTGAGCTACGTGGGCATCATCGACGACGCGCGCCCCCGCTGGCGCTCGCGTTGCACTCGTACTCCGACGACCTGGCGCGACCGACTGCTTCCGTCCGCCTCTCAGGTTCCCCTGCTGGTTTGGAGCGGGCGACGGGATTCGAACCCGCGACATCCAGCTTGGAAGGCTGGAGCTCTACCAGCTGAGCTACACCCGCCTGACCGACTCCCACGGACTGCTTCGCGAGCGTCACTGATGGTGGGGAGGGAAGGATTCGAACCTTCGAAGCCCGAGGGGCGACAGATTTACAGTCTGTTGCGTTTGGCCGCTTCGCTACCTCCCCGTCTTGCGCTTCGGGTTCGCCCCATGCGGTGCTGAGCTGGCGGAGGGAATTGAACCCCCGACCCGCTGATTACAAATCAGCCGCTCTACCGCTGAGCTACGCCAGCGACAAACCCCGACTGTACCAAAGGATGCCGACCCATGCAAGCCTGGTGCCTCGGGAAATTTTCTAGCGGCGCCGCCGGCGCCGCCGACGGGGGCGCCCGTCCCGCGGCGGACCGGCTCCCGGCTCCCCCGCAGGGGCGGGGGCAGGCCCTTCCGGCCCCGGAGACCCCCCTTCGGAGGCCACCGGACCCGCTTCCGGGCCGGCCTGGCCTTCCGGACGCGGCCCGCGACCCCGGCGACGGCGCTTCCGGCGCGCTTTCTGGCCGTCCGTGGCCGCCGGCTGGGGGCTGGGGGCTCCTTCCACGGGTGCCGCCGGCCCCGGACGCCGCTCCCCGCGGTCCCGGTCCCGACCCCTCTTGTGCCGGCGCTTCCCGCCGGGACCGCGGTCCCGGTCCGTGCGGATGCGCCGGCCCATGACCGGCTTCAGCACCGTCGGGCCGGCCGCCCAGGCCGCGTCCTCCTCCTCCAGCAGCACGAGCGGCGCGGGCTCCCAGCCGGGATCGTGGCCCTCGTGGTCGTCCCGGTCCGCGTAGGCGCGGCCGGCGCCGGGGTCATCCTCGCCGTCGCCCGCGGGCGGCCCCTGGATGTGGCGCGCGCCGGAAGGCCGCTGCGCGATCGGCCGCACGTGGCTGGGCACGCTGCCGCGCTGCCGCACCGCCTCGTAGAGGGCGATGCCCGCCGCCACCGACACGTTCAGCGATCCCACGTGCCCGAACAGCGGCAGCGCCGCCAGGTGGTCGCAGTGCTCGCGGACGAGCCGCCGGATGCCCCGGCCCTCCCCGCCCAGCACGAGCACCACCGGGCCGCGCATGTCCACCGCGTCCCAGCGCTGCGTCGCCGCCGCGTCGAAGCCCACCACCCAGAAGCCGCGGGCCTTGAGCGCCTCGAGCGTCTGCACCACGTTGCCGATCCGCGCCACCTGCACGTGCTCGAGCGCGCCCGCCGAGGCCCGGCCGACCGTCTCGGACAGGCCGGCGCTGTGCCGCTCCGGCAGCAGCACGCCGTCCGCGCCCGCGGCCTCCGCGGTGCGCAGGATCGCGCCCAGGTTGCGCGGGTCCTCGACGCCGTCGAGCAGGAGCAGGAGCGCCGGCGTGCGCGCCTGCTCGATCACGCTCTCGAGCGACAGCACCGGCTTGGCGGACACGACCGCGATCAGCCCCTGGTGGGGCACGCCCCCCGCCATGCGGTCGAGCGTGTCGCGCGCCTCGAAGCGGAGCGGGATGCCCAGCCGGCTCGCGTGCGCGATGGCCTCGGACACGCGGCGGTTGCGCAGGCCCTTGACCACCAGCAGCCGGTCGAAGTGGCGCGTGCGTGCATTGAGCGCCTCCATCACCGGATTGATCCCGCAGATCAGGTTCATCGTGTCATCCCCTGGTGGTGGCTTCCGTCACCCGTCCTGCCGCAGGAGCACGCTGGCCAGGGCCGCGATGCCCTCGCCGCGGCCGAAGGCGCCGAGCCCGTCCGTGCTCTTGGCCTTGACCGAGATCCGCCCGGCCTCGACGCCCAGCGCCCCTGCGATGGCATCGCGCATGGCCGACGCGTGGGGCGCGATCGGCGGCTGCTGCGCGACGACGGTGAGGTCCGCGTTCTCCAGCTCCCATCCGGACGCGGCCAGGCGGCGGGCCACCTCGGCCACGAACGTGAGGCTCTGCGCTCCCCTCCAGCGCGGATCCGCGCTCGGGAAGTGCCGGCCCATGTCGCCCTCGCCGGCCGCGCCCAGCAGCGCGTCGCACAACGCGTGCAGCACGCAGTCGCCGTCCGAGTGCCCTTCGAGGCCTCGCGCGAACGGCACCTGCACGCCGCCCAGCATCAGCGGACGCCCGTCCACCAGCCGGTGCGCATCGAGGCCGCTGCCGGTGCGATACCGCGTCACGCGCCCAGGTCCGCCCGCAGCACGCGCTCCGCCCAGGCCAGGTCGTCGGGCGTCGTGAGCTTGCGGTTCCGCGAGGAACCCGGCACGCACGCGACCGGGAGACCCAGCCGCTCGAGGGCCATGCTCTCGTCGGTCACGACGACGCCGTCGGCGAACGCACGCTCGTACGCGCGCGCCAGCAGGTCGAGCCGGAAACCCTGCGGCGTCTGCGCGGCCGCCAGCCGGTCGCGGTCCACCGTGCCCGCGATGCGTCCGTCGCCGACCTGCTTGATCGTGTCCGCCAGCGGCACGACCGGTATGGCCGCGCCGTGCTCCCGCGCCGCCTGCACGACGGCCTCCACCAGCGCGATCGAGACCAGCGGGCGGGCCGCGTCGTGGACGAGCACCACCCCCTCGAAGCCGGACGGCAGCGCCGCCAGCCCGGCCCGCACCGAGTCCTGGCGGCGCTCGCCTCCCGCCACCACCACGCACGGCTTGGCCAGGGCCTCGCACAGGTCCCGGGCCTCGTCGACGTCGCTGGCCGGCACGACCGCCACCACCGCGGTGATCGAGGGGGCGGCGCCCAGCGCGCGGGCGGACCGCTCGAGGAGCGTCTGCCCGGCGAGGGACAGGAACGCCTTGGGGCGCGTAGCGCCCATGCGCTCGCCGCGGCCGGCCGCGACCAGGATGGCCCGTGTGTCCATGACGTGACAACGCCTCCCGATGCGGGAGGCGTTGGCGTCCAGACTAATCGGTCCGTCCGGCGGCAGTCAATCGCGGGAGGCCACGGTCGCGGAGGGAGCCACGGAATCCGCGGTCTCGAGCAGGCGGCCCACCGTCCGGCGCGCGCCCGACAGCTCCGCCCGCAGCGCGTCGCGCGCGTTCTCGAGCAGCACCAGCGACCGTGACAGCCGCGACTCCACCTCGCCCGCGGAGCGCTCGAGCCCCTCGTCCAGCGCGCGCAGCCGCGACTCCAGCTGGTCCGTGTCGACGGCGCACCCGAAGCGGAGCGCGAGACGGTAGACCGCGAGGACGAACGGCAGCGTCAGCGAGTAGGGGACGACCAGCACGCCCTCGCGGTGACCTTCTCCGTGCGCTTCCGGCGACGCGCCGTAGAGCGCGTCCGGCACCGCCAGCAGGCCCAGGCCGATCGTGCGCTCCGGATCGAGGTACTTGCCCACTTCGCGCACGCGCGCGCGGAGCTCGCGCGTGATCTGCTCGCCCAGCCGCCGCCGCTCCGCGGGAGAGGCCTCCGCCAGGTCCGTGAGCGCCGAGGCGCCGGTCCACTTGCTGTCGATCGGGAGGTAGCGGCCGCCCGGAAGGCGCAGCGCGAACTCGACGACCTTGTTGCCGACCGTCAGGTTCGTCTCCAGCAGGTCCGGAGGCAGCTGGCACAGGGATCGAGCGAGCAGGTTCTCGCCGGCCGCGCCGCGGCTCGCCGAGCCGGCGATGACGGCCTCCAGGCGCCGCAGGCTCTCGGCCGCCATCTCCCATTGCCGGACGCGCCCCAGCTCCAGGGCGCGCACCTCCGCCAGCGCACGCTGTGCCTGGCCCAGCTCGCCGCGGATGCCCTGGGCCGTCTCCGCCAGGTCGCGCTGCGCCGCTTCCCGGGCCCGCTGCACCTCGTGACGCAGGAACAGGAGCGCCGCGACGACGGCGAGCGACGCGATGATCACGGCGGTGGCCAGCGTCATGCGCGCAGGGTCGCATGGACCGCGGCCAGGGCCGGTCCGGCTAGTCGATGCCCGACGCGGACTCGATGACCTTGTAGACGGCCGCGATGTCCTCGGCGCCCCAGCCGCGGGCGCGTGCCGACTGGAACACCTCGCGGATGGCCGCCAGTCCCGGCATGGGCACGCCGTGCACAGCGCCCTCCTCGAGCGCCAACGTCTGGTCCTTCACCAGCAGGTCGATCGAGAAGTGCGTGTCCCAGTCGCGCCTGGCGATGGCGGCCCCCTTGAACGGGAAGTAGGGAGACTGGTAGCCCGACGCCATCACCACCTCGAGCACCGTCTCCTGGGGGATGCCCGCCTTCTTCGCCAGGACCAGGCCCTCGCAGAGCCCCGCCAGCATGAAGGAGATGAGCCCGTTGCCGATCAGCTTCACGACCGAGCCCTGGCCCATCTCGCCGCAGTAGATCGCCTGGGAGCCGATCGCCATCATGACCGGCATCAGCTCGTCGTGCAGCGCGCGCGGCCCGCCGGTCATGAGGATGAGCGTGCCCTTCTCCGCGCCCATCTTCGAGCCGGTGACCGGCGCCTCCAGCATGCGCGCGCCCTTCGCACGCAAGGCCTCGTCCACGCGGCGGGCCATGGAGGGGGAGATGGTCGACGTCTCGAGGTACGTGAAGCCCGGACGCGCCGCGGCGAGGAGCCCGTCCTCGGCGAAGACGAGCCGCTCGACGGCCGGAGGATCCGAGACGCAGGCGACGACCACGTCCGACCGCTCCGCCAGCTCGCGCGGCGTCTTCGCCTGCGTGGCGCCGGCCGCAACCAGTGGCGCACAACGGTCGGGCGTGCGGTTCCAGACGGTGAGGGGAAAGCCCTTCTCGAGGTAGTGGCGGGCCATGCGGCCGCCCATGAGGCCGAGCCCGGCGAAGCCGATGCGTGTCTGCATCCGCGGATCCTAACCGCGCAGCGCGCGGGGAATCACCATCTTCAGCCCCGAGAGCGTCTGGGAGAAGCTCACCACCTTGACGTCGACGAGCCCGGCCGACGGCCCCGCCGCGCGCACGTCGTCCTCGCGCAAAGCGGGCACGCCCTTGGGCCAGATCACCCAGATGGCGCCCGCGGGCTGGAGGGCGCGACGCAGCGTGCCGAGCCGCTGCAGGTCGCCCCTGGCCTTCATCGCGACCAGCACCAGGTCGGTCCCCCTGCCCGCCTGGCCGACCGTCACCGCCTCCGTCCGCTGCCGCACCTGCGCCAGGAAGTCCGCGTCGTCCAGCCCGATGACGGCCACGCGCGCGCCGGGCTTGACGCCGAGCTTGTCCAGCAGTCCGCGCGGGTTCTTGATCTTGTCGGCCCACTTCACCGCCGCCGCGCCCAGGTCCAGCCGGGCCTGCCCGCCCTTCCACGCGATCGTGAGCGCGCCGCCCTTCACGTCCGCCTTCGTGATGTCGGCGAGCGGCACCTTGAGCCGGAAGTCCCCGCGGAAGATCAGCTCCTTCTCCTCCAGCTTCGCCTTGCCCGCGGACGACTCCTTCCCGTAGCGCACCGTGCAGTCGGCCTCGAGCCCCATGGTCTCCTCCTCCGTTCAAGCCTCGTCCGACCGCGCCGTGTGCGGGCAGATGTCCCGGAAGGGGCACTGTCCGCAGGCCAGCCAGGACGGCCGCGCGGGGAACTCGCGGTTGCGCAGCCGAGACGCCACCTCGTGCACCGCGGCCTCGGTGCGGGCCGCGTCGTCGAGCGTCGGCTGCCGCCCGCCCACCAGGCCGCTCTCGAGGAAGCGCAGCTCCACGCGGTCCGGCAGGCGGCCGCGCGTGCGCAGGTGCGCGAGCGCGTACAGGTCCAGCTGCACGCTCGTCCGCGCGCGCTCGTCCGCCTTCTCCTGCTCGTCCACGCTGCCGGTCTTGAAGTCGAGCAGCGTGACCCGACCGGCCTCCTCGACCACCAGGTCGTAGCGTCCGACCACCTTCGTGTCCCCGAGGTAGAACGCGAAGTCCTGCTCGACCGCGGTCGGCGCCAGCGGTGCTCTCGCGTCCGCGCGATGGAACCGGCGGAGCATCTCCTCGCCCGCGCGCTGGCGCTGCTCCTCGTGCTCGCGCGAGAGGAACCCCTCCGACACCCAGGCCGCGCGGAACGCGTCCACCAGCTCGTCCTCGGAGAACGGCACGCCCGCCAGCCGGGCCTGGAAGTGCCGCTGCACCGCCTTGTGAACCGCGCTGCCGAACACCACGCGGTGGTGGGTCAGCAGGGGCACGCGCCAGACGTGGACGTACTGGTACTTGAGCGGGCAGGTCGCGTAGTCGTCCATCTGGCGGAACGACAGCGTGAGCGCGTCCCGCCCCGGACGACGCGGCGCGGCCGGCGAGGGCGGGGCCGGCGGCTGGTTGCGCGCCAGGGCCTCGACCGCACGGCTGCGCCGCGGGAGCGGCGATGGCGAGGGCAGGTCCAGCGCCTCGACCACGAACCGCGAGACCTTCCGCGGCCGCGCGGTGCCGTAGTCGGCGGCCGACGTGAGGACCAGCTCGTCCTTGGCGCGCGTCATGCCGACGTAGAAGAGCCGGCGCTCCTCGAGCAGGTGCGCGTCGCCGCCGGTCCCGGGATCGCCGACCAGCTCGGAGGGGAGCTCCAGCGCCTCGGCGCGCCGGCGCAGCGGGAAGCGGTCCTGCGCGCAGCCCACCAGGAGGACGACGCCGAACTCGAGCCCCTTCGCCTTGTGCACGGTCAGGACGTGGACCGCGTCGTCGTCCGGCTCCGCCTCCGCGACGGCCGGGTCGTCGCCCGCCTCGCGCAGCAGGTCCAGGTGCTCGACGAACGCCGGCACGCGGTCGTGCTCGGCGGCCTCGCCGTACGCGCGCACGGTGTCGAAGAAGCGCGCGACGTTGCGCACCTTGGCCTCCGCCTCGGCGCTGGCCTCGCGTGACCAGCGGCCGAGCAGGCCCGAGGACTGCAGGAACTTGTAGAGCACCTCGCCCGTGCGCAGTCGCGCGACGTCGGCGGCGGCCGTCTCCAGGTCGCCCAGCAGGCGGGCGGCGCCCTCGCGCGTCGCCCCGGAGAGGCCCGCGAGGTC
>JAICEW010000323.1 GCA_025923995.1 Vicinamibacteria bacterium | reverse complement strand
GCCGATCCGCACGGACGCCGGCCTGTGGGCGGCGCTCGAGGTCTGGAGCGACTTCCGCGACGCGTTCACGTCGCAGGACGTGAAGCTGGCGGAGAAGGTCACGGCGGCGCTGGGCCGGAAGACGCCCGTGGCCTAGGGAGTGCTCGGCGGCATCTTTCCGCCGCTGACGACGCCGTTCCGGGGCGACGGCGCCCTGGACACGGCGGGCTTCGAGCGGAACCTCGAGGCCTATGCGGCCCAGGACCTGGCCGGCGCGCTGGTCCTGGGCAGCAACGGCGAGGCGGCCAGCCTGGACGAGGACGAGAAGCTGGCGCTCGTCCGCATCGCACGTGCGCGGACCCCCGCGCGCACGCTGCTGGTGGGCACCGGCCTCGAGTCCACCCGCGCGACCATCGCGCTCACGCGCAAGGTCGCCGACCTGGGGGCCGACGCCGCCCTGGTCCTCACGCCGTCCTACTACAAGTCGCAGATGACCCAGGCGGCGCTGCGCGCGCACTTCGAGGCGGTCGCGGACGCGTCGCCCATCCCGGTTCTCCTGTACTCCGTCCCCGCCTTCACCGGCATCGTCTTCCCGCTCGGCCTCGCGGCCGAGCTGGCGGGCCATCCCCAGGTGCGCGGGATGAAGGAGTCGAGCGGCGACGTCGGGCTGCTCGGCCGCATCGTGGCTTCCGTGCCGAAGGGCTTCGAGGTGCTCTGCGGCAACGCGCCCGTGATCTACCCGGCCCTGTGCGTGGGAGCGGTGGGCGGCGTCCTGGCCGCGGCCTGCTGCGCGCCGCGCCCCGTGTCCGCGCTGTATCGCGCGTTCGTCGAGGGCGACCATGCCCGCGCGCGGCGCCTGCAGGAGGCGATCGCGCCGCTCGCGGCCGCGGTCACCGCCGTCCACGGCGTCGCGGGGCTCAAGGCCGCCATGGACCTGGCGGGGCTCCAGGGCGGGGAAGTGCGGAGCCCGCTGCGGCCGCTCGCGGCCGAGGCGAGGGAGTCGCTGCGGCCCTTGCTCGAACGGGCGGTCGAGGCGGCCGCCTGATATCCCTCGTTACATTTCGCCCCTTCGTGACACATCGAGCGAGGTTGTTCGTCACACGAGCTCATGGCGCGGCTGCAAGGAGGGACATGAGGCGAACCGCGAGGATGGCGACGATCGCCGCAATGATGCTCGCCGTGACGCCGGCGCTCGCCGGTGTCCCACCGGCAGGGGGGCCGCCCGTGCTGCCCGTCTCGCTCGAGTGGACACGGAGCGTGTTCGGGTACGAGATGGGCATGCGAGGCCTGTACGTGGCTGACGTGGACGCGGACGGCACACCGGAGATCGTGGCCGACGCGGTGGCGGACACCCTTGTCTCGAGCACCTACTGGTATCTCGCCAATCGCGACGGCACGGCATACCGGCAGACCTGGGTCAGCGACGTGCTCGAAGGGGGGATCTCGAGCCTCAGTGTGGAGCAGCTCGACTCCGATCCCGCACTCGAGGTGCTGCTGGGCCAGCCCGGCACGATCGCGATCGTCGATGGCGCGACCCGCCAGGTCGAGCGGACGATCGCGACGCCCGCGTACCAGGTGTGGGGTCTCACGGTCGCCGACGTGGACGTGGACGGGGCGCGAGAGCTTGTCTTCTGCGACGTCAACAACCTCTTCATCTACGACCTGGCGAGCGGCGCGCTGCGCTTCCGGGGTGAGGGGCTCGGTTGCCAGGAGCTGGCGGTGGGCAACGGCGACTCGGACCCCGCGCTCGAGATCGTGTTGAGCCGCATCTACTTCCCGGAGAGCGGCGTGGTCGTGGACGGCCAGACCATGGCCGTGGAGTGGACGAACCCCGTCGGGTTCGGCCACACCGTCCGCATGCTCAACCTCGACTCCGACCCGTACGACGAGGTGGTCGGCGCGTCGCAGACCGCGCCCATCCGGGTCTGGGATCTCGACCGGCCGGCGCTCAGCTGGGAGGTGTCGGGGATGGGGGGCGCCAGCGCGTTCGAGGTGCTCGACACCGACCAGGACGGCACGCCAGAGTTCGTGTGGGGCGAGGGCGGTGTCAAGGTCTACGACACGGTCACCCGGCAGGTCGAATGGTCCGTGGACCTCCCGACGGTCGGCTTCGTCGACGCCTTCGCGATGGGCGAGCTGGACGGCGATGGCGGCCGCGAGCTGGTTTGGTCCGCCGACCAGATCTTCGCCGGCGAGTACCTGCGCGTGACCGACACCTCGACCCATGCCACGGAGTGGACCAGCGACGGCGTGGACGGTCTGTTCCTGCCCTTCGCACACGGCGACGTTGACGCGGACGGCTCTCCGGAGCTGCTGTTGGGTACACGCACCCGTGGCCACAACACGAAGGTGGGGCAGTGGTTCGTGCACGACGCCGTGACCAAGGGGCTGGAGTTCGCCAGTGCCCCGCCGTTGCCCAACGACGCCGGCGCGTTGCTGGCGTTGGAGGCGGGCAACGCGGACGGCGATCCCGCGCTGGAGGCGTTCGTCGGCTACGCCGACCTGTATGGCAAGGCCCTGGTGGTCGCGCACGACGGCGTCACGCACGCCGAGCAGTGGCGCACCGCGCCGTCGGCGGACCACAGCCTGGGCGCGTTGGCTTACGGCGACGTGGACGGGGATGGCGCGCCGGAAGTGGTGGTGGCCGCCAACTCCGTGCAGTACCCGCAGGAGGCGACGCTGTTCCTGCTCGACGCCGCCACCGGTGCCATGGAGTGGCAGAGCCCCGAGCCGTTGCCGGGGTTCTGGAACTGGACCCCGATGCTGCGCATCGGGAACGTAGACGGCGACCCGGCGCCGGAGATGGTGGCGGCCTCCTGGGAGGGGTTCGCGTTCGTGGTCGATCGGGTGAACGGGACCACGCACCAGCTCGGCAACCACGAGGTGACGGCGCTGGCGCTCGTCGACCGCGATGGCGACGGGGTCTCGGAGGTCGCCGTCGGCACCCGCCACGGCGAGATACGCTTCCTCGACCCCGTGACGGGCGCCGTGCGGGAGGAGATCGTCACCGGGGCCCTCAAGGTCACGGGGCTGGCAGCGGGGGACTTCACCGGCGACGGTGTTCCCGATCTGGTCATGGCGGCGGACGAGGAGTTGCGCCTGCGCGACGGGCGGTCGGGCGCGATCCTGTGGACCAGTGGCCGTCTCCTCTCGCAGAACTGGTTTCCGGTGGCGTACCCCGGCAACCTCGTCGTCGCAGACGTGGACAGGGACGGCCTGCTCGAGATCGTGGCCAACGTCGCCGAGATGGGGGTGCGTGTCTACCAGGGTCCGATCGCGCGCGACCTGGAGCTCTCGGTCGAAGATGCTCCGGATCCGGTTCTCGCCGGCGGGGAGGTGGCGTACGCGTGGACTGTGCGCAACCCGGCCGCGGGCTCCGCGACCGGCGTGCGGCTCGACGTCGCGCTGCCGCCGGGATCGACCTTCGTCTCGTCCACGCCGGGCGCGCCTGTCTGCACTTCCGGCCCGGGTTCGGTCTCCTGCGCGCTGGGCACGTTGGCCGGCGGGACGTCCACGACCGTGGTGGTGCGCCTGACGCTGCCGGCGGTCGGCACCTACGCGTCGACCGCCGCCTTGTCGGCGGTCGAGCTCGACCCGGACCTGGCCGACAACGTCGCTTCCGCGTCGACACTTGTCACGAGCTCGGTGCAGGCCGATCTCGCGCTGTCGATGGAAGACGGGACGCACGTCCTGTTCCCCGGGCAGAACGCCGTCTACCTCCTCACGGTCCGCAACCTCGGACCGTGGTCCCTCGGCAGCGTCACGCTCGAGGACGATGTGCCCGCCGGGCTGCAGGCTCCTGTCTTCACTCCGTCCGCCGGCGTGTACGATCCCGTCACCGGTCTGTGGACCGGACTCGGCCTCGGCTCGGGCGGATCGGCGACGCTGGCGCTGTCGGCCACGGTGGCGCCGTCGACGTCGGGCTTCCTCGTGAACGCTGCGCGCGTCTCTCCGCCCGCGGGTGCCGTGGACCTCGTGCCGGACAACAACGACGCCGTGGACGCGAACAGCGTGGGGGTACGACTGGGCGAGGTGGCTCATGGCGCACGCCGCTTCCAGCCGATCGGGCAGGGCGGTTCCAGCCATTTCTGGATGCTGCAGGAGCCGTATTCGTCCTACGAGGTCGTGGTGGACGCGGTGTCCGGCGACCTCGGCCGCCCCGGCGCCGAGATCCAGCTCCAGCGCCTGAGCCCGGACCTGTCGCAGGTCCTGGCGGAGGCGCGGCCGGTCGGCACCGGCCCCAGCCGGAGCCTTCGCTGGGAGAACGCCTCGTCGGCGGCGGTCCAGGACGAGCTGCTGCGGGTGCGCAGCACCGGCTGCGACGACGAGTGCGGCGCGGACGACGTGATGGGCCTCCGCGCGTGGGACACGACGTATCGCATCGCTCGCTTCAATAACGTCGGGGGCCAGGTGACGGTCGTGATCGTCCAGAACTCGACGAACGAGCCGGTGCTCGGGCGGCTATGGTTCTGGACCGGAGCCGGGGACCTGATCGTGGGGCTTCCGCTGCCTGTCGTCCCGGCCAAGGGCCAGGTCGTGTTGAACCTCGGTGGCGTGCCTGCCCTCGGCGGGCAGGCGGGATCGATCAGCGTGACGAACGACGCGCCCTACGGCGCACTCGCGGGCAAGGCGGTCGCCATCGATCCCGCGGGCGGCCTGGCTTTCGACACGCCCATGCGTCCGCGGCCGCGCTAGCGCTGCTACCCCGGCCCGAACGGGCCGTCCGGGTCGCTCGCGATCTCGCGCGGGACCAGCACCTCGAGCGCGCGCGACTGGAGGCGCACCTCGAGCCGCGTCACCGCCGGCTCGGGCTCGCCGTCGCGGTGGTGCGGGAACGGCGCGGGCCCCTCCAGCACCGCCTCGGTGCAGCTCAGCAGCCGGAAGGGCCGGAAGCTCTCCAGCCCGCCCAGGAACAGCCGGGGCGCGCCCAGCAGCAGCTCCCAGGCCGGCGCCGCCTCGATGAGCGCGACGTCGAGCACGCCGTCGTCGAGCCGTCCCTTGGGCGAGAGCACCGCGCCGCCCCCGTACTGCCGGCCGTTCACGAACGCGACCACCAGCGCGCGCCCCTCGAAGGTCGCCTCGCCCGCGCGCAGCGAGTAGGTCCCGGGCACGTACGAGAAGACGCGAGCCGCGGAGAGCCGCACGTAGGTGAGCACGCCGCGCCGCCCGCCGCGGCGGCCGTGGTGGTGGAAGTCCTCGCCGACGGCGGCGTCGAACCCGGCCCCCGCGACGTTGAGGAAGATCCCGCCGTTCGCGCGTCCCACGTCCATGTGGCGCACCACCGCGTGCTCGAGCGCGTTGAGCGCGCCCTCGGGCTTGAGCGGCAGGCCGAGCGTGCGGGCCAGGCCGTTCCCCGAGCCCATCGGGATCACGCCCAGCGCCGTCTTCGAGCCCACCAGGCCCGCCGCGACCTCGTTCACGGTGCCATCGCCGCCGACGGCCAGCACCGCGGCGTCGCCGCGCTCCACCGACTCCCGGGCCAGCTCCGTCGCGTGCCCGGGCCCCTGCGTGAGCGCGATGTCGATCGGCTCCCACGACGGCAGCCCGCTGCTGAGCGCGTCCATCGCGCGCCGCGCGCGCAGGCCCGCCCGCGGGTTCAGGACCGCGCGCACCCTCAAGCGACCTCCCGGAGCACGTCGAGCGTGCGCTCGACCATGAGGTCCGCCGTGAACCGCTCCCGGAACCGCTCGCGCCCGGCCGCGCCGAAGGCGGCGCGCTTCCCGCCATCCTGGAGGACGTCCGCCAGCGCGTCCGCCAGCGCCGGCGCGTCGCGCACGGGAACCACGCGCCCGGTGACGCCGTCGGTCACCGCCTCGGGGATGCCCCCCGCGCCGGTCGCCACCACCGGCCGGCCGAACGCCATCGCGTCCAGCAGGCTCGTCCCCAGCCCCTCCATGTGCGACGAGAGGCAGAACACGTCGAAGGCGGGCAGGAGCCGGTCGAGGTCCGTGCGGAAGCCCGCGAACACGCACCGGTCGCGGAGGCCCAGCTCGCGTGCCCGCGACTCGAGCGCGCCGCGCAGCTCGCCGTCCCCCACGATCACGAAACGCGCGGCGGGGACGCGCGCGACGACGGTGGCGGCCGCCGCCAGCAGCGTCTGGTGGTCCTTGTGGTCGGTGAGCGCAGCCACGTTGCCGACCACGGGCGCGTCGTCAGGGATCCCCAGCTCGCGCAGGGCCTCGCGGCCGCCCGGCTGGGGAGCGCGGTCGCGCACGCCCTCGTACACGACGCGCACCGCGTGGCTGGCCAGGCCTCCCGCCTCCAGCACGTCCGCGATCGCCCGGCTGACCGCGATCACACGGCCGGCCCGGCGGTACTTGGCTCGCGAGAGCCCGCGCTTCACGGGGAAGTCCACGCGGCGGGTGGCGACGAAGGGCGTCCGCGCGCCCATCGCCCGCGCCAGCACGCCCGCCGACAGCGCGTGCGGGTCGTGGAGCTGGGCGGCGTCGGCCGCGAACCGGCGCATCAGTCCGGCCAGGCCCCAGGCGGCCGCGGGCCAGAGGTCGCCCCGGAAGACGAGCGGGCGGACGTCGAGCCCGGCCGAGCGCGCGCGACTCCAGCACGCCGCCGCGCTGGCAGGCCAGCACCACCTCGTGACCTCGCGCGGCCATGCCCTGGGCCGTGAGCAGCACCTGGTTCTGTCCTCCACGCCAGCCGGAGGCGGAGTCGACGTGCACCACCCTCATTCGCGCGCGGCCGCGGAGCGGGCCCGCTCCGCGAGCTTGGCCATCTTCGCGAACGTGTAGTACGCGTTGAGCGTCGAGACGGTCAGCCCCGCGCTGCCCAGCAGGAACCCGCGCTTGAGCACGTAGTTCCGGAAGAAGGCCCAGCCGCAGGTGAAGGCGGCCGACCAGGCGCCCGCCCGTTGCCCCTCGGCGTAGGCCTGTTCGGCCCACAGCGTGGTGTAGCGGTCGATCGTCTGCATGTGGTGGCTGACGTCGCGGTACGTGAAGTGCTCGAGGTCCCCGCGCAGGCGGCCCACCGTGCCGTCGACGCGCACGGACTCGTGGACGAGCGCGCCCTGCCACCGTCCCCGCCGCCGGTCGTACAGGCGCAGCTGCGGGTCGGGGTACCAGTCCGTCGCGCGGATGAACCGGCCCAGGTAGTGCGCGGCGCGGGGGATGCGGTAGCCGTCGTGCTCGAAGCCAACGGCGCGCAGCGACTGGATCTCGTCCCGCAGCGCGGGCGTGACCCGCTCGTCGGCGTCCACCGCCAGCACCCAGTCGTGGCGCGCGTGGTCCGACGCGTAGTTGCG